>NZ_JBIGLU010000009.1:0-175204 GCF_043658375.1 Pseudomonas sp. PsB | reverse complement strand
TGGCTGTTCGCCATTTAAAGTGGTACGCGAGCTGGGTTTAGAACGTCGTGAGACAGTTCGGTCCCTATCTGCCGTGGACGTTTGAGATTTGAGAGGGGCTGCTCCTAGTACGAGAGGACCGGAGTGGACGAACCTCTGGTGTTCCGGTTGTCACGCCAGTGGCATTGCCGGGTAGCTATGTTCGGAAGAGATAACCGCTGAAAGCATCTAAGCGGGAAACTTGCCTCAAGATGAGATCTCACTGGGATCTTGAATCCCCTGAAGGGCCGTCGAAGACTACGACGTTGATAGGTTGGGTGTGTAAGCGCTGTGAGGCGTTGAGCTAACCAATACTAATTGCCCGTGAGGCTTGACCATATAACACCCAAGCAATTTGCGCACGAAAGCCAAATTGTGGTGGTGAAGACGAAAGAACCGAAAGTTCGCAACATCACAAATATCGCATATCCGAATTCGCTGGGCTGTCCATCTGGACATTCTGGCAACAGAATTTCTTGACGACCATAGAGCATTGGAACCACCTGATCCCATCCCGAACTCAGCAGTGAAACGATGCATCGCCGATGGTAGTGTGGGGTTTCCCCATGTGAGAGTAGGTCATCGTCAAGATTCATTTCGCAAAACCCCTATCTGCACATGCAGGTAGGGGTTTTGTCTTTCTGGCCCTGAAAATCCCTAGGCATACGCGGTTCCTGTGGGAGCGGGTTCACCCGCGAACACCGGCATAGACGGTGCCATCCACCGCGTCGCCCGCTTCGCGGCTAAAGCCGCTCCCACAGGTATGGTGCGGGTCCAGGGTATGCTGCGGGAGTGGCCTTCACCCCGCCGGCAGCCCTTTTCCTATGCAAGCCAACAGCCCATAGCTATCATGCCTGCCTTATTCCAAGTCGAGACTGGCATGCTGAAGTTGTTGAATCTCCTCAAGGATGGTCGGTTCCATTCCGGAGAAGCTCTGGGGTCGGCCCTCGGGGTAAGTCGCAGCGCCGTTTGGAAGCAGCTGCAGCACCTGGAGAGCGAACTGAACCTCACCATTCACAAGGTTCGTGGGCGCGGCTATCAGTTGGCGGCGCCACTGGCTTTGCTCGATGCACAAGCGATTGCCGAGTTTGCCGAAGGCGAGCAGTGGCCCGTTTTCATCCACGAAACCATCGACTCGACCAATGCCGAAGGCCTGCGGCTGGCCGGGGAAGGGCAGACCGCTCCATTTCTGGTCCTGGCCGAGCGCCAGAGCGCCGGCCGTGGTCGGCGCGGTCGGCAGTGGGTCAGCCCGTTTGCCGAAAACCTCTATTACAGCCTGGTACTCCGTGTGGATGGCGGCATGCGCCAGCTCGAGGGCTTGAGCCTGGTGGTGGGGTTGGCGGTAATGCGTACCCTGCAGGCGTTTGGGGTTAAGGATGTGGGGCTCAAATGGCCCAACGATGTCCTCGTTCGCGGGCAGAAGATCACCGGTATCCTCCTGGAGTTGGTGGGTGATCCGGCAGATGTCTGTCATGTGGTGCTGGGTATCGGCATCAATGTGAACATGCAGGTCAACGATCAGGTCGACCAGGTGTGGACCTCGATGCGCCGCGAAGTAGGGGCGGCAATCGACCGTAACCGGCTGGTAGCGTTGCTCAGTCAGCAATTGCAACACGAATTGGCAAGGCATCGTCGCTACGGGTTTGCCGCATTCCAGGAAGAATGGGAGCAGGCGCACCTCTGGCAGGGGCGCAATGTTTCTCTGGTTGCCGGTAGCACGCGTATTGATGGCGTGGTTCTTGGCGTCGACGGGCAGGGCGGCTTGCGCCTTGAGGTGGAAGGGGTGGAAAAGAGCTTCAGTGGTGGTGAGCTCAGTTTGAGGTTGCGTGATGATTCTTGAGCTCGATTGCGGTAACAGCTTCATCAAGTGGCGGGTAATCCACGTCGCTGATGCAGCGATTGAAAGCGGCGGTATCGTCGACTCCGATCAGGCGCTGGTGGCCGAAGTGGCTGCACTGGCTTCGGTACGTCTGACCGGCTGCCGCATTGTCAGTGTGCGCAGTGAGGAAGAAACCGATGCGCTTTGCGCGCTGATTGCCCAGGCGTTTGCCGTGCAAGCGCGCGTGGCGCACCCCGCCCAGGAAATGGCGGGTGTGCGCAATGGCTATGACGACTACCAGCGCCTGGGCATGGACCGTTGGTTGGCGGCGCTGGGAGCATTTCACCTGGCCAGGGGCGCTTGCCTGGTCATTGACCTGGGGACCGCTGCCAAAGCGGATTTCGTTGCGGCGGACGGCGAGCACCTGGGTGGCTACATCTGCCCGGGTATGCCATTGATGCGTAGCCAGTTGCGTACTCACACCCGGCGTATCCGTTATGACGATGCCTCGGCCGAGCGTGCATTGGCCAGCCTGGCGCCAGGTCGCTCGACGGTCGAGGCGGTCGAGCGCGGTTGCGTGTTGATGCTCCAGGGTTTTGCGCGTACCCAGCTCGAGCAGGCTCGTGCGTTGTGGGGGGAGGATTTCACCGTGTTCCTCACAGGTGGCGATGCGCCGCTGGTTAGGGAGGCTGTGCCCCAGGCGCGTGTCGTGCCTGACCTGGTTTTCGTAGGCCTGGCCATGGCCTGCCCATTGGATTGAGGTGCCTATGCGTTGGTTGTTTCTGCTGTTACTGGTGCTCAACGTCTTCTATTACGTGTGGCACCAGCAGGAAGCCCCGCTGAAGGTCAAGGAAGTCGCCTCCCTGTCGCTGTACAAGGGGAATCAGCAAGAAATCCGCCTGTTGCGCGAAACGGGGGTGTCGGCGCCACCCAAGCGCCGGGATGAGTGCCTGGTGGTCGGTGGCGTGATGGGGCAGGGCCAGCTCGATGCACTGCGTCAGCGCCTGTTGAGTCTGGATATTGCCACGCTGCCGGTGGTGGGGCAGCTGCCAGGGGCGGATGGTCGTTGGCTCAAGGTTGCCCCGGAAAGCGAGCGTTTGCTGGACCAAACCGTGCTCGCGACTCTTTCCAACGATTTCAAAGACTTAAAACACAAAATTATTTTCTGCCAGGGTATTGCAACTGGCGAATAGCTTGATAGAATGGCGCCCGCTTCACAGGGAACACCACTCAGGTGGTAGAGCTGGAAGCGGTGTCAAAGCAGCTAAGCTTCAGATTTGATTGAAAAAATTTGAAAAAACGCTTGACACTGGGGCGGCAGACAAATAGAATGCCGGCCACATCTGGAGGGATTCCCGAGCGGTCAAAGGGGACGGACTGTAAATCCGTTGCGAGAGCTTCGAAGGTTCGAATCCTTCTCCCTCCACCAGTTTTAGCGAGAGCCGCAAGCTCCGCGGGTATAGTTTAGTGGTAGAACCTCAGCCTTCCAAGCTGATGATGCGGGTTCGATTCCCGCTACCCGCTCCAAGTTTGCTGGATTTTGCACAAAGTGTTTCGCTCTTGTAGCTCAGTTGGTAGAGCACACCCTTGGTAAGGGTGAGGTCAGCGGTTCAAGTCCGCTCAAGAGCTCCATATAAACAAGGCAGATATGAAAATATCTGCCTTTGTTTTATCAGCGCAAGACTATTTCTTCTGCGGAGGATTGTATCGATGGCTAAGGAAAAGTTTGATCGTTCCCTTCCCCACGTTAACGTCGGCACTATCGGCCACGTTGACCACGGTAAGACCACTCTGACCGCAGCTCTGACTCGCGTCTGCTCCGAAGTTTTCGGTTCGGCAGTCGTTGAGTTCGACAAGATCGACTCGGCTCCGGAAGAAAAAGCGCGCGGTATCACCATCAACACCGCTCACGTCGAGTACAACTCGAACATTCGTCACTACGCTCACGTTGACTGCCCAGGTCACGCTGACTACGTGAAGAACATGATCACCGGTGCTGCTCAGATGGATGGCGCGATCCTGGTTTGCTCGGCCGCCGATGGTCCGATGCCACAAACCCGTGAGCACATCCTGCTGTCCCGTCAGGTAGGCGTTCCTTACATTGTGGTCTTCCTGAACAAGGCTGACCTGGTAGACGACGCCGAGCTGCTGGAACTGGTCGAGATGGAAGTTCGCGACCTGCTGTCCACCTACGACTTCCCAGGCGACGACACCCCGATCATCATCGGTTCGGCTCGTATGGCCCTGGAAGGCAAAGACGACAACGAAATGGGTACTACCGCTGTCAAGAAGCTGGTAGAAACTCTGGATGCCTACATCCCTGAGCCAGTTCGTGCCGTTGACCAGCCGTTCCTGATGCCGATCGAAGACGTATTCTCGATCTCGGGTCGTGGTACCGTTGTTACCGGTCGTATCGAGCGTGGTATCGTCCGCGTTCAGGATCCGCTGGAAATCGTTGGTCTGCGTGACACCACCACCACCACCTGCACCGGTGTTGAGATGTTCCGCAAGCTGCTGGACGAAGGTCGTGCTGGCGAGAACTGCGGCGTTCTGCTGCGTGGTACCAAGCGTGACGACGTTGAGCGTGGTCAGGTTCTGGTCAAGCCAGGTTCGGTCAAGCCGCACACCAAGTTCACCGCAGAAGTCTACGTTCTGTCGAAAGAAGAAGGCGGTCGTCACACTCCGTTCTTCAAAGGCTATCGTCCTCAGTTCTACTTCCGCACCACTGACGTGACCGGTAACTGCGAACTGCCGGAAGGCGTTGAAATGGTAATGCCAGGTGACAACATTCAGATGACTGTTACCCTGATCAAGACCATCGCAATGGAAGACGGTCTGCGCTTCGCTATCCGTGAAGGCGGTCGTACCGTCGGCGCCGGCGTCGTAGCAAAAATTATTGAATAAGTAGTTGATTTACTTGATCAGGCCGGTATAATGGCCGGCCTGATACAGCGTTACAGGTCAGTAGCTCAATTGGCAGAGCGACGGTCTCCAAAACCGTAGGTTGGGGGTTCGATTCCCTCCTGACCTGCCATTTCACCTCGGTGTGATGGCTTTCTTCTCACAGGATCCTCCTCGATGACTCCCAAAACTGAAGCCCAAGAATCGCGTTTTGATCTGTTCAAGTGGCTGGCTGTAGTGGCTTTGGTGGTTATCGGTGTAGTGGGTAACCAGTATTACTCCGCCTCCCCGATCCTGTATCGCGTCCTTGCACTTCTCGTTCTGGCTGCTGTCGCGGGCTTTGTAGCTCTGCAGACTGCGAAGGGCAAGTCGTTCTTTGCGCTGGCGAAGGAAGCTCGTACCGAGATTCGTAAAGTCGTGTGGCCGACCCGCCAGGAAACCACCCAGACCACGCTGATTGTCGTGGCTGTCGTGCTGGTTATGGCACTGCTGCTGTGGGGTCTTGATTCCCTGCTCGGCTGGGCGGTCTCCTTGATCGTTGGCTAAAGGTGTCCCGTGGCTAAGCGTTGGTATGTTGTGCATGCTTACTCGGGTTACGAGAAGCATGTAATGCGCTCCTTGATCGAGCGCGTCAAGCTGGCTGGCATGGAAGACGGTTTCGGCGAGATCCTGGTCCCGACCGAAGAAGTCGTCGAAATGCGCAACGGCCAGAAGCGCAAGAGTGAGCGTAAATTCTTCCCTGGCTATGTACTGGTCCAGATGGAGATGAACGAAGGGACTTGGCACTTGGTCAAGGACACCCCTCGTGTGATGGGCTTTATTGGCGGCACTGCAGACAAGCCTGCGCCGATCACCGATAAAGAAGCAGAGGCTATCCTGCGTCGCGTTGCCGACGGTAGCGACAAGCCGAAGCCGAAGACGCTGTTCGAACCGGGTGAAGTGGTTCGAGTCATTGACGGTCCGTTCGCTGACTTCAATGGTAGTGTCGAAGAGGTTAACTACGAAAAGAGTCGCCTGCAGGTAGCGGTGCTCATTTTCGGTCGCTCTACTCCGGTGGAGCTCGAGTTCAGCCAGGTCGAAAAGGTCTAGGCGGACGAAGCATCCCATACCCCGCAGCCCTGTGTGCTGCGGGGTTTTGTCGTCACTGGGATAAAACGCAAGTCATCCGGGGAGCCAGCAGGCGTTCGTACCCGATTTTGGAGTAGCTCATGGCTAAGAAGATTCAGGCTTACATCAAGCTGCAAGTTAAGGCCGGCCAGGCCAACCCAAGCCCACCCGTTGGTCCAGCACTGGGCCAACACGGTGTGAACATCATGGAATTCTGCAAGGCCTTCAACGCCCGTACCCAGGGTCAAGAAGCCGGCCTGCCGACTCCTGTGATCATCACTGTCTACAGCGACCGTAGCTTCACCTTCGAGACCAAGAGCACCCCTGCCTCGGTTCTGCTGAAGAAAGCTGCTGGCCTGACCAGTGGTTCGGCTCGCCCGAACACCGTTAAAGTCGGTACCGTTACCCGTGCTCAGCTGGAAGACATCGCCAAAGCTAAACAGGCTGATCTGACTGCCGCTGACCTGGACGCTGCTGTACGCACCATCGCTGGCTCTGCCCGCAGCATGGGCCTGAACGTGGAGGGTGTGTAATGGCTAAGCTGACCAAACGCCAAAAGGCAATCGCCGAGAAAATCGAAGCAGGCAAGGCCTACAACTTCGAAGAAGCGGCCACTCTGCTGGCTTCGTTGCCGGCTGCCAAGTTCGTAGAGTCCTACGACATCGCCGTTAACCTCGGTGTTGACCCGCGTAAATCCGACCAGGTCGTACGTAGCGCTACCGTGCTGCCGCACGGCACTGGCAAGACCGTTCGCGTTGCTGTCTTCACCCAGGGTCCAGCTGCTGAAGCCGCTCTGGCTGCCGGCGCTGACCGCGTAGGTATGGACGATCTGGCTGCCGAAATGAAAGGCGGCGACCTGAACTATGACGTCGTTATCGCATCGCCTGATGCCATGCGCGTTGTAGGTCAGCTGGGTCAGGTTCTGGGTCCTCGCGGCCTGATGCCTAACCCGAAAGTTGGTACCGTGACCCCAGACGTAGCCGGCGCCGTCAAGAACGCCAAGGCTGGTCAGGTTCGCTACCGTACCGACAAGAACGGTATCATCCACACCTCCGTTGGCAAGGTCGGCTTCGAAGCCGGCAAGCTGAAGGAAAACGTTGAAGCCCTGATCGCTGATCTGAAGCGTATCAAGCCAGCTTCCTCGAAAGGTATCTACGTCAAGCGCGTTACCCTGAGCACCACCATGGGCCCAGGTCTGGTCATCGATCAGAGCTCGCTGAACGTGTAAGAACATGGTGGCGCGACCTGTCGTGCCACCAGCAAAAATTGGGGTCCCTGCCTGGCGGGGGCTATCCAAGACCGTAGGCGGCGCAAGCCTTAAAACACCAGCCCACGCAGATGGTGCTCCCGATTCGTTACCGAATCAGACACCAAAACGACATCCGGCTCCGGCCAGATGAAACGGTAAAAACCAGGAGTAAACCCGTGGCAATTAAACTCGAAGACAAGAAGGCCATCGTCGCTGAAGTCAACGAGGCTGCCAAAGTCGCTCTGTCCGCTGTCGTGGCTGATGCCCGTGGTGTGACTGTAGGCGCAATGACCGGACTCCGTAAAGAGGCCCGCGAAGCTGGCGTTTATGTACGTGTCGTACGTAACACCCTGCTGAAGCGCGCTGTTGAAGGCACCGAATTCTCGATCCTCAACGACGCGTTCAAAGGCCCGACCCTGATTGCTTTCTCCAACGAACACCCGGGCGCTGCTGCTCGTCTGTTCAAAGAGTTCGCCAAGGGTCAGGACAAGTTCGAGATCAAGGCAGCTGCGTTTGACGGCAAGTTCCTTGCCGCTAACCAGATCGACGTGCTGGCAACCCTGCCAACTCGCGACGAGGCTATCGCACAGCTGATGAGCGTAATCCAAGGTGCAACCAGCAAGCTGGCTCGTACCCTGGCAGCTCTGCGCGACCAGAAAGAAGCTGCTGCTGCCTAAGGCACGCGCAACTCTTTCAAAATCATACGTTTAATTTGATGGCTGCGTAGGCTGTCACCCCAATACAGGATTGAAGTCATGTCTCTGACTAACGAGCAAATCATCGAAGCAATCGGCCAGAAAACTGTTCTGGAAATTGTTGAACTGATCAAAGCGATGGAAGAAACCTTCGGCGTTACCGCTGCTGCCGCTGTTGCCGCTGGCCCAGCCGCTGGCGCTGCTGCCGCTGTTGAAGAACAGACCGAGTTCAACGTCGTTCTGACCGAAGCTGGCGACAAGAAAGTAAACGTGATCAAGGCCGTTCGTGAACTGACCGGTCTGGGCCTGAAAGAAGCCAAAGAGAAAGTCGACGGCGCTCCTCAGGTTATCGCTGAAGGCGTTTCGAAAGAAGCCGCTGAAGACGCGAAGAAGAAGCTGGAAGAAGCTGGCGCTAAAGTCGAGCTGAAGTAATCTCGACCTTGCGACTCCAGTCCGAGCGTTGAGCGAAGGGCTGATGGCTGGTGGCTTATGCCACCGGCCTTTTTCCGTTATTGGTGGCCGGTCAGGCCGGCCCCGATAACAAGCTGCAAGACACCCATGTGGGTGGCGCAAACCAAGGGGTTTGCACGATTTTCTGGCTGCTCCCGCCGGGAGAAGCCAAACAAGCAGGTGACCAAGCTGGGGAACGCTGATGGCTTACTCATACACTGAGAAAAAACGTATCCGCAAGGACTTTAGCAAGTTGCCGGACGTCATGGATGTGCCTTACCTCCTGGCCATCCAGCTGGATTCGTATCGCGAATTCCTGCAAGCGGGAGCATCCAAGGATCAGTTCCGCGACGTCGGCCTGCACGCGGCCTTCAAATCGGTATTCCCGATCATCAGCTACTCCGGCAATGCTGCCCTGGAGTACGTAGGCTATCGCCTGGGCGAACCCGCCTTCGATGTGAAGGAATGTGTCCTGCGTGGCGTGACCTTCGCGGTCCCACTGCGGGTCAAGGTGCGCCTGATCATCTTCGACAAGGAATCGTCGAACAAAGCGATCAAGGACATCAAAGAGCAAGAAGTCTACATGGGTGAAATCCCCCTGATGACTGAGAACGGTACCTTCGTTATCAACGGTACCGAGCGTGTGATCGTTTCCCAGCTGCACCGTTCGCCTGGTGTGTTCTTCGACCACGACCGTGGCAAGACTCACAGCTCCGGCAAGCTGCTGTACTCCGCTCGCATCATCCCTTACCGCGGCTCCTGGCTGGACTTCGAGTTCGACCCGAAGGACTGCGTGTTCGTACGTATCGACCGTCGCCGCAAACTGCCGGCCTCGGTGCTGCTGCGTGCCCTGGGTTACAGCACTGAAGAAGTGCTGAACACCTTCTACACCACCAACGTGTTCCACATTTCCGGCGAGAAACTCAGCCTGGAACTGGTACCGCAGCGTCTGCGTGGTGAGGTTGCAGTCATGGATATCCATGACGACACCGGCAAAGTCATCGTCGAGCAGGGCCGCCGTATTACCGCGCGCCACATCAACCAGCTCGAGAAGGCCGGCGTCAAGCAGCTGGACGTTCCTATGGAATACGTCCTGGGCCGCACTACCGCCAAGGCCATCGTGCATCCGGCTACCGGCGAGATCCTGGCCGAATGCAACACCGAGATGACCACCGAACTGCTGATCAAGGTCGCCAAGGCACAGGTTGTCCGTATCGAGACCCTGTACACCAACGACATCGATTGCGGTCCGTTCATCTCCGATACCCTGAAGATCGACACCACCAGCAACCAGCTGGAAGCCCTGGTCGAGATCTACCGCATGATGCGTCCTGGCGAGCCGCCAACCAAGGATGCTGCCGAGACCCTGTTCAACAACCTGTTCTTCAGCGCCGAGCGTTACGACCTGTCCGCCGTTGGCCGCATGAAGTTCAACCGTCGTATCGGTCGTACCGAGATCGAAGGTTCGGGCGTGCTGAGCAAGGAAGATATCGTCGAGGTTCTGAAGACCCTGGTCGACATCCGTAACGGCAAAGGCATCGTCGACGACATCGACCACCTGGGTAACCGTCGCGTACGTTGCGTCGGCGAGATGGCCGAGAACCAGTTCCGCGTTGGCCTGGTGCGTGTCGAGCGCGCGGTCAAGGAACGCCTGTCGATGGCGGAAAGCGAAGGCCTGATGCCGCAAGATCTGATCAACGCCAAGCCGGTTGCGGCGGCGGTGAAAGAGTTCTTCGGTTCCAGCCAGCTGTCCCAGTTCATGGACCAGAACAACCCGCTCTCCGAGATCACCCACAAGCGCCGCGTCTCCGCACTCGGCCCAGGTGGTCTGACCCGTGAGCGTGCCGGCTTCGAAGTCCGTGACGTACACCCGACCCACTACGGCCGTGTGTGCCCGATCGAGACCCCTGAAGGTCCGAACATCGGTCTGATCAACTCCCTGGCTGCCTATGCCCGCACCAACCAGTACGGCTTCCTGGAAAGCCCGTACCGCGTGGTGAAGGAAGGCGTGGTCAGCGACGACATCGTGTTCCTGTCGGCCATTGAAGAGGCGGATCACGTCATCGCCCAGGCTTCGGCCGCGATGAACGAGAAGAAGCAGCTGATCGATGAGCTGGTAGCTGTTCGTCACCTGAACGAATTCACCGTCAAGGCGCCGGAAGACGTCACCCTGATGGACGTTTCGCCGAAGCAGGTTGTTTCCGTCGCTGCGTCGCTGATTCCGTTCCTCGAGCACGACGACGCCAACCGTGCATTGATGGGTTCGAACATGCAGCGTCAGGCTGTACCGACCCTGCGCGCCGACAAGCCGCTGGTAGGTACCGGCATGGAGCGCAACGTTGCCCGTGACTCCGGTGTCTGCGTGGTTGCTCGCCGCGGTGGCGTGATCGACTCGGTCGACGCCAGCCGTATCGTTGTTCGCGTTGCTGACGACGAAGTTGAAACCGGCGAAGCAGGTGTGGATATCTACAACCTGACCAAGTACACCCGTTCGAACCAGAACACCTGCATCAACCAGCGTCCGCTGGTAAGCAAGGGTGACAAGGTTCAGCGTGGCGACATCATGGCCGACGGCCCGTCCACCGACATGGGTGAACTGGCACTGGGTCAGAACATGCGCATTGCGTTCATGGCGTGGAACGGCTTCAACTTCGAAGACTCCATCTGCCTGTCCGAGCGTGTGGTCCAGGAAGACCGCTTCACCACCATCCACATCCAGGAACTGACCTGTGTGGCGCGTGACACCAAGCTTGGCCCAGAGGAAATCACTGCGGACATCCCGAACGTGGGTGAAGCCGCACTGAACAAGCTGGACGAAGCCGGTATCGTCTACGTGGGTGCCGAAGTCGGCGCTGGCGACATCCTGGTCGGCAAGGTAACGCCAAAAGGCGAAACCCAGCTGACTCCGGAAGAAAAACTGCTGCGCGCAATCTTCGGTGAGAAGGCCAGCGACGTTAAGGACACCTCTCTGCGCGTGCCAACCGGCACCAAGGGTACCGTCATCGACGTACAGGTCTTCACCCGTGATGGCGTCGAGCGCGACAGCCGCGCCCTGGCCATCGAGAAGATGCAGCTGGACGAGATCCGCAAGGACCTCAACGAAGAGTTCCGCATCGTCGAAGGTGCAACCTTCGAGCGTCTGCGTTCTGCCCTGAACGGCCAGGTGGTCGACGGTGGCGCGGGCCTGAAGAAAGGCACCGTGATCACTGACGAAGTACTGGACGGTCTGGAGCACGGCCAGTGGTTCAAACTGCGCATGGCCGAAGATGCACTGAACGAGCAGCTGGAAAAGGCTCAGCAGTACATCGTCGATCGTCGCCGTCTGCTGGATGACAAGTTCGAAGACAAGAAGCGCAAGCTGCAGCAGGGTGATGACCTGGCACCGGGCGTACTGAAGATCGTCAAGGTTTACCTGGCAATCCGTCGTCGCATCCAACCGGGTGACAAGATGGCCGGTCGTCACGGTAACAAGGGTGTCGTCTCGGTAATCATGCCGGTCGAAGACATGCCGCACGACGCCAACGGTACTCCGGTCGATGTCGTACTGAACCCGCTGGGTGTACCTTCGCGTATGAACGTCGGTCAGATCCTCGAAACCCACCTGGGCCTGGCGGCCAAGGGTCTGGGCGAGAAGATCGACCGCATGATCGAAGAGCAGCGCAAGGCCGCTGAACTGCGCGTGTTCCTGACCGAGGTCTACAACGAGATCGGCGGTCGTCAGGAAAACCTGGACGAGTTCTCCGACGAAGAGATCCTGGCCCTGGCCCACAACCTGAAGAAGGGCGTGCCAATGGCTACCCCGGTCTTCGACGGTGCCAAGGAGCGCGAGATCAAGGCCATGCTGAAGCTGGCCGACCTGCCAGAGAGCGGCCAGATGGTGCTGTTCGATGGCCGTACCGGCAACAAGTTCGAGCGTCCTGTGACCGTTGGTTACATGTACATGCTCAAGCTGAACCACTTGGTGGACGACAAGATGCACGCGCGTTCCACTGGTTCCTACAGCCTGGTTACCCAGCAGCCGCTGGGTGGTAAGGCGCAGTTCGGTGGTCAGCGTTTCGGGGAGATGGAAGTGTGGGCGCTGGAAGCATACGGCGCGGCATACACCCTGCAAGAAATGCTCACAGTGAAGTCGGACGACGTGAACGGCCGTACCAAGATGTACAAGAACATCGTGGATGGCGATCACCGTATGGAGCCGGGCATGCCCGAGTCCTTCAACGTGTTGATCAAAGAGATCCGTTCGCTCGGTATCGATATCGATCTGGAAACCGAATAACACGTGACGCGAAGGGGAGTGGGGCAGGTAATGCCCGCTCCCTGCTCCGCCAGGAGGAAAGGCCTTGAAAGACCTACTGAATTTGCTGAAAAACCAGGGTCAAGTCGAAGAGTTCGACGCCATCCGCATCGGTCTGGCGTCGCCTGAAATGATCCGTTCGTGGTCGTTCGGTGAAGTTAAGAAGCCGGAAACCATCAACTACCGTACGTTCAAGCCTGAGCGTGACGGCCTGTTCTGCGCCAAGATCTTTGGCCCAGTCAAGGACTACGAGTGCCTGTGCGGCAAGTACAAGCGCCTCAAGCACCGCGGCGTGATCTGCGAGAAGTGCGGCGTTGAAGTTGCCCTGGCAAAAGTTCGTCGTGAGCGCATGGCGCACATCGAACTGGCCTCGCCGGTTGCCCACATCTGGTTCCTGAAGTCGCTGCCGTCCCGTATCGGCCTGCTGATGGACATGACCCTGCGTGACATCGAGCGCGTGCTCTACTTCGAGAGCTACGTCGTTATCGACCCGGGCATGACCACCCTGGAAAAAGGCCAGCTGCTGAACGACGAGCAGTACTTCGAAGCGCTGGAAGAGTTCGGTGATGACTTCGACGCCCGCATGGGTGCCGAGGCTGTCCGCGAGCTGCTGCACGCTATCGACCTGGAGCACGAGATCGGTCGCCTGCGCGAAGAGATTCCGCAGACCAACTCGGAAACCAAGATCAAGAAGCTGTCCAAGCGCCTGAAGCTGATGGAAGCGTTCCAGGGTTCGGGCAACCTGCCTGAGTGGATGGTCCTGACCGTCCTGCCAGTGCTGCCGCCGGACCTGCGTCCGCTGGTACCGCTGGATGGCGGCCGCTTCGCGACCTCCGACCTGAACGACCTGTATCGTCGGGTGATCAACCGTAACAACCGTCTGAAGCGCCTGCTGGATTTGTCGGCGCCGGACATCATCGTGCGCAACGAAAAGCGCATGCTGCAGGAAGCGGTCGACGCCCTGCTGGACAACGGCCGTCGCGGTCGCGCCATCACTGGCTCGAACAAGCGTCCGCTGAAGTCCCTGGCCGACATGATCAAAGGTAAGCAAGGTCGCTTCCGTCAGAACCTGCTCGGTAAGCGTGTGGACTACTCTGGCCGTTCGGTAATTACCGTAGGCCCGACCCTGCGTCTGCACCAGTGCGGTCTGCCGAAGAAGATGGCCCTCGAGCTGTTCAAGCCGTTCATTTTCGGCAAGCTGGAAATGCGTGGTCTGGCGACCACCATCAAGGCTGCCAAAAAGATGGTCGAGCGCGAGCTGCCAGAGGTGTGGGACGTACTCGCCGAGGTGATCCGCGAACACCCCGTGCTGCTCAACCGTGCACCGACCCTGCACCGTCTGGGTATCCAGGCATTTGAACCGGTTCTGATCGAAGGTAAGGCTATCCAGCTGCACCCGCTGGTCTGCGCCGCGTACAACGCCGACTTCGACGGTGACCAGATGGCCGTTCACGTGCCGCTGACCCTGGAAGCCCAGCTCGAAGCGCGCGCGCTGATGATGTCGACCAACAACATCCTGTCGCCAGCCAACGGTGAGCCAATCATCGTTCCGTCGCAGGACGTGGTACTGGGTCTGTACTACATGACCCGTGAGGCCATCAACGCCAAGGGCGAAGGTCGCGTGTTCGCCGACCTGCAGGAAGTCGACCGCGTATTCCGCGCCGGCGAGGCTGCCCTGCACGCGAAAATCAAGGTTCGTATCAACGAAACCGTGAAAGAGCGTGACGGTTCCGTGGTCAAGAACACCCGCATCGTCGACACCACCGTCGGCCGTGCGCTGCTGTTCCAGGTTGTACCGGCAGGCCTGCCGTACGACGTGGTCAACCAGCCGATGAAGAAGAAGGCGATCTCCAAGCTGATCAACCAGTGCTACCGCGTGGTTGGTCTGAAAGAGACCGTTATCTTCGCTGACCAGCTGATGTACACCGGTTTCGCTTACTCGACCATTTCCGGCGTTTCCATCGGTGTTAACGACTTCGTTATCCCGGACGAGAAAGCCCGCATCATCGGTACCGCTACCGACGAAGTGAAGGAAATCGAGAGCCAGTACGCCTCCGGCCTGGTAACCCAGGGCGAGAAGTACAACAAGGTCATCGACTTGTGGTCGAAGGCGAACGACGAAGTGTCCAAGGCGATGATGGCCAACCTCTCGAAAGAGAAGGTCATCGACCGCGAAGGCAAGGAAGTCGAGCAAGAGTCCTTCAACTCGATGTACATGATGGCTGACTCTGGTGCGCGTGGTTCGGCAGCCCAGATCCGTCAGCTGGCCGGTATGCGTGGCCTGATGGCCAAGCCGGACGGCTCCATCATCGAGACGCCGATCACCGCGAACTTCCGTGAAGGTCTGAGCGTTCTGCAGTACTTCATTTCGACCCACGGTGCTCGTAAGGGTCTGGCGGATACCGCACTGAAGACTGCGAACTCCGGTTACCTGACTCGTCGTCTGGTAGACGTTGCCCAGGATCTGGTGGTTACCGAGATCGACTGCGGCACCGACCAGGGCCTGCTGATGACCCCGCACATCGAAGGCGGCGACGTTGTAGAGCCGCTGGGTGAGCGTGTACTGGGTCGTGTCATCGCCCGTGACGTGTTCAAGCCAGGCACCGAGGACGTCATCGTTCCGGCCGGTACCCTGGTTGACGAGAAGTGGGTCGAGTTCATCGAGCTGAACAGCATCGACGAAGTGGTCGTGCGTTCGCCGATCAACTGCGAAACCCGCTACGGCATCTGCGCCAAGTGCTACGGTCGTGACCTGGCTCGCGGTCACCAGGTGAACATCGGTGAAGCTGTCGGCGTTATCGCTGCCCAGTCGATCGGTGAGCCGGGTACCCAGCTGACCATGCGTACGTTCCACATCGGTGGTGCTGCGAGCCGTACCTCGGCTGCCGACAGCGTCCAGGTGAAGAACGGCGGTATGGTGCGTCTGCACAACCTGAAGCAGGTAGAGCGTGCTGATGGCAACCTTGTTGCCGTATCGCGTTCGGGCGAGTTGGCCATTGCCGACGAGTTCGGTCGTGAGCGTGAGCGCTACAAGCTGCCTTACGGTGCGGTGATTTCGGTCAAGGAAGGTGACAAGGTCGAAGCTGGCGCCATCGTCGCCAAGTGGGACCCGCACACCCACCCGATCGTTACCGAACTGAAAGGTACCGTGACCTTCGTGGGCATGGAAGAAGGCATTACCATCAAGCGTCAGACCGACGAATTGACCGGTTTGACCAACATTGAAGTTCTGGACGTCAAGGATCGCCCTGCCGCTGGTAAGGAAATCCGTCCGGCGATCAAGATGGTCGACGCTTCTGGCAAGGACCTGTACCTGCCAGGTACCGACGTACCTGCCCAGTACTTCCTGCCGGCCAACGCCCTCGTCGGTGTGGCTGACGGTGCCCAGATCGGTGTTGGTGACGTTATCGCGCGTATCCCGCAAGAAACGTCGAAGACCCGTGACATCACCGGTGGTCTGCCGCGCGTTGCCGACCTGTTCGAAGCGCGCCGTCCGAAAGAAGCCTCGATTCTGGCTGAAGTCAGCGGCACCATCGCGTTCGGTAAGGAGACCAAGGGCAAGCGTCGTCTGGTCATCACCCCGACCGACGGTAGCGATCCGTACGAAGAGCTGATTCCGAAGTGGCGCCACCTGAACGTCTTCGAAGGCGAACAGGTAAACCGCGGCGAAGTTATCTCCGACGGCCCGAGCGATCCGCACGACATCCTGCGTCTGCTGGGTGTGAGCGCGCTGGCGAAGTACATCGTCAACGAGATCCAGGACGTTTACCGTCTGCAAGGCGTTAAGATCAACGACAAGCACATCGAGACCATCCTGCGTCAGATGCTGCGCAAGGTCGAGATCTCCGAGTCGGGCGATTCCAGCTTCATCAAGGGCGACCAGATGGAACTGACCCAGGTACTGGTAGAGAACGAGCGTCTCGCCGCCGAGGACAAGTTCGTCTCCAAGTTCACCCGCGTGCTGCTGGGTATCACCAAGGCGTCGCTGTCGACCGAGTCGTTCATCTCCGCGGCTTCCTTCCAGGAAACCACCCGCGTACTGACCGAAGCGGCGGTAACCGGCAAGCGCGACTACCTGCGCGGCCTGAAAGAGAACGTGGTCGTGGGTCGTCTGATCCCGGCCGGTACTGGTCTGGCCTACCACAGCGAGCGCAAGCGTCGCCGTGATGCCGACAAACCGCTGCGTGTGAGCGCCAGTGAGGTGGAAGCCGCACTGACCGAAGCGCTGAATTCCAGCGGTAACTAAGTACAGGGCAGGGCCCCGGCAAGCCTCGAACGGTCATCGACGACATGAAATGTTGCCGATGATCGGACGGGGAGGGCCGGGGCCTCGTCTTGACTGGGTGCAAGATCCTCTTTAGACTTTTGTACCCTTAAATTTGGTGAGGCTCCGTCTCGCCAATTTTTGGCTTTCTTGCAAGACAATAGAGTCGCAAGACAATCAGTGGAGCTAGTAGATGGCAACTATCAACCAGCTGGTACGTCAGCCGCGTAAGCGTTCGGTCGAGAAGTCCGACGTTCCTGCGCTGCAGAACTGCCCGCAGCGTCGTGGCGTGTGCACCCGCGTGTACACCACTACGCCGAAAAAACCTAACTCGGCACTGCGTAAAGTATGCCGTGTGCGTCTGACCAACGGCTTCGAGGTTTCCTCGTACATCGGTGGTGAAGGCCACAACCTGCAAGAGCACAGCGTCGTCCTGATCCGTGGCGGCCGTGTAAAAGACTTGCCAGGTGTTCGTTACCACACCGTTCGCGGCTCTCTGGATACTTCGGGCGTTAAAGGCCGTAACCAGGGTCGTTCGAAGTACGGTACCAAGCGTCCGAAGTAATCGGTCGTTTGCAGACATCCATTTATTTGAGTCGATAAGAGTAAGGTCGGGCAGGGGTCGAAAGACCTGGTCCCGGGCTAACCTGAAGACCGTTTGAGGGCTTATCATGCCAAGACGTCGTGTAGCAGCAAAACGTGAGATCCTTGACGATCCGAAGTACGGATCCCAGATTCTCGCCAAGTTCATGAACCACGTGATGGAAAGCGGCAAGAAGGCTGTAGCCGAGCGCATCGTTTACGGTGCCCTGGATACCGTCAAAGCACGCAAGAACAGCGACCCCCTGGAAATCTTCGAGAAAGCTCTCGACGCCATCGCTCCGCTGGTCGAAGTTAAGTCCCGTCGTGTCGGCGGTGCCACTTACCAGGTTCCGGTTGAAGTTCGTCCATCCCGTCGTAACGCTCTGGCAATGCGCTGGCTCGTAGACTACGCCCGCAAGCGCGGCGAGAAGTCGATGGCTCTGCGCCTGGCCGGCGAGCTGCTGGATGCTGCTGAAGGCAAGGGTGCTGCAGTCAAGAAGCGTGAAGACGTGCACCGTATGGCCGAGGCCAACAAAGCGTTCTCGCACTACCGCTTCTAATTCAAGCATCAATCATTTTGCGAGGGCTTTATGGCTCGTACTACAGCAATTAACCGCTACCGTAACATCGGTATCTGCGCCCACGTTGACGCGGGCAAGACTACCACTACCGAGCGGATCCTGTTCTACACAGGTCTGAGCCACAAGATGGGCGAGGTGCACGACGGCGCCGCGACCACCGACTGGATGGTGCAGGAGCAGGAGCGCGGTATCACCATTACCTCCGCTGCCGTTACCACCTTCTGGAAAGGTTCCCGTGGTCAGTATGACAACTACCGCGTAAACGTCATCGATACCCCCGGCCACGTTGACTTCACCATTGAAGTAGAGCGTTCGCTGCGTGTACTCGACGGCGCGGTCGTTGTGTTCTGCGGTACCTCCGGCGTTGAGCCGCAGTCCGAAACCGTATGGCGTCAGGCTAACAAGTACGGCGTTCCACGTGTTGTTTACGTGAACAAGATGGACCGTGCTGGTGCCAACTTCCTGCGCGTTGTCGGCCAGATCAAGAACCGCCTGGGTCACACCCCTGTTCCGGTCCAGCTGGCTATCGGTGCAGAAGACGACTTCCAGGGTCAGGTTGACCTGATCAAGATGAAAGCCATCTACTGGAACGAAGACGACAAGGGCACCACCTACCGCGAGGAAGAAATTCCTGCGGATATGGTCGACCTGGCTAACGAATGGCGCAACAACATGGTTGAAGCTGCCGCCGAAGCCAACGAAGAGCTGATGAACAAGTACCTTGAAGAAGGTGACCTGTCCGTCGAAGACATCAAGGCCGGTCTGCGCGCGCGTACCCTGGCCAGCGAGATCGTTCCGGCTGTCTGCGGTTCGTCGTTCAAGAACAAGGGCGTTCCCCTGGTTCTCGACGCCGTTATCGACTTCCTGCCTGCTCCGACCGAGATTCCTGCGATCAAGGGTATCCACCCTGATCTGGCCGAAGTGCCGAAGGATGAAATCACCGAAGCGCAGCAGGACGAGCGTCACGCTGACGACGCAGAGCCGTTCTCGGCCTTGGCGTTCAAGATCGCTACCGACCCGTTCGTAGGTACCCTGACCTTCGTTCGCGTTTACTCGGGCGTTCTGACCTCTGGTGACTCGGTCATCAACTCGGTCAAAGGCAAGAAAGAGCGCGTTGGTCGTATGGTGCAGATGCACGCCAACCAGCGTGAAGAGATCAAGGAAGTGCGCGCTGGCGACATCGCGGCCCTGATCGGCATGAAGGACGTTACCACTGGTGAAACCCTGTGCGACGCTGACAAGCCAATCATCCTTGAGCGCATGGACTTCCCGGAGCCAGTGATTTCGCTGTCTGTCGAGCCGAAGACCAAGCAGGACCAGGAAAAGATGGGTATCGCTCTGGGCAAACTGGCTCAGGAAGACCCGTCGTTCCGCGTCAAGACCGACGAAGAGACTGGCCAGACCATCATCTCCGGTATGGGTGAGCTGCACCTGGACATCATCGTTGACCGCATGAAGCGTGAATTCAACGTTGAGGCCAACATCGGCAAGCCGCAGGTTTCGTACCGCGAGAAGATCACCAAGTCCGGTGTCGAGATCGAAGGCAAGTTCGTTCGCCAGTCGGGCGGTCGTGGTCAGTTCGGTCACTGCTGGATCCGTTTCTCGGAGCCAGAGCAGGACGACAAGGGCAACATCACCGAAGGTCTGGTGTTCTCCAACGAAGTCGTTGGTGGTGTAATTCCTAAGGAATACATCCCTGCGATCCAGAAGGGTATCGAAGAGCAGATGAAAAACGGCGTTGTTGCCGGTTATCCTCTGATCGGCCTGAAGGCCGCGGTATTCGATGGTTCGTACCACGACGTCGACTCCAACGAAATGGCGTTCAAGATCGCCGCTTCGATGGCAACCAAGCAACTGGCCCAGAAGGGCGGTGGCGTGGTTCTCGAGCCGATCATGAAGGTCGAAGTTGTAACCCCGGAAGACTACCTGGGTGACGTGATGGGTGACCTGAACCGTCGTCGTGGTCTGGTCCAGGGTATGGATGAGTCGGTCTCTGGCCGTGTCGTCCGCGCTGAAGTTCCGCTCGGAGAGATGTTCGGTTACGCAACCGACGTTCGTTCCATGTCTCAGGGTCGCGCAAGCTACTCCATGGAATTCTCCAAATACGCCGAAGCTCCGTCGAACATCGTCGAAGCACTCGTTAAAAAACAAGGCTAATCCCCTTTAGGCAAGAGGTTCACTGTCGTGGCTAAAGAAAAATTTGATCGTTCCCTTCCCCACGTTAACGTCGGCACCATCGGCCACGTTGACCACGGTAAGACCACTCTGACCGCAGCTCTGACTCGCGTCTGCTCCGAAGTTTTCGGTTCGGCAGTCGTTGAGTTCGACAAGATCGACTCGGCTCCGGAAGAAAAAGCGCGCGGTATCACCATCAACACCGCTCACGTCGAGTACAACTCGAACATTCGTCACTACGCTCACGTTGACTGCCCAGGTCACGCTGACTACGTGAAGAACATGATCACCGGTGCTGCCCAGATGGACGGCGCGATCCTGGTTTGCTCGGCCGCCGATGGTCCGATGCCACAAACCCGTGAGCACATCCTGCTGTCCCGTCAGGTAGGCGTTCCTTACATCGTGGTCTTCCTGAACAAGGCTGACCTGGTAGACGACGCTGAGCTGCTGGAACTGGTCGAGATGGAAGTTCGCGACCTGCTGTCCACCTACGACTTCCCAGGCGACGACACCCCGATCATCATCGGTTCGGCTCGTATGGCCCTGGAAGGCAAAGACGACAACGAAATGGGTACTACCGCTGTCAAGAAGCTGGTAGAAACTCTGGATGCCTACATCCCTGAGCCAGTTCGTGCCGTTGACCAGCCGTTCCTGATGCCGATCGAAGACGTATTCTCGATCTCGGGTCGTGGTACCGTTGTTACCGGTCGTATCGAGCGTGGTATCGTCCGCGTTCAGGATCCGCTGGAAATCGTTGGTCTGCGTGAAACTTCGACCACCACCTGCACCGGTGTCGAAATGTTCCGCAAGCTGCTGGACGAAGGCCGTGCTGGCGAGAACTGCGGCGTTCTGCTGCGTGGTACCAAGCGTGACGACGTTGAGCGTGGCCAGGTTCTGGTCAAGCCAGGTTCGGTCAAGCCGCACACCAAGTTCACCGCAGAAGTCTACGTTCTGTCGAAGGAAGAAGGCGGTCGTCACACTCCGTTCTTCAAAGGCTACCGTCCTCAGTTCTACTTCCGTACCACTGACGTGACCGGTAACTGCGAACTGCCGGAAGGCGTTGAAATGGTAATGCCAGGTGACAACATTCAGATGACTGTTACCCTGATCAAGACCATCGCAATGGAAGACGGTCTGCGCTTCGCTATCCGTGAAGGCGGTCGTACCGTCGGCGCCGGCGTCGTAGCCAAAATCATCGAGTAATCACTCGACCGATTGAAAAAACCCCCGCTCAGCGGGGGTTTTTTTTATTGGGTTGACACTAAATGGGGGCGTCTATAGAATCACGCCTCCTTTTAGCGGGCGTAGTGCGTCCGTTGGGAACAGCCTGGAGTCTGAAATCCAATGCAAAATCAGCAAATCCGTATCAGGTTGAAGGCTTTCGACCATCGCCTGATCGACCAATCCACCCAGGAAATCGTGGAAACCGCGAAACGTACTGGTGCACAAGTGCGTGGTCCAATTCCACTGCCTACCCGCAAAGAGCGTTTCACCGTTCTGGTTTCCCCGCACGTCAACAAAGACGCGCGTGACCAGTACGAGATCCGCACTCATAAGCGCGTTCTGGACATCGTCCAGCCAACGGATAAAACCGTTGATGCGCTGATGAAGCTTGATCTGGCGGCAGGTGTGGAAGTACAGATCAGCCTCGGCTAAGACTTCGGTCTGGTCGTGTAACGCTCTGAAATGGGCGGCCATAGCGGGTGAAAGCCCCGTACACTCATGAGGTTTACAACATGACTATTGGTGTAATCGGTCGCAAGTGCGGTATGACCCGCATTTTCACCGAAGAAGGTGTCTCCATTCCGGTCACGGTCATCGAGATCGAGCCGAATCGCGTCACCCAGTTCAAAACTGAAGAAACCGATGGCTACCGTGCAGTGCAAGTCACTGTCGGCGAGCGTCGTGCTTCGCGTGTGACTGCCGCTCAGGCAGGTCACTTCGCCAAGGCCAACGTTGCCGCTGGTCGCGGTGTCTGGGAGTTCCGTCTTGAAGAAGGCGATTTCCAGGCTGGCGATCTGATCAAAGCTGAACTCTTCACTGCAGGCCAGCTGGTAGACGTTACTGGTCAGTCCAAAGGTAAAGGCTTCGCCGGTACCATCAAGCGCTGGAACTTCCGTGGCCAGGACAACACCCACGGTAACTCCGTGTCGCACCGTGTCCCAGGTTCCATCGGCCAGTGCCAGACTCCTGGTCGTGTGTTCAAGGGCAAGAAAATGTCCGGTCACATGGGCGCCGAGCGCGTGACTGTTCAGTCCCTGGAAGTAGTTCGCGTAGACGCTGAGCGCAACCTGCTGCTGGTCAAGGGTGCCGTTCCAGGCGCTACTGGCGGCGACGTGGTTGTACGTCCAGCTGTCAAGGCTCGCGGTTAAGGGGAAACTGACATGCAACTCAATGTAAATGACGCTCAGGCGATCGAAGTTTCCGAACTGACTTTCGGTGGCGAATTCAACGAGACGCTGGTACACCAAGCAGTCGTGGCCTACATGGCCGGCGGCCGTCAGGGCACCAAGCAGCAGAAGACCCGTTCCGACGTGGCTGGTGGCGGTAAGCGCCCATGGCGTCAGAAGGGTACTGGCCGTGCTCGTGCTGGTACCACTCGTGGTCCGATCTGGCGTGGCGGTGGTGTAACCTTCGCAGCTCGCCCTCAAGATCACTCGCAGAAGCTCAACAAGAAGATGTATCGCGCAGCCCTGCGCTCCATCCTCGCTGAGCTGGTGCGTAGCGACCGTCTGGTCGTGGTTCAGGACTTCGCTGTTGAAGCACCGAAAACCAAAGATCTGCTGAACAAGCTGAACGGCATGGGTCTGAACGACGTACTGATCGTTTCCGACGCTGTTGATCAGAACCTGTACCTGGCTGCTCGCAACCTGCCGCACGTCGACGTACGTGACGTACAAGGTTCCGACCCGGTCAGTCTGATCGCATACGAGAAAGTGTTGATCACTGTCTCGGCCGTGAAGAAATTCGAGGAGCTGCTGGGATGAACCAGGAACGCGTATTCAAAGTCCTCCTTGGCCCGCACGTTTCCGAGAAGGCTACCGTTCTGGCTGAGAAAAAAGGCCAGTTCGTATTCAAGGTTGCTACCGATGCAACCAAGCTGGAAATCAAGAAAGCTGTCGAAGGCCTGTTCAACGTAAAAGTTGAAAACGTGTCGACTGTTAACGTTCTGGGTAAAACCAAGCGTACCGCACGTGGTCTGGGCAAGCGTAATGACTGGAAGAAGGCGATCGTCTCCCTTCAGCCAGGCCAAGATCTCGATTTCAGCAGCAGTGCTGAGTAAGGAAGGGGTGCATCATGGCAATCGTTAAATGCAAACCGACTTCCCCTGGCCGCCGTTTCGTGGTCAAGGTGGTCAACCAGGAGCTGCACAAAGGCGCTCCTCACGCACCGCTGATCGAGAAGAAATCGAAGTCTGGTGGTCGTAACAACAATGGCCGCATCACCACTCGTCACGTTGGTGGTGGTCATAAGCAGCATTACCGTCTGGTCGACTTCCGTCGCAACGACAAAGATGGCATCCCAGCCACTGTCGAGCGTATCGAATACGACCCGAACCGTACTGCTCACATCGCCCTGCTGTGCTACGCAGACGGTGAGCGTCGCTACATCATCGCCCCTAAAGGCGTGAGCGCTGGCGACCAGCTGATCGCAGGTGCCCTGGCCCCAATCAAGGCCGGTAACTCCCTGCAGCTGCGCAACATCCCAGTAGGTAGCACCATTCACGGCATCGAACTGAAGCCGGGTAAAGGTGCTCAGATCGCTCGTTCCGCTGGTGCTTCGGCTCAGCTGATCGCTCGTGAAGGCGTCTACGTGACTCTGCGTCTGCGTTCCGGTGAGATGCGTAAAGTACTGGCTGAGTGCCGTGCGACCCTGGGCGAAGTCTCGAACTCCGAGCACAGCCTGCGTTCGCTGGGTAAAGCTGGTGCCAAACGCTGGCGCGGCGTTCGCCCAACCGTTCGTGGTGTTGCCATGAACCCGGTTGACCACCCACATGGTGGTGGTGAAGGTCGTACCTCCGGTGGTCGTCATCCGGTATCGCCATGGGGCTTCCCAACCAAGGGTGCGAAGACCCGTGGTAATAAGCGTACCGACAACATGATCGTCCGTCGTCGCAAGTAACTAGAGGGATACGACAGTGCCACGTTCTCTGAAAAAAGGTCCTTTTATCGATCTTCACCTGCTGAAGAAGGTCGAAGTGGCGGTGGAGAAGAACGATCGCAAGCCAGTTAAAACCTGGTCGCGCCGTTCGATGATCCTGCCACAAATGGTCGGTCTGACCATCGCGGTACACAACGGTCGTCAACATGTCCCAGTTCTGGTGAACGAAGACATGGTCGGCCACAAACTGGGCGAGTTCGCCGGTACCCGCACCTATCGCGGGCACGTGGCTGACAAGAAAGCCAAGCGTTAAGGGGTAAGGAAATGGAAGTAGCCGCTAAGTTGTCGGGCGCTCGCATCTCCGCCCAGAAAGCCCGCTTGGTCGCCGACCAGATCCGCGGGAAGAAGGTGGGCGAAGCGCTCAACCTGTTGGCCTTCAGCAGCAAAAAAGCCGCTGAAATCATGAAGAAAGTCCTCGAGTCGGCCGTTGCCAACGCCGAACACAACGAAGGCGCAGACGTTGATGACCTGAAGGTCTCCACCGTCTTCGTCAACGAAGGGCGTTCGCTGAAGCGCATCATGCCACGTGCCAAAGGCCGTGCTGATCGCATCGTCAAGCGGTCTTGCCATATCACTGTCAAGGTTGCGGACAAGTAACGGAGTCGATCAGATGGGTCAGAAAGTACATCCCACTGGCATTCGCCTGGGAATCGTCAAGGAGCACACCTCCGTCTGGTACGCAGACGGTGCTACTTACGCAGATTACCTGTTGAAGGATCTGAAAACGCGTGAGTACCTCCAGGACAAACTAAAAAGCGCGTCCGTAAGCCGTATCGATATTCATCGTCCGGCTCAAACTGCACGCATCACCATCCACACCGCTCGTCCCGGTATCGTTATCGGTAAGAAAGGTGAAGATGTCGAGAAGCTGCGTCAGGACCTGACCAAGCAGATGGGTGTGCCTGTGCACATCAACATCGAAGAGATCCGCAAGCCGGAACTCGACGCTATGCTGGTTGCGCAGAGCGTAGCTCAGCAGCTGGAACGCCGCGTAATGTTCCGTCGCGCCATGAAGCGCGCCGTACAGAACGCCATGCGTATTGGTGCCAAGGGCATCAAGATCCAGGTGAGCGGTCGTCTCGGCGGTGCTGAGATTGCTCGTACCGAGTGGTATCGCGAAGGTCGTGTGCCTCTGCACACCCTGCGTGCCGATATCGACTACAACACCTACGAAGCTCACACCACTTACGGTGTGATCGGTGTGAAGGTTTGGATCTTCAAAGGCGAAGTTATTGGTGGTCGCCAAGAAGAACTGAAACCACAAGCACCAGCGCCTCGTAAAAAAGCTGCTAAGTAAGGGGTACGCCAAATGTTGCAACCAAAGCGTACAAAATTCCGCAAGCAGATGACTGGCCACAACCGTGGTCTGGCACTGCGCGGTAGCAAAGTCAGCTTCGGCGAATTCGCCCTGAAAGCTGTTGCTCGCGGTCGCCTCACCGCTCGCCAGATCGAGTCCGCACGTCGTGCGCTGACCCGTCACGTAAAACGTGGCGGTAAGATCTGGATCCGTGTGTTCCCGGACAAGCCGATCTCCAAGAAGCCTCTCGAGGTTCGTATGGGTAAAGGTAAGGGTTCCGTGGAATACTGGGTTGCCCAGATTCAGCCAGGCAAAGTCCTGTATGAAATCGAGGGTGTTTCTGAAGAGCTGGCGCGCGAAGCTTTCGCCCTGGCTGCTGCAAAGCTGCCTCTCGCCACCTCCTTTGTTAAGCGGACGGTGATGTGATGAAAGCGAATGAACTTCGTGAAAAATCGGCACAGCAACTGAATGAGCAACTGCTCGGCTTGCTGCGCGACCAGTTCAATCTGCGTATGCAGAAAGCAACTGGCCAGTTGGGGCAGTCGCACCTGCTCTCGCAAGTTAAGCGTGACATCGCTCGCGTGAAAACTGTGCTCAACCAGCAGGCAGGTAAGTGATCATGGCTGAAGCTGAAAAAACCGTCCGTACGCTGACTGGCCGTGTCGTCAGCGACAAAATGGACAAGACCATCACCGTTCTGATCGAGCGTCGTGTAAAGCACCCGATCTACGGTAAATACGTTAAGCGTTCGACTAAGCTGCACGCGCACGACGAAGCCAACCAGTGCAAGATCGGCGACAAGGTTTCCATCCGTGAAACCCGTCCGCTGGCCAAGACCAAGTCCTGGGCACTGGTTGAAGTCCTCGAACGCGCTGTTGAAGTCTAAGGGCTAGGGGTCGGAGAAATTTTATGATTCAGACTCAATCCATGCTCGATGTGGCCGATAACAGCGGCGCTCGTCGCGTCATGTGCATCAAGGTGCTCGGCGGTTCGCACCGCCGTTACGCCGGCATCGGTGACATCATCAAGGTAACCGTCAAGGAAGCAATTCCGCGCGGTAAGGTCAAGAAAGGCCAAGTGATGACCGCTGTTGTAGTGCGCACCCGTCACGGTGTTCGTCGCGCTGACGGTTCCATCATTCGTTTCGACGGCAACGCTGCTGTTCTGCTGAACAACAAGCAAGAGCCGATCGGCACTCGCATCTTCGGGCCAGTGACCCGTGAACTTCGTACTGAGAAGTTCATGAAGATCGTCTCGCTCGCCCCTGAAGTGCTGTAAGGAGATCCGACATGCAAAAGATTCGTCGTGACGACGAGATCATCGTGATCGCCGGCAAAGACAAAGGTAAGCGCGGTAAGGTGCTGAAGGTTCTGGCTGATGACCGTCTGGTCGTTGGTGGTGTGAACCTGGTCAAGCGTCATACCAAGCCTAACCCGATGGCGGGCGTACAGGGCGGTATCGTCGAAAAAGAAGCGCCTCTGCACGCTTCCAACGTTGCCATCTTCAACGGCGAAACCAACAAGGCTGACCGCGTTGGTTTCAAAGTAGAAGACGGTAAAAAAATTCGTGTCTTCAAGTCGACCCAAAAAGCGGTTGATGCTTGAACACTGCTAGGTAGAAGACCATGGCACGACTGAAAGAGATTTACCGGAACGAAATCGCTCCTAAGCTTAAGGAAGAACTTAAGCTGTCGAACGTGATGGAAGTTCCGCGCGTTACCAAGATCACCCTGAACATGGGTCTGGGCGAAGCGATCGGCGACAAGAAAGTCATCGAGCACGCTGTTGCCGACCTGGAAAAGATCACCGGTCAAAAGCCGGTCGTGACTTTCGCTCGTAAATCCATCGCGGGCTTCAAAGTCCGTGAAGGCTGGCCGATCGGTGTCAAGGTGACCCTGCGTCGCGACAAAATGTACGAATTCCTGGACCGCCTGCTGGCGATCTCCCTGCCTCGGGTTCGCGACTTCCGCGGCCTGAATGCCAAGTCCTTCGATGGCCGTGGCAACTACAGCATGGGCGTGAAAGAGCAGATCATCTTCCCGGAAATCGACTACGACAAGATCGATGCTCTGCGCGGTTTGGACATCACCCTGACCACCACTGCTCGTTCGGACGACGAAGGCCGCGCTCTGCTGCGTGCTTTCAAGTTCCCGTTCCGCAACTGATTGGAGTAGGAAAATGGCCAAGAAGAGCATGAAAAACCGCGAGCTGAAGCGTCAGCTCACGGTAGCCAAGTACGCCAAAAAGCGTGCCGAGCTGAAAGCGACCATCGTCAACCTGAACGCCTCTCCTGAAGAGCGTTTCGCTGCCGTTGTCGCCCTGCAGAAGCAGCCACGTGATGCCTCCGCTTCGCGTCTGCGCAACCGTTGCCGCCTGACCGGTCGTCCTCACGGTGTATACCGTAAGTTCGGCCTGGGCCGTAACATGCTGCGTCAAGCTGCAATGCGCGGTGACGTACCAGGTCTGGTCAAGGCCTCCTGGTAATCGCTGCAGGCTGGATCCCGGCGGAAGGGGAGCAATCTTCCGACCGCCGGTGACCTCGCCAACAAACAAGCCCCTATATGGGGCTTGTTTCGTTTCTACCTTGTGTCTAGAATGACCGGCTCACCTGAGCCTGGGTTTTTTGCCCTGTCCGCTCGGGTGGTTGTGATAGCCGCAAGGCTAATAATTCTTGTATCAGGAGCATCTAGCCCATGAGTATGCAGGACCCGTTAGCGGACATGCTAACTCGCATCCGTAATGCCCAGATGGCTGAAAAGTCCGTCGTAAGCATGCCTTCCTCCACCCTGAAGGTCGCGGTTGCCAAAGTTCTGAAAGACGAAGGTTACATCGCCGGCTACCAGGTAACTGGTGAGGCCAAGCCTTCCCTGTCGATCGAACTGAAGTACTTCGAAGGCCGTCCGGTCATCGAGGAACTGAAGCGCTCCAGCCGTCCAGGCCTGCGCCAGTACAAGTCCGTCGCAGAACTGCCGAAAGTACGTGGCGGTCTGGGCGTGTCTATCGTCTCCACCAACAAAGGTGTGATGACTGATCGCGCTGCACGCGCTGCCGGTGTCGGCGGCGAAGTTCTGTGCACAGTGTTCTAAGGGGAGATAGGCATGTCTCGCGTCGCTAAGAACCCCGTTAAGCTGCCAGCAGGCGTCGAAGTCAAATTCGCCGGCCAGCAGCTTTCGGTGAAGGGTGCCAAAGGCACTCTCGAACTGAACGTTCACTCGTCTGTTGAAGTTACCGAAGAGTCTGGCGAGCTGCGTTTCGTCGCTCGCAACGGTGACCAGCAAGCTCGCGCCATGGCCGGTACCACCCGCGCTCTGGTGAACAACATGGTCCAGGGCGTAAGCCAAGGCTTCGAGCGCAAGCTCCAGCTGGTCGGTGTTGGTTACAAGGCACAGGCCAAGGGCACCGTCCTGAACCTGGCCCTGGGCTTCTCGCACCCAGTGGACTACGAACTGCCAGCAGGTATCACCGCTGAAACCCCAAGCCAGACCGACATCCTGATCAAGGGTATCGACAAGCAGCTGGTGGGTCAGGTGGCCGCTGAAATCCGCGACTTCCGTCCGCCAGAGCCTTACAAAGGCAAGGGTGTGCGTTACGCGGACGAAGTAGTCCGTCGTAAAGAAGCCAAGAAGAAGTAGGGCCTAGCAAATGACCGACAAAAAAGTTACTCGACTGCGTCGCGCTCGCAAAGCACGTCTCAAGATGCACGAACTCGAAGTCGTGCGCCTGTGCGTGTTCCGCTCCTCGCAGCACATCTACGCCCAGGTCATTTCGGCCGACGGCAGCAAGGTTCTGGCAAGCGCCTCGACCTTGGACAAAGAACTGCGTGATGGCGCCACTGGCAACATCGACGCGGCCACTAAGGTTGGCAAGCTGGTAGCTGAGCGTGCGAAAGCCGCCGGTGTATCTCAAGTTGCCTTTGACCGTTCCGGCTTCAAGTACCATGGCCGCGTCAAAGCGCTGGCTGATGCTGCTCGTGAAGGCGGGCTGGAGTTCTAAGTTATGGCAAATAACGATCAAAAGCGCGACGAAGGCTACATCGAGAAGCTGGTTCAAGTTAACCGCGTTGCCAAAACCGTAAAAGGCGGCCGTATCTTCACCTTCACCGCGCTGACCGTGGTAGGTGATGGTAAAGGTCGTGTTGGCTTCGGCCGTGGCAAGTCGCGCGAAGTACCTGCCGCGATCCAGAAAGCCATGGAAGCTGCTCGCCGCAACATGATCCAGGTTGACCTGAAGGGCACCACCCTGCAGTACGCCACCAAGGCTGCCCACGGCGCCTCGAAGGTTTACATGCAGCCTGCCTCCGAAGGTACCGGTATCATCGCCGGTGGCGCAATGCGTGCTGTCCTGGAAGTTGCTGGTGTTCAGAACGTTCTGGCCAAGTGCTACGGTTCGACCAACCCAGTGAACGTGGTTTACGCCACCTTCAAGGGTCTGAAAGCCATGCAATCTCCTGAATCCATTGCTGCCAAGCGCGGCAAGAGCGTCGAGGAGATCTTCTGATCATGGCAACCGTAAAAGTAACGCTGATCAAGAGCGTCTCGGGCCGTCTGCCTAACCACAAGCTGTGCGTTAAGGGCCTGGGTCTGCGTCGCATCGGTCACACTGTAGAAGTCCAGGATACTCCCGAAAACCGCGGGATGATCAACAAGGCTTACTACATGCTGAAGGTCGAGGGTTAATCGATGAAACTCAATGATCTGAGTCCAGCGCCGGGTTCCCGTCGCGAGAAGCATCGTCCAGGTCGTGGTATCGGTAGCGGTCTGGGTAAGACCGGCGGCCGTGGCCACAAAGGTCAGACTTCCCGTTCGGGTGGTTCGATCGCTCCTGGCTTCGAAGGCGGTCAACAGCCGCTGCACCGTCGTCTGCCGAAGTTCGGCTTCGTTTCCCTGAAAGCCATGGACCGCGCCGAAGTGCGTCTGTCCGAGCTGGCCAAGGTGGAAGGCGACGTGATCTCCGTGCAATCCCTGAAGGATGCCAATGTGATCGGCCAGAACGTACAGCGCGTGAAAATCATGCTGTCTGGCGAAGTCACTCGCGCAGTCACCATCAAGGGTATCGCAGCCACCAAGGGTGCGCGTGCGGCTATCGAAGCAGCTGGCGGCAAGTTCGAGGAATAAATGGCTAAGCAAGGTGCTCTCTCTTCGCTCGGTAAGGGCGGGATGTCGGAACTCTGGGCTCGTCTGCGCTTTCTGTTCATGGCGATCATCGTCTATCGGATAGGTGCGCATATCCCGGTTCCTGGCATCAATCCAGACCGTCTGGCGGATCTGTTTCGGCAGAATGAGGGGACCATTCTTAGCTTGTTCAACATGTTTTCCGGTGGCGCGCTCGAGCGCATGAGCATCTTTGCACTGGGGATCATGCCGTACATCTCGGCATCGATCATCATGCAGCTGATGACGGCGGTCAGCCCGCAACTGGAGCAGTTGAAGAAGGAAGGTGAAGCTGGCCGTCGCAAGATCAGCCAGTACACCCGCTACGGCACCGTTATCCTGGCACTGGTTCAAGCCATTGGCATGTCCATTGGCCTGGCCAACCAGGGCGTGGCGTTTTCTGTAGGCCTGGGCTTCCATGTCGTCGCCGTCTCCACCTTCGTGGCGGGCGCGATGTTCATGATGTGGCTGGGCGAGCAGATCACCGAGCGCGGTGTGGGCAACGGTATCTCGATGTTGATCTTCGCGGGTATCGTTGCCGGTCTTCCGAGAGCAATCGGGCAGTCTTTCGAGTCTGCACGCACAGGCGATATCAACATTTTCGCCCTGGTCGCTATCGGTTTGCTGGCAGTAGCGATTATCGGCTTCGTGGTGTTCATTGAGCGTGGTCAGCGTCGTATCGCCGTTCACTACGCCAAGCGTCAGCAGGGCCGCAAGGTCTTCGCTGCGCAGACCAGCCACTTGCCGCTGAAGGTGAACATGGCGGGGGTTATCCCGGCCATTTTCGCGAGCAGCATTCTGCTGTTCCCGGCTTCGCTGGGTGCCTGGTTCGGTCAGTCCGAAGGTATGGGCTGGCTGCAGGACATCTCGCAGTCGATCGCTCCTGGTCAGCCGTTGAACATTCTGCTGTTTAGTGCAGGGATCATTTTCTTCTGCTTCTTCTACACAGCGCTGATGTTCAACCCGAAAGACGTAGCGGAAAACCTGAAGAAGTCCGGTGCCTTTATTCCGGGTATCCGTCCTGGTGAGCAGTCGGCACGCTACATTGATGGCGTTCTGACCCGTCTGACCATGTTCGGTGCTCTTTACATGATGGCCGTCTGCCTTCTGCCCCAGTTCCTGGTGGTGGCAGCAAATGTGCCGTTCTACCTTGGCGGGACCTCGTTGCTGATTGTGGTAGTGGTTGTGATGGACTTCATGTCCCAAGTACAATCGCACCTCGTTTCGCACCAGTACGAATCCCTGATGAAGAAAGCCAACCTGAAAGGCTACGGTGGCAGCGGTCTGCTGCGCTGATACGCCCCTAAGGTTCGAGGAGTCGGTAATGAAAGTTCGTGCATCGGTGAAAAAGCTGTGCCGTAACTGCAAGATCATCCGTCGCGAAGGCGTCGTACGAGTGATCTGCAGCGCGGAACCGCGTCACAAACAGCGCCAAGGCTGAGTGTGATCTGCGCTTCAAACCCAGCAGCTAGTGTGCTGCTGGGTTGATTATTCGTTTCTACAGCGATATTATCTCGCGCCCTATTTCTTGGCTTCCGGGGCGTAGGTAGCTGTCAATTGGAGTCCCACTGAATGGCCCGTATTGCAGGCGTCAACATTCCAGATAACAAGCATGCTGTTATCTCGCTGACCTACATCTATGGTGTCGGTCGCACTACTGCGCAGAAGATCTGTGCAGACGCTGGTGTAAACCCAGCCGCTAAGATCAAGGATCTGAGCGACGAGCAAATCGAAACCCTGCGTGGCGAAGTCGCGAAGTTCACCACCGAAGGTGACCTGCGTCGTGACATCAACATGAAGATCAAGCGCTTGATGGACCTGGGTTGCTACCGCGGCCTGCGTCATCGTAAAGGTCTGCCGGTTCGCGGTCAGCGCACCAAGACCAACGCACGCACCCGTAAGGGCCCGCGTAAGCCGATCCGCAAGTAATCGCCCAGGAATATAGACATGGCAAAACCTGCTGCTCGTCCTCGTAAGAAAGTCAAAAAGACAGTGGTTGATGGCATCGCCCACATCCATGCCTCTTTCAACAACACCATCGTGACCATCACCGACCGTCAGGGCAACGCTTTGTCCTGGGCGACCTCCGGTGGTTCGGGTTTCCGTGGTTCGCGCAAATCCACCCCGTTCGCAGCCCAGATCGCTGCTGAGCGTGCTGGTCAAGCTGCGCTGGAATACGGTCTGAAGAACCTCGACGTAAACGTCAAGGGTCCAGGTCCAGGTCGTGAGTCCGCCGTTCGTGCACTGAACAGCTGCGGCTACAAGATCGCCAGCATCACCGACGTGACGCCAATCCCGCACAACGGGTGCCGTCCGCCGAAGAAGCGTCGCGTGTAATCAGGAGACAGATAAATGGCACGTTACATTGGTCCAAAATGCAAACTGTCTCGTCGTGAAGGCACTGACCTGTTCCTGAAGAGCGGCGTTCGCGCTCTGGAATCGAAGTGCAACATCGAAGCAGCCCCAGGTATCCACGGCCAGCGCCGTGGCCGTCAGTCCGACTACGGTACCCAGCTGCGCGAGAAGCAAAAAGTTCGTCGTATCTACGGTGTTCTGGAGCGTCAGTTCCGCGGTTACTACCAGGCTGCAGCCTCGAAAAAAGGCGCAACCGGTGAAAACCTGCTGCAACTGCTCGAGTGCCGTCTGGATAACGTCGTCTACCGTATGGGCTTCGGCTCGACTCGTTCCGAGTCCCGTCAGCTGGTTTCGCACAAAGCGATCAGCGTCAACGGTAAGACTGTAAACATTCCATCCTACCAAGTTCGTCCGGGTGACGTGGTCGCGGTTCGCGAGAAGTCGCTGAACCAGCTGCGCATTGTTCAAGCCCTTGAACTGTGCGCCCAGCGTGGCCGCGTTGAGTGGGTTGACGTGGATGCTGCTAAAAAGTCGGGCGTTTTCAAGAACGTTCCTGCTCGCAGCGACCTGTCTGCCGACATCAACGAGAACCTGATTGTCGAGCTCTACTCCAAGTAAGGGCTAGAAAATAGGTGCATCCATGCAGATTTCGGTAAATGAGTTCCTGACTCCCCGCCACATTGATGTGCAGGTAGTCAGTCCGACCCGCGCCAAGATTACGCTCGAGCCTCTCGAGCGTGGTTTCGGCCATACCCTGGGCAACGCGCTGCGCCGCATCCTGTTGTCCTCCATGCCTGGCTGTGCAGTAGTCGAGGCCGAGATCGACGGCGTACTCCACGAGTACTCCGCGATCGAAGGTGTTCAGGAAGACGTCATTGAAATCCTGTTGAACCTGAAAGGCCTGGCTATCAAACTGCACGGTCGTGACGAAGTTACGCTGACCTTGTCGAAAAAGGGTTCGGGGGTGGTTACCGCTGCCGATATTCAGCTGGATCACGATGTCGAGATCGTCAACCCCGATCACGTAATCGCGAACCTGGCGTCGAACGGCGCCCTGAACATGAAGCTCACTGTAGCTCGTGGTCGTGGTTACGAGCCGGCCGACTCCCGTCAAACCGACGAAGACGAAAGCCGTAGCATTGGCCGTCTGCAGTTGGACGCTTCGTTCAGCCCGGTGCGTCGTATCGCCTATGTGGTCGAGAACGCCCGTGTTGAACAGCGTACCAACCTGGACAAGCTGGTCATTGATCTGGAAACCAACGGCACCCTGGATCCTGAAGAGGCTATCCGCCGCGCTGCGACCATCCTGCAACAGCAGCTGGCCGCGTTCGTCGACCTCAAAGGTGACAGCGAGCCTGTCGTAGTCGAGCAGGAAGACGAGATCGATCCGATCCTGCTGCGTCCGGTTGACGACCTGGAACTGACTGTACGTTCGGCCAACTGCCTCAAGGCGGAGAACATCTACTACATCGGCGACCTGATTCAGCGTACCGAAGTAGAGCTGTTGAAGACTCCTAACCTGGGCAAGAAGTCCCTGACTGAAATCAAGGACGTCCTGGCCTCTCGTGGTCTGTCTCTCGGCATGCGCCTCGACAACTGGCCGCCTGCAAGTCTTAAGAAAGACGACAAGGCGACCGCCTGATCGTCGTAATCACCGAACGTAGTGTTTGGTAAGGAATGAATCATGCGTCATCGTAAAAGTGGACGTCACCTGAGCCGTACCAGCTCTCACCGCAAGGCTATGTTCCAGAACATGGCAGTGTCGCTGATCGAGCACGAGCTGATCAAAACCACCCTGCCGAAAGCCAAGGAACTGCGCCGCGTTGCCGAGCCGCTGATCACCCTGGCCAAGGAAGACAGCGTAGCTAACCGCCGTCTGGCCTTCGATCGTACCCGTTCGAAGTCCGCTGTTGGCAAGCTGTTCAACGACCTGGGCAAGCGTTACGCCACCCGTCAGGGCGGCTACCTGCGCATCCTGAAGTGCGGTTTCCGCGCTGGCGACAACGCTCCTATGGCGTACGTCGAGCTGGTTGATCGTCCGGTCGGCGGTGCTGTAGAAGCTGCTGAGTAAGACGTTCTGTCTGCTACAAAGAACCGGGCCTAGTGCCCGGTTTTTTGTTTCAATATCTATTGTTTATTTCTATTGATGCAAGTCATGTAATGCATTTGTTCTTGTAACCTTGCTCGTCAATACTCTCTCCAGAGCCGATTAGCCGGCGCTTGAAGACCGATAAGGAGAGCCCATGAGCAAGATTCTCACCACCGCCAGCGGTGCACCTGTAGCAGACAACCAGAATTCCCGTTCCGCCGGCCCGCGCGGCCCGCTGCTGCTCGACGACTTCCACCTGATCGAGAAGCTCGCCCACTTCAACCGCGAGAACATTCCTGAGCGCCGCGTACACGCAAAAGGCTCGGGCGCCTACGGCACCTTTACCGTCACCCGCGATATCACTGAATACACCAGTGCCAAGTTGTTTGAACAGGTTGGCAAGCAGACCGAAACTTTCCTGCGCTTCTCCACCGTTGGTGGCGAGCGTGGCTCCGCCGATACCGAGCGCGACCCCCGTGGTTTTGCCGTCAAGTTCTACACCGAGGAAGGCAACTGGGACATCGTCGGCAACAACACGCCGGTGTTCTTCATCCGCGACCCACTGAAGTTCCCCGACTTTATCCACACCCAGAAGCGTCACCCGCAATCCAACCTGAAGAACGCTCAGATGATGTGGGACTTCTGGTCGCACTCTCCCGAGGCGCTGCATCAGGTCACCATTCTGTTCTCCGATCGCGGCATTCCGGACGGCTACCGCCACATGCACGGTTTCGGTAGCCATACCTACAGCCTGATCAATGCCAAGGGTGAACGCACCTGGGTCAAATGGCATTTCAAGACCCAGCAAGGTATCAAGAACCTCGCACCGGCAGATGCCGCGCGCCTGGCAGGTACTGACCCGGACTACGCCCAGCGCGACCTGTTCGAAGCCATCGAGCGGGGCGATTACCCACGCTGGTCCGTATGCATCCAGGTGATGAGCGAAGCCGAGGCTGCCAGCCGCGACGAAAACCCCTTCGACGTGACCAAGACCTGGTCGCAGAAGGACTACCCGCTGATTGAAGTGGGCGTGCTGGAGCTCAACCGCAACCCGCTCAACTACTTTGCCGAGGTCGAGCAGGCTGCGTTTGGCCCGAGCAACATGGTGCCGGGTGTCGGCCTGTCGCCGGACCGCATGCTGCAAGGGCGGGTATTCGCCTACGCCGACGCGCACCGCTACCGGGTGGGTACCAACCACCAGCAGCTGCCGGTGAATGCACCACGCTGCCCGGTCAACAGCTACCAGCGTGATGGTTCCATGGCCGCTGGCAGTTACGGCAGCGCGCCGAACTATGAGCCCAACAGCTACAGCGATGCACCGAAGCAGTCGCCACGCCACGCCGAGCCTGCGCTGGCCCTGAATGGTTCCGCAGACCGTTACGACCACCGCGAAGACACCGACTACTACAGCCACGCCGGCGCGCTGTTCCGCCTGATGAACGATGAGCAGAAAGCCCTGCTGATAAACAACATTGCCGGCACCATGGCAGGCGTCAGCGAAGACGTGATCCAGCGTCAGTTGCAATACTTCTTCAAGGCCGATCCGGCCTATGGCGAAGGGGTTGCCAAGGCCTTGGGCATCAATCTCGCCTAAGTCGAAGTGATAAGAAGAACCGCCCTCATTTGGGCGGTTTTTCAATGAATATCACTACTGTTTAACCGATTTTTTGCTTCTAATTGCGCGGTTTTCAGTGACCGCAGGCAAAAGCTGGTTCACACTATGTGGCATAGACGTTTTCACATGGAGAAGCAGGGCGATGCAAGGTCACCCGGACGTAATCAACTACCTCGTTACGCTGCTGAAGGGCGAACTGGCGGCGCGTGACCAGTACTTCATTCACTCGCGTATGTACGAAGACTGGGGCCTGTCCAAGCTCTACGAGCGCATCAACCACGAAATGGAAGAAGAGACGCAGCACGCAGATGCCCTGATGCGTCGCATCCTCATGCTCGAAGGCACCCCTGACATGCGCGCGGACGACCTGGAAGTGGGTAGCACCGTGCCGGAAATGATCGAGGCTGACCTCAAGCTCGAGTACAAGGTACGCGGCGCGCTGTGCAAAGGCATCGAGCTGTGCGAGCTGCACAAGGACTACATCAGCCGCGACATCCTGCGCGCTCAGTTGGCTGATACCGAAGAAGATCACACCTACTGGCTGGAGAAGCAGCAGGGGCTGATCAAGGCCATTGGCCTCGAGAATTACCTGCAGTCGCAGATGTAAAAGCCTGGGGCTGCTTTGCAGCCCTATCGCGACACAAGGCCGCTCCCACAGGGAAATGCATTACTCCTGTGGGAGCGGCCTTGTGTCGCGAAAGGGGCGCAAAGCGCCCCCAGGGCCTTACGCTCGATCCCGCTCCAGCAACGGTTTCAGGTAGTGCCCGGTATACGACTGTTTCATCGTACTCAGTTCTTCTGGCGTACCGCAGGCAATGATCTGCCCACCTTTCGAGCCACCCTCCGGCCCCAGATCCACCAGCCAGTCCGCGGTCTTGATCACATCCAGGTTGTGCTCGATCACCACCACGGTATTGCCGTGGTCACGCAGGCGATGCAGCACTTCCAGCAACTGCTGGATATCGGCAAAGTGCAGGCCCGTGGTCGGCTCATCGAGGATGTACAGGGTCTTGCCGGTGTCACGCTTGGACAGTTCGCGCGATAGCTTGACTCGCTGGGCCTCACCACCCGACAGGGTGGTCGCCGACTGCCCCAGCTTGATGTACGACAGCCCCACATCCATCAACGTCTGCAGCTTGCGCGCCAGCGCCGGCACTGCGTCGAAGAACTCGCGGGCATCCTCGATGGTCATCTCCAGCACCTCGTGGATGTTCTTGCCCTTGTACTTGATCTCCAGGGTTTCGCGGTTGTAGCGCTTGCTCTTGCACACGTCGCACGGCACGTAGATGTCCGGCAGGAAGTGCATCTCCACCTTGATCAGGCCATCGCCCTGGCAGGCCTCGCAACGGCCCCCCTTGACGTTGAACGAGAAGCGCCCCGGACCATAGCCGCGCGAACGCGATTCCGGCACACCGGAGAACAGCTCGCGGATCGGCGTGAAGATGCCGGTGTAGGTCGCCGGGTTCGAGCGAGGGGTGCGGCCGATCGGGCTCTGGTCGATATCCACCACCTTGTCCAGGTGCTGCAGGCCATCCATGCTGGCATGCGGCGCCGCTTCCAGGCTGCTTGCGCCATTCAGGGCGGTGGCGGCCAGTGGGAACAGGGTGTTGTTGATCAGCGTCGACTTGCCCGAGCCGGACACCCCGGTCACGCAGGTCAGCAGGCCGATCGGGACTTCCAGGTCGACGTTTTGCAGGTTGTTGCCACGCGCGCCCTTGAGCTTGAGTTGCAGCTTCTTGTTGCGCGGCGTGCGCTTGGCCGGCACGACAATCTTCTTGCGCCCGGACAGGTACTTGCCGGTCAGCGAGTCGGGGTGGGCCATGACCTCCTGCGGCGAGCCCTCGGCGACGATCTGCCCACCGTGCACGCCGGCCCCCGGGCCGATGTCCACCACGTAGTCGGCCAGGCGGATGGCGTCCTCGTCGTGTTCCACCACGATCACCGTGTTGCCCAGGTCGCGCAGGTGGTTGAGGGTGGCCAGCAGGCGGTCATTGTCACGCTGATGAAGGCCGATGGACGGCTCATCGAGGATGTACATCACCCCCACCAGGCCAGCGCCGATCTGGCTGGCCAGGCGGATACGCTGCGCTTCGCCACCGGACAGGGTATCGGCGCTGCGGTCCAGGGTGAGATAGTCGAGACCGACGTTGACCAGGAACTGCAAGCGCTCGCAGATTTCCTTGAGGATCTTCGCCGCAATCTCGCCGCGGCGACCGGTCAGGGTCAGCTCGCCGAAATAGTTGCTGGCTTCACCGATCGGCAGATTGGTCACCGCCGGCAGGGTTTTTTCGCCCACCCACACGTGCCGTGCCTCACGGCGCAGGCGGGTGCCGCGGCAATCCGGGCAGGGCTGGGTGCCGAGGAACTTGGCCAGTTCTTCGCGCACGGTGGCCGACTCGGTCTCGCGGTAGCGGCGCTCCAGGTTCGGCACGATGCCTTCGAACGGGTGCGAGCGCTTGACGATGTCGCCACGGTCGTTGAGGTACTTGAAGTCGACGCTCTGCTTGCCGCTGCCCTGCAGGATCACCTTCTGGTGCTCGGCCGAAAGCTGGCCGAATGGTTCCTCCAGGCTGAAGCCGTAATGCGCGGCCAGCGAGCCGAGCATCTGGAAGTAGTACACGTTGCGCCGGTCCCAGCCGCGGATCGCGCCTTCGGCCAAGGTGAGCTCGGCATTGACCAGGCGCTTGGTGTCGAAGAACTGCTTCACCCCCAGGCCATCGCAGGTCGGGCAGGCGCCGGCGGGGTTGTTGAAGGAGAACAGCTTCGGCTCCAGCTCGCTGATGGCATGACCACAGACCGGGCAGGCGAAACGCGCGGAGAAGATCGTCTCTTCGCCTTGTTCGTCATCCATCGGTGCCACCAGGGCGATGCCGTCGGCCAGCTTTAGCGCGGTCTCGAACGACTCGGCCAGGCGTTGTTGCAGGTCGGCGCGGACCTTGAAACGGTCCACGACCACATCGATGCTGTGTTTTTTCTGCTTGTCCAGCTTGGGCAGTTCGTCGAGTTCGTAGAGCTTGCCGTTGACCCGGGCGCGCACAAAGCCCTGGGCACGCAGCTCGTCGAACACTGCCAGGTGCTCGCCCTTGCGCTCGCGCACCACCGGAGCCAGCAGCATCAGCTTGCTGCCTTCCGGGCGCTCCAGCACCAGGTCGACCATCTGGCTGATCGTTTGCGCCTCCAGCGGGATATCGTGATCCGGGCAGCGTGGGGTGCCGACGCGGGCGTACAGCAGGCGCAGATAGTCGTAGATTTCGGTGATGGTGCCGACCGTGGAGCGGGGGTTGTGCGAGGTCGACTTCTGCTCGATGGAAATGGCTGGCGACAGGCCTTCGATGGTATCGACGTCGGGCTTTTCCATCATCGACAGGAACTGCCGGGCGTAGGCCGACAGCGATTCCACATAGCGGCGCTGGCCTTCGGCGTACAGGGTGTCGAACGCCAGGGACGACTTGCCGGAACCGGACAGGCCGGTGATCACGATCAGCTTGTCCCGGGGCAGGGTCAGGTCGATGTTCTTCAGGTTGTGGGTACGTGCCCCACGAATCAGGATCTTGTCCACTGCGGCCTCGCTCGGCGGGCATAAACAAGGAAGTATACGGCGCGCTGCCAGTACGCGGCAAAGCGTCGCGTAGATGCCGTCAAGCTGTCGGACTGATAGAATCGCCGCCGGTTCACACGAGATTAATCCATGCACGACACCCACAACGAACGCATGAGTGGCAGCGAAACCCGCGCCGCTGGCGGCCTGGCCCTGGTCTTTGCCTTTCGTATGCTGGGCATGTTCATGGTCTTGCCGGTGCTGGCCATCTACGGGATGGACCTGGCCGGTGCCACGCCTGCGCTGATCGGCCTGGCCATTGGTGCCTATGGCCTGACGCAGGCCGTATTGCAGATCCCGTTCGGGATGATTTCCGATCGTATCGGCCGCCGGCCGGTGATTTACCTGGGGTTGGTCATCTTTGCCCTGGGTAGTGTATTGGCGGCCCAGGCCGACTCCATCTGGGGAGTGATCGCCGGGCGTATCCTGCAGGGCGCCGGGGCGATTTCCGCTGCGGTCATGGCGCTGCTGTCCGACCTCACGCGCGAGCAGCACCGGACCAAGGCCATGGCCATGATCGGCATGAGCATCGGCCTGTCGTTTGCTGTCGCCATGGTCGTTGGCCCATTGCTGACTCGTGTCTTTGGCTTGTCAGGATTGTTCCTCGCCACGGCAGGACTTGCCCTGGTCGGCATCCTGCTGATCGCCTTTGTGGTGCCCAATACCCACAGCATCCTGCAGCACCGTGAGTCGGGTGTGGCGCGCCAAGCCATCGGCCCGACCCTGCGCCATCCGGACCTTCTGCGCCTGGATGTGGGCATTTTCATCCTCCACGCCATCCTCATGGCCAGCTTCGTCGCATTGCCACTGGCCTTTGTCGAGCGCGGCGGTCTACCGAAGGAGCAGCACTGGTGGGTGTACCTGACCGCGTTGTTCATCTCATTTTTTGCAATGGTCCCGTTCATCATCTATGGCGAAAAAAAGCGCAAGATGAAACGCGTGCTGGCCGGGGCGGTCAGTGTGTTGCTGCTGGTGGAAGTGTTCTTCTGGCAGTGGGCTGACGGTTTGCGCGGACTGGTGATCGGCACCGTGGTATTCTTTACTGCATTCAACCTGCTGGAGGCATCGCTGCCTTCGCTGGTGAGCAAGGTGTCGCCTGCAGGTGGCAAGGGGACGGCAATGGGGGTCTACTCCACCAGCCAGTTCCTCGGCGCTGCCCTGGGAGGAATCCTCGGTGGCTGGTTGTTCCAGCACGGCGGGCTGAACATGGTGTTCCTCGGTTGTGCGGTGCTGTGTGCCATCTGGTTGGTCGTCGCCTTGCGCATGAACGAGCCGCCCTATGTGACCAGCCTGCGCATGCCGCTGACGCCAGAGGCAGTCCGGGAAGCCGGCCTGACCGAGCGCCTGATGGCTGTGCCAGGTGTGACCGACGCCGTCGTGGTGGCGGAAGAAGCCGCCATCTATATCAAACTGGATACGAAAATTTTGGACCGTACGACCCTCGAGCGCCTGGTGAACCCGGCCTCTTCGGCGTGCGAAGCCTAGGAGAACGTTATGGCCCGTGGGGTTAACAAAGTCATTCTGGTCGGCACCTGTGGCCAGGATCCCGAAGTCCGCTACCTGCCCAACGGTAACGCCGTGACCAACCTGAGCCTGGCTACCAGCGAGCAGTGGACCGACAAGCAGTCGGGCCAGAAGGTCGAGCGTACCGAGTGGCACCGTGTGTCGCTGTTCGGCAAGGTTGCCGAAATCGCCGGCGAATACCTGCGCAAGGGTTCGCAGTGCTACATCGAAGGCAAGCTGCAGACCCGCGAGTGGGAAAAAGACGGCATCAAGCGCTACACCACCGAGATCATCGTCGACATCAACGGCACCATGCAGCTGCTCGGCGGTCGTCCGCAGAATCAGCAGCAGGGCGGTGACCCGTACAACCAGGGTGGCGGCAACTACGGTGGCGGCCAGCAGCAGTACAACCAGGCCCCACGCCAGCAGGCCCCGCGCCCGCAACAGGCGCCTCAGCGCCCGGCACCGCAGCAGCCCGCCCCGCAGCCGGCGGCGGATTTTGACAGCTTCGATGACGATATTCCGTTCTGATCAGAGCGGGTTAGCGTCTAGCAGGGCCAGAAACCCAGGGCAGAGTTGCCCTGGGTTTTTTCATTTGTGGGGAATGCCAGAAGAGAAGGTGAGGGCTGCCAGGTGCTCATCTCCCGGCGAGCACATCACCGGTTGCTAATTTTCAGCATTTGGTGATGAAGCTTTTTCATGGGCAATAGCACGTACCCTGTGGGAGCGGGCAAGCCCGCGAAGCAGGCGATGCGATGGATGGCACCGGCTACGCCGGTGTTCGCGGGCATGCCCGCTCCCACAGGTTGCGTGGGTTTCTGCTACGGCGCAATCCTGTGAGGGCGGGTGCAGCCAGCGCTTCAATAAAACAACCGTGGCTCCGGCGAGTCCAGCAAGCTGACCAGCTTGGTCAGGGCAAAGCCCAGTTCCTGGCGGCTGGGGGCCATCAGGGCGATGCGCACGCCGCAGTTGGCGTGGCTGCGTTCTGGCAGGAACTGGCTGCCACTGACTACCGTGACGCCGTTGTTACGCGCCAGGTTGGCGAATTCGTCGCTGGTCCACGGCTCCGGCAACTCCAGCCAGATGTGGAAGCTGTTGGGCTGGCTGCGGATCTTGTACTTGCCAAGGATCTCCCGGGCCATTTGCTGGCGCGCGGCCGCCTCGTCCTGTTGTGCCTGCACCAGCTGGTCGGCCATGCCGCTGTTGATCAGGTTGCTGGCCAGTTGTGCCATCAACGGCGATGGCATCCAGACGCTGCTGCGTACCATCGACGATAGCCGCGAGAGGGTTTGCGGTGGGGCGTACAGGTAACCGATACGCAGCGCCGGCAGCACACTTTTGGACAGGCTGGTGAGATACACCGAACGTTCTGGCGCATACGCCGCTAGTGGCTGGTAATCCGGTGCGGGTTCAAGGAAGCCGTAGATATCGTCATCGACGATGAACAGGTCGAACTCGCGGGCGATCTCTGCGATGGCCTGGCGCCGTGCGTGGGGCATGATCGAGTTGGTGGGGTTCTGGTGGGTGGTGACACACACCAACAGGGAAGGGCGATGCTCCAGGCAGGCCGCACGCAATGCCTCGGGAATAAGGCCATGCTCGTCCATGGCCACGCCACGCAGGCGGCGGCCCATGCTGTGGGCCAGGGAGATGATGCCTGGGTAGCAGAACGATTCGCACAGCACCACATCGTCGCTCTTCGACAGGCTACTGATGGCTACCAATAGTCCATGCTGTGCGCCAGAGGTCAGTACAACCTGTTGCCAGCGCGCGCCAGGCAGCCAGCGCCGAATCCAGTCTGCACCTGCTTGTTTGTGGGAGGTGTGACCACCTTCTGTCACATAGTCGAGGACCTGTCCCAGGTCCGCAGAGGTGGCCAGCTCGCTGATCGCCGCACCCAGCCACTCACTCATGTGGGCATCGTTGGGTTTGATGATCGACAGGTCGATCTGGCTGCTTTCGCCAGTAACGGGGGCGGGCGCCGACGGGGCGGATAACCGCTGTCGCAACTGTCTGACAAATGTGCCACGGCCTACCTCTCCAACCACCAGGCCGCGCTTGGCCGCTTCGTCGTAGGCTCTTCCAACGGTGCCGGGGGTTACATTCAGTGCCTCGGCAAGGTCTTTGAGGGTGGGCAAGCGATCGCCTGCTGCAAGCCGACCACTTTCGATGTCCTGTTCAAGGGCATTAGCGATCATCAGGTAAACCGGCTGGGTTTGATCGCCGTATTGAGGGACCCACATGGAAATGGCACCAGATTCTGCAAGTGCGCGCAGCCTAGCATGAAAGCCAAGATACGGGTAATGATGGTAATCATCGCTATTGAATCGATTTAATTTATGATTGAATCGATTCAATTGTTGTAATTACAATCACCGCGCTGATTGGGGCAAGCGCACTCGCGTTGTGCTTGGCATGACACTCCACTGGATGGACTTTGCTATGGAAATTCTGGGCGCATTCTGGGCGGAACACTGGTTGCTGGCGATCCTCATGCTCGGGGCGATTGCCTTCGTTGCCGGCTTCGTCGACAGCATTGCCGGTGGCGGTGGGCTGTTCCTGGTTCCGGGCTTTCTGCTGGTTGGCATGCCACCCCAGGTTGCCCTCGGCCAGGAAAAACTGGTCAGTACCCTCGGCACGCTGGCGGCCATCCGCAACTTCCTGGCCAACAGCAAGATGGTCTGGAAGGTGGCGCTGGTCGGCGTGCCATTCTCGCTGCTCGGTGCCTACCTGGGGGCGCACCTGATCGTGTCGATCTCCCAGGAAACCGTAGGCAAGATCATCCTGGGGCTGATCCCCTTCGGCATCCTCATCTTCCTCACCCCCAAGGACCGCCCGGTCGAAGAGCGCGAACTGTCATCGCGCATGCTGTTCACCGTGGTCCCGCTGACCTGCCTGGCCATCGGTTTCTATGACGGCTTCTTCGGCCCCGGTACCGGCAGCATGTTCATCATTGCTTTCCATTACCTGCTGCGCATGGACCTGGTCTCCAGCTCGGCCAACTCCAAAACCTTCAACTTCGCGTCCAACATCGGCGCCCTGGTGGCCTTCGTCATTGCCGGCAAGGTCGTCTACCTGCTGGCGTTGCCGCTGGTGGCCTGCAACATCCTCGGTAACCACCTGGGCAGCGCACTGGCCCTGCGCAAGGGCAACGAAGTGGTGCGCAAGGCGCTGGTGTTCTCGATGCTCTGCCTGTTCACCAGCCTGGGCGTGAAGTACCTGGCCTGACCCTTCCATAGGAGACAACTGATGAAAACCGCATTCGTAACCGGCGCCTCCTCGGGCTTTGGCCGCGCCATCTGCCGTACCTTGATCGGCAAAGGCTACCGCGTGATCGGTGGTGCCCGGCGCATGGACAAGCTGCAAGCGCTGGAGGCCGAGCTGGGCGTCAATTTCATTCCGCTGGCGCTGGACGTCACCGACCCGGTGTCGCTCGAGACGGCGGTCGAGCAGATTCGTGATGCTTCGCTGCAGATCGACCTGCTGGTCAACAATGCCGGGCTGGCGCTGGGCGTGGACCGTGCCCAGGCCAGCAGTGCGGAAAACTGGCAGCGGATGATCGACACCAACGTCACCGGCCTGGCCATGGTCACCCACAAGATTCTGCCGCAGATGGTGGAAGCCGACAGTGGCATGATCATCAACATTGGCTCGATCGCCGGCACCTACCCTTACCCGGGCGGTAACGTGTATGGCGCCAGCAAGGCCTTTGTCCGCCAGTTCAGCCTCAACCTGCGCGCCGACCTGGCGGGCACCCGCGTGCGAGTGAGCAACATCGAGCCAGGGCTGTGCTCGGGGACCGATTTCTCGGTGGTGCGCCTGAACGGTGACCTGGATGCCGTGCAGGCGCTGTATCGGGATGTGGAGGCCATCCTGCCCGAGGACATTGCGGCCACGGTGGCCTGGATTGCCGAGCAGCCGGCGCATGTGAACATCAATACCATCGAGATCATGCCGGTGGCCCAGAGCAGTGCGGCGCTGAACGTGGTGCGCAACCTGCCGGCTTGCTGATCGGCTGGTGGTGGATGGCACCGGCGTTGCCGGGTTTGCGGGCACGCCCGCACCCACAGGAATAGCGCCCTGCTTCGGGCATGTGCAGTACCTGTGGGTTTACCCGCGAATCTGGCAACACAGCGCCTTCAGCTGACCCATGTCATCGCACCTTCTCGATTCTTGGCTAGTCTTAACTGTTGGCGGCCATCAATTGGCCGCCACCGTGACTACCAAGAGGCGCCGGCCATGTTCCGTGCGTCCACCACCTGATCAGGAGTGCACGATGGACCTGAACCGTCGGCAGTTCTTCAAGGTCGCCGCCGTCGGCCTTGGAGGCTCGAGCCTTGCGGCGTTGGGCATGGCCCCGACACCAGCATTCGCCGAGCAGGTGCGTCACTTCAAGCTGGCGCATACCAAAGAAACCCGTAACACATGCCCCTACTGCTCGGTCGGCTGCGGCCTGATCATGTACAGCCAGGGCGATGCGGGCAAGAACGTCAAACAGAACATCATCCATATCGAAGGTGACGCCGACCACCCGGTCAACCGCGGCACCCTCTGCCCGAAAGGCGCTGGCCTGCTGGACTTCATCCACAGCCCGAGCCGCCTGCAGTACCCCGAGGTACGCAAGCCGGGCAGCAAAGAGTGGGTGCGGGTCAGCTGGGACGAGGCGCTCGATCGCGTCGCCGACCTTATGAAGCAGGACCGCGACGCCAACTTCATCGAAAAGAACGCCCAGGGGCAAACGGTCAACCGCTGGCTCACCACCGGTTTTCTCGCTGCTTCCGCCGCCTCCAGCGAGGCTGGCTACCTGACCCACAAGGTCGTCCGCGCAACAGGCATGCTGGGGTTCGATAACCAGGCTCGTGTCTGACATGGCCCGACGGTGGCAAGTCTTGCCCCGACGTACGGCCGTGGCGCCATGACCAACCACTGGTCCGATATCGCCAACGCGAATCTGGTCCTGGTGATGGGTGGCAACGCAGCAGAAGCGCATCCGTGCGGCTTCAAGTGGGTGACCGAGGCCAAGGCGCACAACAAGGCGCGGCTGATCGTGGTCGACCCGCGGTTTACCCGTACCGCTTCGGTGGCGGACTACTACGCACCGATCCGTACCGGTACCGACATCGCCTTCATGGGCGGGCTGATCAATTACCTGCTGAGCAACGACAAGATCCAGCACGAGTACGTGCGCAACTACACCGACGTGTCGTTCATCGTCAAAGAGAACTATGGTTTCGAGGATGGCCTGTTCAGCGGCTACGACGAGGCCAAGCGCGTGTATGCCGACAAGTCCGGCTGGGGTTACGAGCTGGGTGAGGACGGTTTTGCCAAGGTCGACCCGACCCTGCAGCACCCGCGCTGCGTGTTCCAGCTGATGAAGCAGCACTACAGCCGCTATACCCCGGAACTGGCGAGCATGACCTGTGGCATGCCGCAGGACGCCATGTTGAAGATCTGGGAAGAGATCGCTACCTGCTCGGTACCGGGCAAGACCATGACGATCCTCTATGCGCTTGGCTGGACGCAGCACTCGATCGGCGCACAGATCATCCGCAGTGCGGCCATGGTGCAGTTGCTGTTGGGTAACGTCGGCATGCCGGGTGGCGGGGTCAACGCCTTGCGCGGGCACTCCAACATCCAGGGCCTGACCGACCTCGGCCTGCTGTCCAACTCGTTGCCGGGTTACCTGACCCTGGCCGGCGATGCCGAGCAGGACTATGCCGCCTATATCGACAAGCGCGCCTCCAAGCCACTGCGCCCTGGCCAACTGTCGTACTGGCAGAACTACGGCAAGTTCCATGTCAGCCTGATGAAGGCCTGGTACGGCGCCAATGCCACGGCGGAGAACAATTGGGGCTACGACTGGCTGCCCAAGCTCGACGTGCCGGCCTACGACGTGCTGCGCATGTTCGAGATGATGGGCCAGGGCAAGGTCAACGGCTACATGTGCCAGGGCTTCAACCCGATTGCCGCGCTGCCAGACAAGAACCGCGTCACCGCGGCCCTTGGCAAGCTCAAGTGGCTGGTGATCATGGACCCGCTGGCCACCGAGACCTCGGAGTTCTGGCGCAATGCCGGGCCGTTCAATGATGTAGACACGGCCAACATCCAGACCGAAGTGATCCGCCTGCCCACCACCTGCTTCGCCGAGGAAGACGGCTCGCTGGTCAACAGCAGCCGCTGGCTGCAGTGGCACTGGAAGGGCGCCGACGGCCCGGGCGAGACCCGCACCGACGTTCACATCATGAGCGAGCTGTTCCTGCGCCTGCGCCAACGCTACCAGGCCGAGGGCGGCGCCTACCCTGATGCGCTGATGAACATCAACTGGCCATACAAGGTCCCTGAAGAGCCATCCCCGGAGGAACTGGCCAAGGAAATGAACGGCTGGGCGGTGGCCGACGTCACCGACCCGACTGGCGCAGTGCTCAAGGCCGGCCAGCAACTGGCGGGCTTTGGCCAGCTCAAGGACGACGGCAGCACCGCGTCCGGCTGCTGGATCTTCGCCGGCAGCTGGACCGAGCAGGGTAACCAGATGGCTCGCCGTGATAACAGCGACCCGTACGGCATGCACCAGGTGCAGAACTGGGCCTGGGCCTGGCCGGCCAACCGCCGCATCCTCTACAACCGTGCCTCCAGCGACCCGCAAGGCAAGCCGTGGGACCCGGAGAAGAAGCGCCTGGTGTGGTGGAACGGCAAGGCCTGGACCGGCACCGACGTGCCCGACTTCAAGGTCGACTCGCCGCCTGAGGCGGGGATGAACCCGTTCATCATGAACCCCGAAGGCGTGGCGCGGTTCTTCGCCATCGACAAGATGGCCGAAGGCCCGTTCCCCGAGCACTACGAGCCGTTCGAGACGCCGATTGGCATCAACCCGCTGCACCCGCAGAACAAGAAGGCCACCAGCAACCCGGCCGGGCGGGTCTTCGACTCGGTGTGGGACAGCCTCGGCAAGCACGACGAGTTCCCATACGCGGCGACCACGTACCGGCTGACCGAGCACTTCCACTTCTGGAGCAAGCATTGCCGGCTCAACGCCATTGCCCAGCCCGAGCAGTTCGTCGAAATCGGCGAGGTGCTGGCCAACGAGAAAGGTATCAAGGCCGGTGACCGGGTGCGGGTGTCGAGCAAGCGCGGGCACATCGAGGCGGTGGCAGTGGTGACCAAGCGGATTCGCCCGCTCCAGGTCAACAACCAGACCGTGCACCAGATCGGCATCCCGCTGCACTGGGGCTTCACCGGGGCTACGCGGCATGGCTACCTGACCAACACCCTGGTGCCTTTCCTGGGTGACGGCAATACCCAGACGCCAGAGTCCAAGTCGTTCCTCGTCAAAGTGGAGAAACTCTGATGGCCAGCCAAGACATCATCGCCCGCTCGGCCACCACCACCGTACCGCCTTCGGTACGCCAGCAGCAGGAAGTCGCCAAGCTGATCGACACCACCAAGTGCATCGGCTGCAAGGCCTGCCAGGTGGCGTGTTCGGAGTGGAACGAACTGCGTGACGAGGTCGGCCACAACCACGGCACCTACGACAACCCCCAGGACCTCACCGCCGAGACCTGGACCCTGATGCGCTTCACCGAGCACGAGCGCGACGACGGCAACCTGGAGTGGCTGATTCGCAAGGACGGCTGCATGCACTGCGCCGAGCCAGGTTGCCTGAAGGCCTGCCCGAGCCCGGGGGCGATCATCAAGCACGCCAACGGCATCGTCGACTTCAACCAGGACCACTGCATCGGTTGTGGCTACTGCATCACCGGTTGCCCGTTCAACATCCCGCGCATCTCGCAGAAGGACCACAAGGCGTACAAGTGCACCCTGTGTTCCGACCGCGTGACCGTGGGCCTGGAGCCGGCCTGCGTGAAAACCTGCCCGACCGGGGCCATCGTGTTCGGCACCAAGGACGAGATGAAGGTGCATGCCGCCGAGCGCATCGTCGACCTCAAGTCGCGGGGTTACGACAAGGCCGGGCTGTACGACCCGGACGGCGTCGGCGGCACCCACGTGATGTATGTGCTGCACCATGCCGACACGCCGAAGCTGTACGCCGGCCTGCCGGACCAGCCGGTGATCAGCCCGCTGGTGGGGTTGTGGAAGGGCTTCACCAAGCCGCTGGCGCTGCTGGCCATGGGCGCGGCGGTGCTGGCCGGGTTCTTCCACTATGTGCGGGTCGGGCCACAGCGGGTGGAGGAGGACGAGCACCCGGCACCTGCGGATGAAAGCGTGCATCAGGTGGACCCGTCGGTCCATGTCTATGATCCGACCAAGCCCGGCGGGCAAGGGGAGCAGCGACCATGAACGACAACAAACCCATCCTGCGCTACAACGCCAACGAGCGCAGCAACCACTGGGTCGTCGCGATCCTGTTCGTCCTGGCTGGTCTGTCGGGGCTGGCGCTGTTCCATCCGGCGCTGTTCTGGCTCAGCAACCTGTTCGGCGGTGGGCCGTGGACACGTATCCTGCACCCCTTCATCGGGGTGGCGATGTTCGTGTTCTTCCTCGGTCTGGTGCTGCGTTTCTGGCGGGCCAACTTCATCACTGCCAACGACCGCCTGTGGCTGCGCCGCGTGGACCGGGTGATGCTCAACAAGGAGGAGGGTGTGCCACCGATCGGCAAGTACAACGCCGGGCAGAAGCTGTTGTTCTGGACTCTGCTGGTGTGCATGCTGGTTCTGCTGGTCAGCGGCGTGGTGATCTGGCGCGCATACTTCAGCCATTTGTTCGGCATCGAGGTCATTCGGCTGTCCGCTCTGCTCCACGCCCTGGCGGCGTTCGTGCTGATCCTCAGCATCATCGTGCACATCTACGCCGGCATCTGGATCAAGGGCTCGATCGGCGCCATGCTGCGTGGCTGGGTCAGCCGCGCCTGGGCGCGCAAGCACCATGAGTTGTGGTACCGCGAAGTGACCGGTGACAAGACGCCGGGCAATCACGGACGAAAAGAAGGATGAGCGCTTGAGCACGATACTCGAACCCGGGCAGATCGAAGCGTCGGCAGTGATGCCGCCGTTTCTGCACCTGCCCCCTGCCAACCTGTTCGAACTGCGCGCCGCGCGCCTGGAGCAACTGGCCGAGGGCAATGCCCTTGGCGAATACCTGAAGCTGGTGGCTCGTTTGTGCCGTATCCAGCAGCAGCTTGTGGATAACCCGCCCGCTGGCATGCCGGTGGCCGAGGAGCGTCAGCGCCTGTGCATAAGTCATGGTTTGCCGCCATTGGCGGCGGACAGCCTGGTGCGTGAGGGGCCGTGGCTGGTCTGGTTGCAGGCCTTGCTTGAGCACCTCGACGCGGACACCAGCGGTCCGTTGGGGGAGGCGCTGCAAGCCCTGCGCAGCAGTGACGACCATCAACGCAAGGGTTGGGGCATCGCCTTGCTCGCCGGCCAGTACGATGCCGTGCCTGCGGCACTGGTGCCGTTCATTGGCGCGGCCTTGCAGGCGGCCTGGTCCAGCTGGTTGCTGGCGCTGCCCGCGCCAGAGCTCAAGCCCGCCGGCAGCCTGGCCCAGTGCCCGGCCTGCGGTTCGCCGGCGATGGCTGGGGTGGTGCGCAACCGCGGCAAGCACAATGGCCTGCGCTACCTGGCTTGTTCGCTGTGTGCCTGCGAATGGCATGTGGTGCGGGTCAAATGCGTGTACTGCGAGTCGAGCAAGGACCTGCGCTATACCAGCCTTGACGATGACCGCCATGCGCCGGGCAAGGCGCCGCTACGGGCAGAGTGCTGCCCGGAGTGCGAGAGCTACCTGAAGCAGAACTACCTGGAAAACGATGCGGCGGCCGAGCCGCTGGCCGATGACCTGGCCAGCCTGGCACTGGACATTCGCCTGGACGAGGAGGGCTTCCATCGGTTGGCACCGAACCTGATGCTCGCACCCGGGTAATGGAGAGTGTCTACACTGTAAGACCGAGTCGCCTTCTTCGCGGGTAAACCCGCTCCCACAGGGCCCGGGCAGCTTTTGAGGCTTGCGCGGCCCTTGTAGGAGCGGGTTTACCCGCGAAGAGGCCAGTACAGACAACGGATCAGTCCAAGGTAGTACCGCATGTCCTCCAGCCTAGCCAGCGACACCCCACGCCTGCCCTCCATCGACACCCTTTTGCGCCACTCAGCCTGCCTCCCGCTGATCGACCGCCACGGTCGCGACGCGGTCCTCGCCACCCTGCGGCAACTGCTCGACGACCTGCGCGACCCCGCCCGCACCGGCCAGCTCAGTGCCGCCGAACTGGCCGCTGAAGTCCTGCTGGGCCGCTCTGGCGAACGCTTGGCCACCCAGCAACGCAGCCAGGTCCGCCGTGTGTTCAACCTCACCGGCACCGTGTTGCACACCAACCTCGGCCGCGCCTTGTTGCCAGAGGAGGCCATCGAGGCCATGCAGACCGCCGCCCGCTACCCGCTCAACCTGGAATTCGACCTGGCCACCGGCAAGCGCGGCGACCGTGACGACCTGATCGAAGGCCTGATCCGCGAGCTGACCGGCGCCGAAGCCGTCACCGTGGTCAACAACAACGCCGCCGCCGTGCTGCTGGCGCTCAACAGCCTGGGCGCGCGCAAGGAGGGGATCATCTCCCGCGGTGAACTGATCGAGATCGGCGGTGCCTTCCGCATCCCAGACATCATGGCTCGCGCCGGTGTGAAGCTGCACGAAGTCGGCACCACCAACCGCACCCACGCCCGTGACTACGAGGCCGCCATCAGCCCACGTACCGGCCTGCTGATGCGGGTGCATTGCAGCAACTACAGCATCCAGGGCTTCACTACCCAGGTGCCCACCGGCGAGCTGGCGCGCATCGCCCACCAACATGAATTGCCTCTACTTGAAGACCTTGGCAGCGGCAGCCTGCTTGACCTTACCCGCTGGGGCCTGCCCGCCGAGCCGACCGTGCGCCAGGCCCTGGCAGATGGCGCCGATATCGTCACCTTCAGCGGCGACAAACTGCTGGGCGGGCCGCAAGCCGGAATCATCGTCGGGCGCAAGGAGCTGATCGCCAGGATCAAGAAGAACCCGCTCAAGCGCGCGCTGCGTGTCGACAAGATCACCCTGGCCGCACTCGAAGCGGTGCTGGCGCTGTACCGCAACCCCGACCGCCTGGCCGAGCGCCTGCCCAGTCTGCGCCTGCTGACCCGCAGCCAGGCCGAAATCCAGACCCAGGCCGAGCGCCTGGCGCCAGAGCTCAAGGCCCGCCTCGGCGAACAATGGGCGGTCAGCGTGGAACCGGCGTTGGGCATGATTGGCAGTGGCAGCCAACCGGTGGCCCGCCTGCCGAGCGCGGCGTTGTGCCTGCGCCCGCAGGTGTCGAAGAAGCTGCGCGGGCGCAGCCTGCATGTGCTGGAGCGGGCCTTGCGTGACCTGCCGGTGCCTGTGCTCGGCCGTATCGCCGATGACGCACTGTGGCTGGACCTGCGCCAGCTGGATGACGAAGCCCAGTGGCTGGCGCAGTTGCCCGCCCTGCAATTGGGGCCGGTACAGTGATCGTTGGTACCGCCGGCCACATCGACCACGGCAAGACCGCATTGCTCCAGGCCCTGACCGGCCAGGCCGGTGACCATCGCCAGGAGGAGCGCGCCCGTGGCATGACCATCGACCTTGGCTACCGCTATGCGGCGTTGACCGAGGGGGCAGCACTGACCGGCTTCATCGATGTACCGGGCCATGAGCGCTTTATCCACAACATGCTGGCCGGCGCCCACGGCATCGACCTGGTGCTGTTGGTGGTGGCGGCCGACGACGGGGTGATGCCACAAACCCGAGAGCACCTGGCGATCATCGAGCTGCTGGGCATCCCCCAGGCCCTGGTGGCGATCAGCAAATGTGACCGGGTAGAGCCGACCCGCCTGGTCGAAGTGCAGGCACAGGTCAGCGAGCTTCTGGCGCCGGGCCCGTATGCTGGTGCACGGCAGTTTCCGTTGTCGAGTGTGACCGGCGAAGGTATCGATGCCCTGCGCCAGGCGTTGCTGGCCGCGCAACAGCGCGTGCGCCAGCGCAGCGTGCGTGGCGGTTTCCGTCTGGCCGTCGACCGCGCCTTCGCCGTTACCGGTGCGGGTGTGGTGGTCACGGGCACGGCGGTGGCTGGGCGGGTCAGTGCCGGCGACACTTTGTTGCTGGGCAAGGCCGGCAAACCGGTGCGGGTGCGTGGCCTGCATGCGCAGAACCAGGCCGCGCTGGTGGCCGAGGCGGGACAGCGGGTGGCACTGAACATCGCTGCCGAACGGCTGGCGGTGGAGCAGGTGCGCCGGGGTGACTGGCTAGTGCCCGAGTGGCTGCATGCGCCCAGCGTGCGGGTGGATATCGAGCTGAACCTGTTGCCGGGCGAGACCCGTACCTTCGAACATTTCAGCGCTGTGCACGTGCACCTCGGCACCCAGGACGTAACCGCCCGGGTGGCCTTGCTCGAAGGTGAAACCCTGGTGGCGGGCCAGCGCATGTTCGCCCAGTTGCTGCTCAACGCGCCGCTGCAGGCGGTACACGGCGACCGTCTGGTACTGCGCGACCAGCGTGCCCAACGCACCCTGGGGGGCGGCAAGGTGCTCGACCCGTTCGCGCCAAGCCGTCAGCGCCGCAGCGATGAGCGCCTGCGCCAATTGCAGGTGCTGCGTGATGCCGAGGACCTGGAGCAGGCCTTGCCGGCACTGCTCGCCAGCGCACCAGGGGGTATCGACCCACAGCGTCTGGAGCGGCAGTTCAATCGCCTGCGCGAAACCTGGCAGTTGCCGGAAGATGTGCTGGTGGTGGCCACGCGGCAGGGCCAACTGCTGTTTGCCAGTGCCCGGTGGCAGGCGCTCAAGCGCCAAGTGCTGGAGCAGCTGGCGCGGTTCCATGAACAGGAGCCCGACCAGCTCGGCCCGGACCGCGACCGCCTGCGCCGCTTTGCTGCCTTGCCGCTGGAGCGGCCCGCTTTTGTCAGCCTGCTGGATGAGTTGCTCGAGGACGGCGCCATTGCCAGCAGCGGGCCTTGGCTGCACCTGCCCGATCACAAGGTGCAGCTGAGCGAAGCCGACAGTGCGTTATGGGCAAATCTGCAACCGAAGTTGCTGGCGGGGCAATACGATCCGCCCTGGGTCAGGACGCTGGCGAGCGAGGAAAATTGTGCCGAAGCCGATGTGCGCCTGTTGCTGCGCAAGCTGGCCCGGCTGGGCCTGGTGCACCAGGTGGTGCGCGACCTGTTCTACCCCGAGGCGACGCTACAGCGCATGGCAGAGCTGCTGCTGGGGCAGGCCAGTGAAACGCCGATAGTGCAGGTTGCCGCGTTTCGCGATATGTTGGGCATCGGTCGCAAGCGCAGTGTGCAGATTCTGGAGTACTTCGACCGCATCGGCTTGACCCGGAGGGTGGCCGATCAGCGTCACATTCGCGCCGACAGCGCCCTGGCCCAGCAGCAGGCCAGGCACTGAGTTCAAGGAAGGCAATCGCGCCCGGTGGCGCGGCCGGGCTTCAAACCCGGTTGGGGACGGCAGCCGTTCCCGGGCAGGTTCGACTCCCGCTGCCTTCCGCCAATCATTTGTACAGGGGCTGCGTTGCAGCCCATCGCGACACAAGGCCGCTCCTACACAGGACTGCGCCGTACCTGTAGGAGCGGCCTTGTGTCGCGACGGGGCGCGAAGCGGCCCCAGTCGATCAGGCCCGTTCCCCACACAGATCCAGGGCAAACCACCGCTCCGCCGTGTCGACATCCAGCCCGGCCCCCAGCAACGCAACCATCTTGGCCAGCGCCGCCTCCCGGGTCATGCCACCGCCACTGACCAGCCCGGCCCCGCGCAAGCGGTTACCCGCCGCATAGGTATCGAACACCACCGCCCCCTCAGGGCACTGGCTGATAGCCGCCAGCATCACGCCCCGCTGGCGTGCCGCGCTCAGCACATCCAGCAACGCCTGGTCATCCGACGGCCCGGTACCGCTGCCGTAGCACTCCAGCAGCAACCCCTGCACGCCGCTGCCCAGCAGTGCCTGCAAGTGCCCGGCCTGCAGGCCCGGGAACACCGGCACTACTGCCAGGTTGACCGGCTGGCGCGGGTGCTTGTAGCCAAGTTCGGCTGGGATCGCCGTGGCGCGTTCACCGTCACGATGACGCGGCAGCGCGACGAAGGCATCGAACGCCTCGCTGCGCAGCTTCGACGCCCGGCAGCCATGCAGCAGCTGCCCATGGAAGTACAATTGCACGCCATCTTCCAGCCCCTGTTCGAACTGGCGCAGTGCGCCGCACAGGTTGTCCCAGGCGTCGCTGTCCGCGGTACCCGCCGGCAGCATCGAGCCGGTCAGCAGCACCGGCACCGGCAGGCCCAGCAGCAGGAACGACAATGCCGCAGCGCTGTAGGCCAGGCTGTCGGTGCCATGCAGCACCAGCACGCCATCATGGCCAGCCACCTCTACCGCTGCGACGATGGCATCGCGCATCGCCAGCCAGTTGTGCTGTTGCATGTTGGCGCTGTCGAGCAGCGGGTTCAGTTCCTGCAGGGTCCATTGCACCTGGGGCGCATCGGCCAACTGGGCGAAGTGTTCACGCATCCGCGCTTCGAAACCACCGGCCGGCGCCAGGCCTTCCGGTGTTTCGAGCATGCCGATGGTGCCACCGGTATAGAGAACGAGAAGATTCTTTACTGCACGCATGGAAAGCATCCGTAGCGATGAGCGGAGAAAGAAAAGCCGCCCGCGGACGGGGCGGCTGGGCAGGAGAGGATATCAGCGCTGCGTCTGAGCTTGGCCGACTGCTTTGTCAGTGGCTGTTTCCGCCTGCGGATTGGCAGGCCAGGCATTGCGGTCCAGGTCCAGGTCGGTGAACTTGGCCGAGTCGAACACTGGCTGGTCGACGCCCGCCTTGCGCTGGTCGTCGTAGTCGCGCATCACCCGCAGGCCGACCTTGAACAGCAGGGCCAAGGCCACCAGGTTGACGAAGGCCAGGCAGGTCATGGTGATGTCGGCGAAGGCGAACACGGTCGACAGGTCTTGCATCGAACCCCATACCACCAGCGCCAGCACCAGGCCACGGAACACCATCAGTACCACGCGGTTGCGGCTGAGGAACTGCAGGCTGTTTTCGCCCAGGTAGTAGTTGTAGAGGATGCAGGTGAAGACGAACAGCGACAGCGCCACGCTGACGAACACGCGGCCCCAGTCACCGACCACGGCGGCCAGCGAGTTCTGGGTCAGGACGATGCCGTCACCTTCGAAGCCCGGGGTGTAGAAGCCCGACAACAGGATCAGCAACGCGGTGCAGGTGCAGATCACGAAGGTGTCGAGGAACACGCTGAAGGCCTGGACAACGCCCTGGGCACCAGGGTGTTTCACGGCGGCCACGGCGGCGACGTTCGGCGCACTGCCCAGGCCCGCTTCGTTGGCGAACACACCACGCTTCACGCCCATGACGATGGCGCTGCCGAGCAGGCCGCCGAATGCCGGGTCGAGGCCGAAGGCGCTCTTGAAGATAGTTTCCAGCATGGCTGGCACGTGCTCGATCTGGGTACCGATCACGTACAGGGTCACGCCGATGTAGGCCAGGGTCTTGACCGGTACCAGCAGGTCGGACACCGCGGCGATGCGCTTGATGCCGCCGATGAAGGTGATGGCCAGCAGCACGGCGAGGACGATGCCGGTGTGCTTGGGGTCGAAGGCAAAGGCGTTCTGCAGCGAGTGGGTCACGGTGTACGACTGCAGGCCGATGAAGGCGAAGCCGTAGGTGACCAGCAGCAGGATCGAGAACACGATGGCCATGCTTTTCAGCTTGAGGCCGTGCTGGATGTAGTAGGCCGGGCCACCACGGTACAGGCCGTCGCCATCGGCGCGCTTGTAGACCTGGGCCAGGGTGCATTCGAAGAAGCTGCTGGACATGCCCACCAGTGCGGTGACCCACATCCAGAACACAGCGCCCGGTCCACCCAGTGTCACGGCAATGCCGACACCGGCGATGTTACCGGCGCCCACGCGGCCGGCCAGGCTCAGCATCAGGGCCTGGAACGAGCTCAGCTGGCCTGCCTGGCCACGCAGCGATTCTTTGAACACACCGAACATGTGGCCAAAATGGCGGAACTGGACGAACCGGGAACGGATGGTGAAGTAGCTACCCAGCCCTACGATCAGCACAATGAGAAGTTTCCCCGAGAGGAAATCGTTGAGTACTTCGAGCATTGGAAAATGACCTCGATTCTTATTGTTCGTGTGGAAAGATCAGCGGACGGCAGGCGCACCGCTATTCGTGGGGCGCATGGTTGGCTATGACAAGAGCGGTTACAATTTCGCGGCTTGCTCTGATTTGGTGCAACTTGATGCTACAATTGCGCCATTCGCGTCACCTGAGTCCCGAGTCATGAGCGATCATTTCGCTACCAACCTCAAACTGGCCTGCAGCCACTACCGCTCTATCTCCGAAGTTTGCCGCCAGCTGTCGATCAACCGCGCGCAGTTCAACAAGTACCTGAGCGGGCAGAGCCGCCCGACGGCCTACAACCTCAAGCGCATCGGCGATTTCTTCGGGGTCGAAGATTACGAATTGCATTTGCCACCCGAGCAGTTCAGCCGCCTGATCGGTGCTCGCGTGTCGACCCCGGCCGAGCAGCCTGGCGACCCGATCAGTGATCTGTTCCGTCCGTTGCACGCCCATGCGGGGAACCTGTCGCGCTATTGCGGTTACTACCTGGAATATTCCAACTGCATGTCGGTTCCGGGCACGGTCCTGGTGTCATTGGTTCACCTGTGGGAGGAGCGCGGGCAGTTCCTTTTCGAACGCCAGGAACGCCAGGAGCGTTCAAGCGCCACCAACCCCCATGCCGAGGTGCGTTGTCGCTATCTGGGAGCGGCGTTCCAGTTGCAGGACCGGATGTTCCTGGTCGATTACGAGTCGCTGACGTTCAACGAGATGAGCCAGACTATCCTCATCCCCAGTTTCAAAAGCCGCATTACCCGCCTCAACGGCCTGAAGGCCGGCGTCTCCAGCGGCGACCGGCGCAACCCGGCCTGCACTCGGGTGGTATGGGACTACCTGGGAGAGGAGATCAATCGCATAAATGTCTACCGGCAGGTAAAACTGTACCAGCCGGATGATCCCCGCATAGATGACGATGTACGTGAGCGCCTCAGCGTGGGGCCGTTGCGTAACAGTCTGTTCGAAATCGAGTGATGCTTTTTTCAGAGAACAAGTTGATGTAACCACTCGCCGACAGGGTTGCCTGGGTCGAGCAGCAACTTGATTGCCATGATGCAGCAAACACAGACCAGCAATGGCTTGATCAGCCGTGGGCCAAAGTGCACTGCGCAGCGTGCGCCCAATTGAGCCCCCACAAAAGCCGCGAACGCCATTGCCAGCGCCAGTGGCCAGATGATCGCCCCGCTGAGTGAAAAGACTGACAATGCGCCCAGGTTACAGGCAGCGTTCAAAAGCTTGCTGGTGCACACGGCTTGTATCAAGTGCTGGCCCAGGAGGATCACGCAGGCCAGCATGAAGAACGAGCCGACACCAGGGCCGAAGATACCGTCATAAAAGCCAATGATCGGTGCAACCGCCACGCAGAACAGGCTGGTCGATATCTTTGCCTTGCGCGCTTGTTCATTCGGCTTTGGGCTGAAGGCAAAGTAAGCGGCTATCAGAATCAGCAGTGGTGGGACGCACGCCTGCAGAACGCTTTTGGGCACGTAAGTTATCGACAAGGCACCCAACGCCCCTCCGATAAATGACATGACAGCCATTGGACTGCCTCGTCTCCAGTCGATCATGCCTTTGCGGGCAAAGGCGCACGTAGCCGAAACCGTAGCCGAAGCCGCCTGGAACTTGTTGGTGGCAATTGCCGCCAAGGGTTCGATACCGGCAATGAACAACACCGGGAGTGTGATCAGGCCACCACCACCGGCGATGGCATCGAAAAAGCCGGCCATCAGTGCCACCAGTGCGAGTGTCAGAACAAGCGTTACGTCGAATTCGATCATGGGGTGTTTTCCTGTGATCAGCCACGCACGAGCAGCGGGTCTTCAGCGAGCACCAACGGTACTGCGAAGGGGGAGTATCCGAATTGACGGATGAGCAGCCGCCGGTTGTCCTGCCTTGCAAAGGTTATGGCCTTGCTTTGCTCCGGGCTGAACTCCAGGTATGCAACTTCCGAACGAGGCATTGAACGTTCCCTGTACTTGTTTTTGTAAAGCTCCCCGGCTGGCAAGTGGGGAAGTCAACTATTCAATGCAGTTGTGCTGTTGCGTGGAAGTCAGCTCGTTCCTGGTGTGTCGTAGGAGATTTCTGCCTATGGTGGTATTGAACTGTGGAACTTTGGAATCAATACCGCCTGTGGCATCGAACGGGTCCGGTGTTGGACTTCCCGGGCAGGAAACCGCAAAATGGCCCCTTTCCTTCAATCAACCTCTCCGGATCTGCTGACTCTATGCGTATGCGCCTAATGCTGTTGGGTGGTGGCAATGCCCTCGGGCAAGCGCTGATTCGTCTTGGGGCCGAGGAGGACATCGCATTCCTGGCGCCGCGCCCGCCCGAGAACGGCTGGACGCCGGCCAGCCTCACCCAGCTGCTCGACGATCATCGTCCCGATGCCCTGGTCAACCTGGCCTATTACTTCGACTGGTTCCAGGCCGAGTCGGTCAGTGAGCAGCGCCTGGCCCAGCAGGAGCGGGCTGTGGAGCGGTTGGCGGAGCTGTGCCAGCACCACCAGATCACCTTGGTGCAGCCTTCCAGCTACCGCGTGTTCGATGGTTCGCGGGCCACGGCCTACAGCGAAAAGGACGAGCCGGTACCGCTCGGCCTGCGTGGCCAGGCCCTGTGGCGCATCGAGCAGAGCGTACGCGCGGCTTGCCCGCAGCACGTGCTGTTGCGCTTTGGTTGGCTACTCGACGAAAGCATCGACGGGGCGCTGGGGCGCTTCCTGACCCGCGCCGAGCAACCACAGGAACTGCTGCTGGCCGATGACCGGCGTGGCAACCCGACGCCGGTCGACGACGCCGCCCGGGTGATCCTGTCGGTGCTCAAGCAACTCGATTGCAGTGCGCCGCTGTGGGGCACCTACCATTACGCCGGCAACGAGGCGACCACGCCGCTGGCGCTGGGCCAGGCGATCCTTACCGAAGCAGGCCAGTACCGCCAGCTGGCCGTGCAGGCGCCGACGCCGCAGGCCCATGCCGCACGGCCGGATGCCAGCGAAGAGCCGCAGCACGCGGTACTGGCCTGCAAGAAAATCCTTCATACCTTCGGCATCAAGCCGCGCGCCTGGCGCGCCGGCCTGCCGCCTCTACTGGACCGGTTCTACCGCCATGGCTGACGCCCCCATCCTGATCACCGGCGGTGCCGGCTTCATTGGCTCTCACCTGTGCGATGCGTTGTTGGACAAAGGCTACGCCGTACGCATTCTCGACGACTTTTCCACAGGCCAGCGGGGCAACCTGCAGGTCGGCCACCCACGCCTGGAACTGGTTGAAGGCGATGTTGCCGATGCCGGTCTGGTCACGCAGGTTGCGGCTGGCTGCAGTGCCGTGGTGCACCTGGCAGCGGTGGCCTCGGTGCAGGCCTCGGTCGAGGACCCGGTGCGGACCCACCAGAGCAATTTCATCGGCACCCTCAACGTGTGCGAAGCCATGCGCGTGCATGGGCTGCGCCGGGTGCTGTTCGCCTCCAGTGCGGCGGTGTATGGCAACAATGGTGAAGGCGAGTCGATTGCCGAAGACACCCCCAAGGCGCCGCTGACCCCGTATGCCGTGGACAAGCTGGCCAGTGAGCAGTACCTGGACTTCTACCGTCGCCAGCATGGCCTGGAGCCGGTGGTGTTCCGCTTCTTCAATATCTTCGGGCCGCGCCAGGACCCATCCTCGCCGTACTCCGGGGTGATCAGCATCTTCTCCGAGCGTGCTGTGAAGGGTTTGCCGATTACGGTGTTCGGTGATGGCGAGCAGACCCGGGACTTCCTCTACGTGGGCGACCTGGTGCAGGTGATGGTGCAGGCGCTGGAGCAGCCGCAGGTCGAAGAGGGGGCGGTGAATATCGGCCTCAACCAGGCCACGTCGCTCAACCAGTTGCTGGCAGCGCTTGAGAAGGTGGTGGGTAGCTTGCCGGCGGTCAGCTATGTGGCGGCACGTTCGGGTGACATTCGCCATTCGCGGGCGGATAACCAGCGCTTGTTGGCGCGGTTCGAGTTTCCGCAGGCAACGCCGATGGTCGAGGGCTTGTCGCGGCTTCTGGGCAAGGGCTGAAATTCTTGGGGGCGCTTTGCGCCCCTATCGCGACACAAGGCCGCTCCTACAGCGACCGCGCCAGGCCGAGGTTGCGCGGTCGCTGTAGGAGCGGCCTTGTGTCGCGATGGGCTGCGCAGCAGCCCCAGAATCACTCATGCCGCACCACTTTTCGCAGGCAATCCCCTGCCGCCAGCACCCGCCCGTCCCGGGCCCGCACCTGCAGTGTTTCCAGCGCCTGCCCCGTATCACCATCCACCAACTCTGAACGCACCTCGCCCGCCTCGAACAGAAACCGCTCCCCCCACTGCCTCAAGCCAACCACCACCGGGAACACCGATCGCCCTTTCTCGGTCAGCACATACTCCTTGTAGGCACTGCCATCCGACGCCGGCTGCAGCGTCAGCAGCCCGCTTTCCACCAGCCACTTAAGCCGTGAGGCGAGGATGTTCTTCGCCAGCCCCAGGTTCTTCTGGAATTCACTGAAGCGCCGCAGGCCATCGAAGGCGTCGCGCAGGATCATCAGCGCCCAACGGTCTCCCAGCACCTCCAGGGCCCGGGCGACGGGGCATTGCGTATTGTTTTCATCGAGCATGGACGGGGCCTTTCGTGATCATCTGGTTGCAGATTAAAACCACATTTGCTAAATAGCCAGCATGTGGTTTCAATTCGAAACCAAATTGACGAGGCCAGCCCGATGAACCCTGCACTGACACGCTGGATAACCCTACTGCTGGCCATCACCAGCGCCATGGCCGTGGCGACTGTGTATTTCGCCCAGCCTCTGCTCGAGTCGATGGCCGCTGACCTAGGCGTGGCGCAGCAGCAGATCGGTTGGGCAGTGGGCGCGACCCAGGCGGGCTATGCCCTGGGGTTGTTGCTGATCGTGCCGCTGGGTGACCTGATCGACCGCAAGCGCCTGTTGCTCGGGCAGTTGCTGTTCTCGGCCCTGGCGCTGGTTGGGGTAGGCATGGCACCCAACTGGGCGCTATTGCTGCTGGCCCTGGCCATCACCGGGCTGATGGCGGTCATGGTGCAGGTGATGGTGGCGCATGCAGCGAGCCTTGCCGCCCCCGGCCAGCAAGGGCAGGCCGTGGGCACCGTCACCAGCGGCATAGTGCTGGGCATTCTGCTGGCGCGGCTGGTCTCGGGCGGGCTTGCCGACCTGGCTGGCTGGCGCAGCGTGTACCTGATTGCCGCAGGGCTGTTGATGCTGCTGGCCCTGGTGCTGTGGCGCAGCCTGCCCGCGGGGCAACCGGTGTCGCTGCGGTCTGGCTACCGGGCGCTGATCGTTGCCCAGTTCAGGCTGTACCGGCACGACCGGCTGCTGCGTCAGCGCGGGCTGTTCGGCGTGTTGATCTTCGCTGCGTTCAGCGTGCTCTGGAGTGCCATGGTCATGCCCTGAGTGCCGAGCCACTGGCGCTGAGCCATACCGAGGTCGGTCTGTTCGGCCTGGCGGGTGTTGCCGGCACATTGGCGGCAGCGCGCGCCGGTCGCCTGGCCGACCAGGGGCTGGGGGGGCGCACCACCGGTCTGGCGCTGGTTCTGCTGGTGCTGTCATGGCTGCCCACGGCCTTCGTCGGGCATTCACTGATGGCCTTCGGGTTGGGTGTGCTGATGCTGGACTTTGCCGTGCAGGCGGTGCATGTCACCAACCAGAGCCTGCTGCTGGCCGGGCGTGGTGCAATGGCCAGCCGGTTGATCGGCGCCTACATGTGCTGCTATTCGCTTGGCAGTGGAGTGGGGGCAGTGCTGGCGAGCTGGGTGTATGCCCATTGGGGTTGGGCAGCGGTGTGTGGGCTTGGGATGGGCATCAGCGCGGTGGCGCTGGGGTACTGGCTATTGCTGCAACGCGCGAGGGCGGCCGAAGCCGCCCTGCAGTGTTCAGGTCAGAACTTGTAACCAAGGCCGACCATGTACACCCACGGGTCGACATCGACGTCGACCTTGGTCTTGCTGTAGCCCAGTGCGCTCGGGCCGTTGACGCTGGCCTTGGTGTCGATGTCGACGTACCAGACCGATGCGTTGACCAGCAAGTTGTCGGTGATCATGTAGTCCATGCCCAGCTGACCGGCGATGCCGACCGAGTCTTGCAGCTTCAGGTTGCTGAAGCCCTGCTGCTTGCGTGCACTACTGAGGTCTTCGTCGAAGAACAGGGTGTAGTTGATGCCGACGCCGGCATACGGCTGGAACTTGGAAGTCGGTTCCATCGGGTAGTACTGCAACGACAGGGTCGGTGGCAGCTGCTTGATGTCGGCGAGCTTGCCGTCCAGGCCGCCGCCCAGGCCTTTGACGCCGACGGTGTGCTTGAACGGGGTGGCAGCCAGCAGCTCGAGGCCGATGTGGTCGGTGAGCATATAGGCGAAGGTCAGGCCCAGTTGGGTGTCGCTGTCCAGAGTCGCCTTGGTGCCCGAGACTTTGTTGCCGTCGAATTTCAGGTCGCCGCTGCTTTCGTTGGGAGCTGTGGTAATGGCACCTGCGCGGACGATGATATCGCCTGCCTGGTGGGCGTGGGCGACAGGGGCAGCGAGCGCCAGGGCCGCGAGGGCGGCGCTGAGCAAGGACTTGTTCATGGAAGCTCCCAGAGGACGTGAGTAATCGAGTAGTCCAATGGTACGGATGCCGTTAAACAGAAAGTTTGACCCAGCTCAAAGAAGCGTCGTCACGAATTCGAAACAGTTCTCATCTCAGCTCATAAGCGTATATTTTCTCGGCTTCCATCTGGTAGCCGGCATCGGCCAGTTCGCTGCTGGAGGCTCTAACCTGCAGCTTTCCCTCGATCCAGTAGGGCTGGTAGAGGTCTTCTACGCGCACGCCCATTTCGCTGAAGATGTGCACGATCTGGTTCGAGGGTGGTGGTGGCACGTGGATGCACGCGCCGTAGTAGGGGACCAGCAGGAATTCGGTGGTGCGGCCTTCTTCGCTCACCTCCAGCGGCACGATGTAGCCGGGCAGTTTGATCTGCTGGCCGTCGAGGCTTTTTACCACCGGGGCGTCGGGTGCCTGCTGGCGCGCCGGTGGGGCGGACTCGGCGGACAGGGCATTGCTGAGCTGCGACATGTCGTGCAGCGGCGCGAGTTGGGGCGGGATGACCGGGGCGCCTTCGGGGATGAGGGCGGGCCAGTCAAGTTCGCGGGGTTCCGAGGCCCACAGAGGCATCGCTACTGTCAGCAGCAGGATCAGCAGCGTATGCAGTGCTGGCCTCTTCGCGGGCATGCCCGCTCCCACAGGGTTCACCACAGGCTTCGAACCTTGTGAAAGCCCTGTGGGAGCGGGCGCGCCCGCGAAGAAGGCAGTGAGGTATTGGATCATTGCACGCCCTCAGAGGTGAATGGACAAGCCATCGGCCAACGACTGCCGATAGGCCCGCCACGCCGGCACGCTGCCCATCAACAGCGCAGCTCCCAGGATGATAGCCAGCAACGTCCATTCATGAGCGCTCGGCATGGCCAGCGGCAAATACAAACCATAGTTGGCTTGCACATACCCCTGCGCCAGGGCGATTCCCGCATACAGCAAGCCAAGCCCGGCAGCGATCCCGATCGCCGCCAGCGACAGTGCCTCCAGCACCAGAAGCCCTGCGATATGCCACGGCCTGGCGCCAACCGAGCGCAATATCGCCATCTCCCTACGGCGTTCGTTGAGGCTGGTGAGAATCGCCGTAAGCATGCCGATCAGGCCGGTCAGCACCACGAACAGCGACACCACGAACAACGCCTGCTCCGCGGTGCCCATCAGGCTCCACAGCTCCTGCAGGGCTACCCCGGGCAGGATCGCCAGCAACGGCTCGCTGCGGTATTCATTGATCTCCCGCTGCAGGCTGAATGTCGCGATCTTGCTGTTCAGGCCGAGCATGAACGCAGTGATGGCGGCAGGCTGCAGGTCCATGGTCCGTGCCTGCTCGGCGCTGATACGCCCGGCGCCACGGGCCGGCACACCGTTGTGCCAGTCGATGTGGATGGCTTCCATGCCGCCCAGGCTGATATGCAGCGTGCGGTCGACCGGCGTACCGGTGCGCTTGAGCACACCGACCACGGTGAACGGTTTGTCATCGTGCTTGACCAGGCTGATCGCGGCCACGCCGTGGGCAAGCACCAGCTTGTCGCCCAGCTTGTAGTGCAACGCCTCGGCCACTTCGGCACCCAGCACTACCTCGAACGGATCATCGGCAAACGCGCGGCCCTGGTTCAATTCCAGGTGCTGGCGGCGGCCGTACTGGTAATGGCTGAAGTAGTCGCCGGTAGTGCCCATCACTCGATAACCACGGTGCGAGTCGCCCAGCGAGATGGGGATGGCCCATTTCACCCGCGGGTCCTTGGCGTAGTGCTCATAGCTGTCCCAACGGATGTTGTTGGTGGCGTTGCCGATGCGGAACACCGAGTACAGCAGCAGGTTCACCGAGCCGGAGCGGGCGCCGACGATCAGGTCGGTACCGCTGATGGTGCTGGCGAAACTGGCCCGGGCCTCGGTACGGACCCGTTCCACGGCCAGCAGCAGGCACACCGACAGGGCGATGGCGAAGGCGGTGAGGAATGCGGTGAAGCGGCGGTTGGCCAGGCTGGCCAGGGCAAGGCGGAGCAGGTACATCAGGCCTCCCGGGGCTTGGCGGCACGGTTGAGTTCGGCCAGCGACAGGTGGCGGTCGAACAGCGGCGCCAGGCTCTGGTCGTGGCTGACGAACAGCAGGCTGGCACCGGCGGCGCGGCATTCATCGAACAGCAGGCGGATGAACGCTTCGCGGGTGTCGGCATCCAGCGCCGAGGTCGGTTCGTCGGCGATCACCAGTTCGGGTTGGCCGATCAGTGCGCGGGCGGCAGCGACCCGTTGCTGCTGGCCGATCGACAGGCTGTCGGCGCGGCGGGCGAGCAGGGTGGGGTCGTCCAGGCCCAGGTGGGCCAGCAGCGTGCCGGCTGCCTGGTCGACACTGCCATGGCGCTGCTCGGCGCGGGCCTTGCGGCTGCGCGAGAAGCGGCAGGGCAGCTCGACGTTTTCGCGTACCGAGAGGAACGGCAGCAGGTTGAACTGCTGGAAGATATAACCGGTGTGGTCGACCCGGAAGCGGTCACGGGCGCCTTGGCCCAGGCGGCCGAGGTCCTGGCCGAGCAATTGGATGCGGCCCTGGCCCGGTACGTTCACCCCGCCCAGCAGGCCCAGCAATGTGGTCTTGCCACTGCCGCTGGGGCCCTTGAGAAACAGGGCCTCGCCAACCTCCAGGCGGAATGCCGGAATATCCAGCAGCGCTGGCTGGCCGGGCCAGGCGAACACCAGGTCATGCAGTTCGATCAACGGCTGGCGCATTCAGAACGCGACCGCGGCCTTGGCCGGTGTGGTTTCCACGCCTTTCTGGCCATTGGGGCCGATCAGTTGAACGGTGATTTTCTGGGTAGCCGGGAATGCCTTGAACAGCGGAGCGAGGTCCACCTGCGTCAATTTGTCGGGGTTGGCGCAGGTCAGCTGGTAATGGGCGCCGATGTCGCTGTGCTGGTGCTCGTGCTCGTCACCATCGTCGTCGGCTTTCGGGGCATCACCGAACAGCGGGCTTTCCAGTTCCTGCTGGTCTTCCTTGCAGCCAGCGGCAGCGGGCAGGCCGAACAGCTTCAGTGGCTGCCCCAGCTGCTGGCGCACAGCCGCGACCTTGGCCTTGTCGGCGTCGCTGTTGGCGGCGTGTTCGAAGCCGACCAGGTTCATTGCCGGGCTGTCCAGCTCCAGCTCCAGGGTGTTGCCATCGAGCACGGCGTTGAGCTTGGCCACGCCATGCTCGTGGGCGCCGAGGGTGCCGTGGGCGTGGTCGTGATCATGGTCATCATCGTGGGCTTGGGCCACGGCCAGGGGCAGCAGGGCGAAGGGCAGGGCGAGCAACAGGCGACGCATGGACGACTCCGGAGCGGGCGGGAAGATTGGGTTATGTTATAACAACTTTTCCGGATGCTGCCAGCCTGCGTGGCGCAGGTTTCATGTTGGGGTAGGATGGTGGCATTGACTTGGGTTCAGGGAATGCAGCATGAGAATTCGTGGACAGATTGGTGACTGGCCTGTGGATCTGACCATCGAGCTGGCGCCTGAAGAGTGGGCGCAACTGGGGCGGCAGATCGAATTGCCCGCGGTGGCACAGACCGCAACAACGGAAACCGTGGCGACAACTCGTCAGGATGACGGGCAATGGACTGCTGCACGTGAGGTGTTGCGCCTGGCAGGGCAGATGAACGGGCCGGAATTGCTGGATCGGTTGGAGGGGCTGGCGGGGAGTACGGCGGCGGGTAAACGGCTGCTGGTGCGCTTGCGGCATAGCAGTGAAGTTAAGGTGGAAAGTGGCGTGGACGCGCCGGTGTATCACTGGGTTGGGTGAAGGCTTTCAGAATTTTGGGGCTGCTTTGCAGCCCATTCGCAGCACAAGGCTGCTCCTACAGGGACTGCGCAAAAATGGCGGCCACTTGATCTCTGTAGGAGCAGCCTTGTGCTGCGAATGGGCCGCAAAGCGGCCCCAAAATTCTCAGAACATCGCCGCCGACAGCTTGCGACGATATACGCCAACCAGCGGGTGATCCCCACCCAGCAACTCGAACACCTGCAGCAACGCTTTCTGCGGCAGCCCGTTCTCATAACCACGGTTACGCTGGAACAGCTTCAGCAACCCTTCCAGCGCCGCTTCATACTGCTGGCGCGCCAGTTGCTGGATGCTCAACTGATAGGCCGCCTCGTCATCCTGAGGGTTCTGTGCCAGGCGGCTTTTCAGGTCGGCCACTTCCGGCAGGCTGGCAGCCTGGCGCAGGAAGGTCAGCTGGGCCTTGGCGCCGGCCAGCGCGGCCTTGTGCTCGTCGGTCTTGACCGCATCCAGCACCACCTGGGCTTCACCCAGTTCCCCGCGCTCGGCCAGGCAACGGGCATACAGGATCAGCGCCTCGGCATTGCTGTTGTCCTCACCCAGCAGTGCCTGCAACAGTGCTTCGGCCTCGGCAAAACGGCTTTCGGCAAACAGCCCCTTGGCCTGCTCCAGCGGCGATGCGCTGGGTGCGGCGGGCAGTTGCACGTGTGGTTCGAGCATGGCGCGGATCGCCGATTCTGGCTGTGCACCGGCAAAGCCGTCCACCGGCTGGCCGTCCTTGAACAGCACCACGGTCGGCAGGCTGCGGATGCCGAACTGGGCAACCACCTGTTGCTCCACGTCACAGTTGATCTTGGCCAGCAGCAGCTCGCCCTGGTAACCCTCGGCGATCTTCGCCAGCAGTGGCATCAGTGCCTTGCACGGTGCGCACCACTCGGCCCAGAAGTCCACCAGCACCGGTTTGTGGAAGGAGTTCTCGATAACCAGTTGCTGGAAGGTGGCATCGGTAGCGTCGAAAATGTAAGGCGTGTCTTGGGTCATCGCGACTCTCGCAAACTCGTGGATAACACCACTATAAGGTGTCGCGGCTGGCGTGGTACAGGCTGACCCGGCGGAATTCGTGCGGCTCGGCCAGGTCCGGCAGGGTCAGCGCTTCCAGCACGCCCAGCTGCTGGTACAGCGGGTGGCTGAAGTCGCGTACCCGCGAGTCGGCCACCAGCGCCTGGCGCCCGCGGCCGAGGAAGGCATCCAGCAGCGGCAGGTTGGCGCGGTCGTACAGCACGTCGGCAACCAGGATCAGATCGAAGCGATCGTCTTCGGCGAAGAAATCGCTGCTGTAACCCAGTTCCACCCCGTTCAGCGCGGCATTCGCGCGGCAGGCATCGAGTGCCAGCGGGTCGAGGTCGCAGGCCACCACTTCCAGCGCACCGGCGCGGGCGGCAGCAATACCGGCGATACCGGAGCCGGCGCCAAAGTCCAGCACGCGCTTGCCGGCTACCCATTCCGGGTGCTCGGCCAGGTAACGGGCCATGGCCAGGCCGCTGGCCCAGCAGAAGCTCCAGTAGGGCGGTTCTTCAAGAATGCGCCGGGTCTCTTCGCTGCTGAAGGCGCGGTCCATGTTCTGGTCGTCGATCAGCCACAGCTTGAGGTCGCAGCCGGGCAGCGCGCTGACCACAAGACGCGCTTCGCCGATCAGGCCGCTGAGGGCCTGTTGCAGGGGCTGTTGTAGGGAGACTGGCGCCACTTACGGCGCCTTCTCGAAACGCAGCGGGCCGATGGCCTGGGTCTGGGCCTGGGTAATTCGCACCGGCGGCAGGTGCATGATCAGCTGGCCAGAGCTGCTGGCGCGGCCGCGCAGCTCGACCCGGGCACCGGCGGGGAAGGCCTCGGGGTTGAAGCGCAGTTGGTAGGGCAGGGCCTGGCCGGTGCCGGTCAGGTTGCTGCTGGCCAGCAGGCGTTGTGGGCGGTCGCGTTCATCGATGACCAGCAAGGCCAGCTCCACGTCGGCACCGGCCGGGATTGCCAGCAAGGTGCCGCTCAGCTCGCGCTGGTAGGCCGGCAGCGGGCCCAGTACTGCGGCCGGCTTGGCCGTGCGGGCTGGCGTGGGTGCCGGAGGGGTGTCGGGCTTCGGCCTGTCGCTGCCGCAGGCGGCGAGCAGGGCGGCGCAGCACAGCACGACTAGCGCTCGGTAGTGCATGGGGTAGTCCTTCACGGGCAGATTTCCCATGGATGTTAACCCCTTTGGCTTGTCTTGCCAGTGGGATGCGCTACCATGGCCCTCCCTTTTTTTGTTGCCTGCCACCATGCACTGTCCCTTTTGCGGTGCCAACGACACCAAGGTCATCGACTCTCGCCTCGTCGCCGAGGGCGAGCAGGTGCGCCGCCGCCGCGAATGCGTCGCCTGCGGCGAGCGCTTCACCACCTTCGAAACCGCCGAGCTGGTGCTGCCCCGGCTGATCAAGCAGGACGGCACGCGCCAACCCTTCGACGAAGAAAAACTGCGCGCCGGCATGCAGCGGGCACTGGAAAAACGCCCGGTCAGCGTCGAGCGCCTGGAAGCTGCGCTGGCGCATATCAAGAGCCGCCTGCGTGCCACCGGCGAGCGTGAAGTCAAATCGCTGGTGGTGGGTGAGATGGTCATGGCCGAGCTGCGCAAGCTCGACGAAGTGGCCTATATCCGTTTTGCCTCGGTTTACCGCCGCTTCCAGGACCTCGACGAGTTCCGCGAAGAAATCGACCGCCTGGCTCGCGAGCCAGCTAAAGAGTGACCATGCCCAGCCAAGCTGCCATCCTCGACGCCCACTACATGGCCCGCGCGCTGGAGCTGGCGCGCAAGGGCCTGTACACCACTCATCCGAACCCGCGCGTGGGCTGCGTGATCGTGCGCGATGGCGAGGTGGTCGGCGAAGGCTGGCATGTGCGCGCTGGCGAGCCGCATGCCGAAGTGCATGCCCTGCGACAGGCTGGTGAGCGTGCCCGTGGCGCCTGTGCCTATGTCACCCTCGAGCCGTGCAGCCACCATGGCCGCACGCCGCCGTGCGCCGAAGCGCTGGTCATGGCCGGGGTAGCACGGGTGGTAGCCGCCATGCAGGATCCCAACCCGCAAGTGGCGGGGCAGGGCCTGCGGCGCCTGGCCGAGGCCGGTATCGAAGTGGCCAGCGGCGTGCTCGAGGCCGAGGCCCGCGCACTCAACCCCGGTTTCCTCAAACGCATGGAGCACGGCCTGCCGTTCGTTCGCGCCAAGCTGGCCATGAGCCTGGATGGCCGCACCGCCATGGCCAGTGGCGAAAGCCAGTGGATCACCGGCCCGGCCGCCCGTTCGGCGGTGCAGCGCCTGCGCGCCCGCTCCAGCGTGGTACTGACCAGCGCCGCCAGCGTGTTGGCCGATAACGCGCGTATGACCGTGCGCGGCACCGGGCTGGGCCTGGACGCCGAAACCACCGCCCTGGCACTCAGCCGCACACCGCTGCGCGTGCTGGTCGATGGCCGCCTGCGCCTGCCGCTGGATGCACCGTTCTTCCAGGCTGGCCCGGCGTTGGTGGTGACCGCTGTCGCAGATGACCCGCGCTATGCCGCTGCCGGCCACGAACTGCTCAGCCTGCCGGGTGACAATGGCCAGGTAGACCTGCCGGCGCTGCTGCAGGCCCTGGCAACCCGTGGCGTCAACGAAATCCTGCTGGAAGCCGGTGCCGGCCTGGTCGGCGCCTTCGCCCGGCAAGGCCTGATCGACGAGTACCAGCTGTTCGTCGCCGGCACTTTCCTCGGTTCCCAGGCCCGCCCGCTGCTGGACTGGCCACTGGACAAGATGAGCGAAGCGCCGCGGCTGAAAATTACCGAAATGCGCGCAGTGGGCGATGACTGGCGGGTCACGGCCATCCCCCTGCCGGCGCCCGGCGTATAATGCCAGGCTTGCCACGCGCAAACCGTTTTTGAGGAAGACCCCATGTTCACCGGCATCATCGAATCCATCGGCACCATCCGCAGCCTGACCCCCAAGGGTGGCGACGTGCGCGTCTACGTCGAAACCGGCAAGCTCGACCTGGGTGACGTCAAGCTCGGCGACAGCATCGCCGTCAACGGCGTGTGCCTGACAGCCGTCGAACTGCCGGGTGACGGCTTCTGGGCCGACGTCAGCGTCGAAACCCTCAAGCGCACCGCCTTCATCGACCTCAAGAGCGGCAGCAAGGTCAACCTGGAAAAAGCCCTGACCCCCACCACCCGGCTGGGCGGGCACCTGGTCAGCGGCCACGTCGACGGGGTCGGCGAAATCATCTCGCGCAGCGATAACGCCCGCGCCATCCAGTTCCGCGTGCGTGCACCGAAGGAACTGGCCAAGTACATCGCTCACAAGGGTTCGATCACCGTCGACGGCACCAGCCTGACGGTCAACGAGGTCAATGGCGCCGAGTTCGAGCTGACCATTGTCCCGCACACCCTGTCCGAAACCATCATGGCCGACTACCGTGCAGGGCGTCGGGTAAACCTTGAGGTCGACCTGCTGGCCCGTTACCTGGAGCGTCTGCTGCTGGGTGACAAGGCCGCCGAACCGAGCAAGGGCAGTGGCATTACCGAAAGCTTCCTGGCCGCCAACGGCTTCTTGAAATCCTGATTGAGAAGGGGGTGCCGCGTGGCGCTCAACAGCATCGAAGAACTGGTCGAAGACATCCGCCAGGGCAAAATGGTCATCCTCATGGATGACGAAGACCGCGAAAACGAGGGCGACATCATCATGGCAGCCGAGTGCTGCCTGCCCGAGCACATCAACTTCATGGCCAAGCACGCCCGTGGCCTGATCTGCATGCCGATGACCCGCGAGCGTTGCGAAACGCTGAAGCTGCCGCTGATGGCGCCGCGCAACGGCTCGGGCTTCGGCACCAAGTTCACCGTGTCGATCGAAGCCGCCGAAGGTGTCACCACCGGCATCTCCGCCGCTGACCGTGCCCGCACCGTGCAGGCGGCCGCGGCCAAGGACGCCAAGGCCGAAGACATCGTTAGCCCAGGCCACATCTTCCCGCTGATGGCCCAGCCTGGCGGTACCCTGGCCCGTGCCGGCCACACCGAGGCCGCTTGCGACCTGGCGCGCATGGCCGGTTTCGAGCCGAGCGGCGTGATCTGCGAAGTGATGAACGACGACGGCACCATGTCGCGCCGCGCCGAGCTGGAAGTGTTCGCCGCCGAGCACGGCCTGAAGATCGGCACCATCGCCGACCTGATCCACTACCGCATGATCCACGAGCGCACCGTGCAGCGCGTCTCCGAGCAACCGGTGGAGAGCGAGCTGGGCGAGTTCAACCTGGTCACCTACCGCGACGCGGTGGAAGGCGACGTGCACATGGCCCTGACCCTGGGCAAGATCTGCGCCGAAGAGCCGACCCTGGTGCGCGTGCACAACATGGACCCGCTGCGCGACCTGCTGCTGGTCAAGCAACCGGGCCGCTGGAGCCTGCGCGCCGCCATGGCCGCCGTGGCCGAGGCCGGCAGCGGCGTGGTATTGCTGCTGGGCCACCCGCTGGACGGCGACGTACTGCTGGCGCACATCCGCGAAAGCGCGGGCGATGCACCCGCCAAGGCACCGACCACCTACAGCACCGTGGGTGCCGGTTCGCAGATCCTGCGTGACCTCGGTGTGCGCAAGATGCGCCTGATGAGTTCGCCGATGAAGTTCAACGCGATATCCGGATTCGATCTGGAAGTTGTAGAATACGTGCCCTCCGAGTGACTTGAGGCGGCAGTGACGCCCTCCAGCTCGAGTCCATACCCCTGTCGAGGCCGCCAGCATGCGGCCTCGCTCTTGAAGATGAGAATATCGGAATGACCCTGAAGACCATCGAAGGTACCTTCATCGCCCCCAAAGGTCGCTATGCTTTGGTGGTTGGCCGCTTCAACAGCTTCGTCGTCGAAAGCCTGGTAAGCGGTGCCGTTGACGCCCTGGTACGCCACGGTGTCAGCGAAAGCGACATCACCATCATCCGTGCCCCGGGTGCATTCGAAATCCCGCTGGTGGCACAGAAGGTCGCCCAGCAAGGCGCCTACGACGCGATCATCGCCCTGGGCGCTGTGATCCGTGGTGGTACCCCGCACTTCGAATACGTGGCGGGCGAATGCACCAAGGGCCTGGCCCAGGTGTCCATGGAGTTCGGTGTTCCGGTGGCCTTCGGCGTACTGACCGTCGACTCCATCGAACAGGCCATCGAGCGTTCCGGCACCAAGGCCGGCAACAAAGGTGCTGAAGCTGCCCTGTCCGCTCTGGAAATGGTCAGCCTGCTGGCGCAGTTGGAGGCCAAGTGATTAGCGACGAAAGCGATCGTTTCAACCCGCGCGATCCAAAACCTGCGGATGCCGGCAAGCCATCGAAGAGCGCCAAGCGCCGCGAAGCCCGCAAGCTCGCGACCCAGGCACTGTACCAGTGGCACATGGCGCAGCATTCGCTGAACGAGATCGAAGCGCAGTTCCGGGTCGATAACGATTTCACCGATGTCGACGGTGCCTATTTCCGCGAGATCCTGCATGGGGTCCCGGCAATCAAGGGCGAAATCGACAAAGCGTTGGTGCCGTGCATGACCATCGCATTGGAAGAGCTCGACCCGGTCGAGCTGGCCGTGCTGCGCCTGTCCACCTGGGAACTGATCAAGCGCGTTGACGTGCCGTACCGCGTAGTGATCAACGAAGGCGTGGAACTGGCCAAGGTCTTCGGCGCCACCGACGGCCACAAGTTCGTCAATGGCGTGCTGGACAAGCTCGCCCCGGCCCTGCGCGAAGCAGAAGTCAAGGCGAACAAGCGCTGATCCTGGCGCTTGCGGACCATGGGTGAGTTCGAGCTGATCAGCCATTACTTCGCCGCCGCGCCCTGTGCGCAAGGCGGTGAAGGCGTGGCCCTGGGCATCGGTGACGACTGCGCCCTGCTGAGCCTTCCCCCCGGCGAGCAACTGGCGGTGTCCACCGACACCCTGGTTGCCGGGGTGCATTTTCCGGCGGTGTGCGACCCCTGGTTGCTCGGCCAGCGCTCGCTGGCCGTGGCGGCCAGCGACCTGGCTGCCATGGGCGCCACCCCCATCGGTTTCACCCTCGCCCTGACCTTGCCCGAGGTCAGCGCCGACTGGCTGCAAGCCTATGCCAGCGGCCTCAACCGCATGGCCGGCCACTGCCAGCTGAGCCTGATCGGTGGCGATACCACCCGTGGCCCCCTGAGTATCACCATGACCGTGTTCGGCCGGGTTCCGGCGGGGCAGGCGTTGCGCCGTGGCGGGGCTCGCCCGGGCGACTTGCTGTGCGTGGGCGGTGAGCTGGGTAACGCGGCAGGGGCCTTGCCGCTGGTGCTGGGCCAGCGCCAGGCCGATGCCGCGCTGGCGCAACCGTTGCTCGACCACTACTGGTCGCCATCGCCACAGTTCGCCCTGGGCCAACTGCTGCGCGGGCGTGCCACCTCGGCGCTGGATATTTCCGACGGCTTGCTGGCCGACTGCGGGCATATCGCCAAGGCCTCCCGTGTGGCGCTCGAGGTGAACCTGGAGCAGGTACCGGTGTCAGCCGCTCTGCAGGGGTTCCTCGGTGCCGAGGCGGCCGTGCAGGCGGCGCTGACCGGTGGCGACGACTATGTGCTGGCGTTCACCTTGCCGCCAGCCGAGCTTTCATCCCTGCAGGCACAAGGCCTGGCGGCGTTCCATGTCATCGGGCGGGTGCTCGAAGGGCAGGGTGTCAGCTTGCGCGACCAGCAGGGCCGGGACATCACCCCGCGGCAACGCGGCTATCAACATTTTAGGGAGACACCGTGACCGATCACCCCAACCAGGTGCCTGCGGAGTTCGTTCCGCCTTCGGTCTGGCGCAACCCGTGGCACTTCATCGCCTTCGGTTTCGGTTCCGGCACCTTGCCCAAGGCGCCGGGCACCTGGGGCTCGCTGGTGGCCATACCGTTCATCCCGCTGTGGCAGATGCTGCCCGACTGGGGCTACTGGCTGTTGCTGGGCGTGAGCATGCTGTTCGGCTTCTGGCTCTGCGGCAAGGTCGCCAATGACTTGCGCGTGCACGACCATGAAGGCATTGTCTGGGACGAGATCGTCGGCATGTGGATAACCCTCTGGCTGGTGCCGGAAGGCTGGCAGTGGCTGCTGGCGGGGTTCCTGATGTTCCGCTTCTTCGACATCCTCAAGCCGTGGCCGATCCGCTGGGTCGACCGCCATGTGCATGGGGGCGTCGGGATCATGCTCGACGATATCCTGGCCGGCGTGTTTGCCTGGCTGGGGATGCAGGTTCTGGTGTGGGCGGTTGCCTGATACAGGGAGCGTGTGAATGGCCATGAGGACGGTGCTGCTGGCAATGCTGCTGAGCCTTGCCCCGTGGGCGGCTGCTGCCGAAGGTGTGCCGAAGCAGATCCACCTGGTCAGCGAAGAGTGGCTCGACTACACCAACGCCGACGGCACCGGGGTGGCCTGGGACGTGCTGCGCAAGGTGTTCGAGCCGGCCGGGGTCAAGGTGGTGACCCAGAGCGCGCCTTACAGCCGTGCGATCGGGCTGGTCAAGCGTGGCGAGGCTGACGCCTGGGTAGGCTCGTACAAGGACGAGAACGACGACAACCTGTACCCGCGCTGGCACTTCGACATGGACCACATCTACGCCCTGGGGCTGGTCAGCAAGCCTGTGCCTACCCAGCAGACCATAGGCCAGTACCGCCTGGCCTGGGTGCGTGGCTACGATTTCGGCAGCTACCTGCCCAATGTGCATGACTTTCGCGAAGTCCAGCGCCGCGAAGGCATTTTGCCGATGCTCGAGCATGACCGCGTGGACTACTACATCGATGCGCTGACCGAGGTCGACTACGTGCTCGGCCAGACCTCCCAACCCGAGCGCTTCCGCCGCACCCATGTGGCCGAGCTGCCACTGTACCTGGCCTTTGCCCGCAACGACCAGGCCAAGGCCCTGCGCGACCTGTTCGACAAGCGCATGGCCGAGCTGGTGCGCAGTGGCGAGCTGAAGCCGATCTTCGAGCACTGGCAGCAGCCGTATCCGTTCAGCCCGGATAGCAAACCGCATTGACCTGTGGGAGCGGGCGTGCCCGCGAAGAATCCACCGCGGTGGGAGGCACCGGCTACGCCGGTGTTCGCGGGCATGCCCGCTCCCACAGGATTGAGTACAGACCTCTGCTAAGCATCGAACTTTTCGATCTTAAGCCACGGTATTCAGCCAGCCCACATCCCCCAACCTGCTGATACAATCGGCCCACGAGAAATTTTCAACTTATTCCAGGAGCACAACGTGCCCGTCGTCTTTGTTGCCGCCTCTAAACTCCCGACTCCCTTCGCGACCTTCACCATGCATGGCTTCCTCGACGAAGCCACTGGCCGTGAGCACGTGGTGCTCAGCCTGGGTGACATCGCGGACGGCCAGCCGGTGCTGGGGCGCCTGCACTCCGAGTGCCTGACCGGCGATGCCCTGTTCAGCCAGCGCTGCGACTGCGGCTCGCAGCTGGAAGCCGCGCTGCAGGCCATTGCCCGTGAAGGCCGTGGCGTGCTGCTGTACCTGCGTCAGGAAGGCCGTGGCATCGGCCTGCTGAACAAGATTCGCGCCTACGAGCTGCAGGATGGTGGCGCCGATACCGTCGAGGCCAACGAGCGCCTGGGCTTTGCCGCCGACCAGCGCGACTACGCCATGTGCCTGCCGATGCTGGAGCACCTGGGCGTGAAGTCGCTGCGCCTGATGACCAACAACCCGCGCAAGGTCAAAGCCCTGACCGACATGAACATCGTCGTTGCCGAGCGCGTACCGCTGCACACCGGGCACAACCCGCACAACCGCTACTACCTGGCAACCAAGGCCGGCAAGCTGGGCCACATGCTGGGTAACGAGCACCAGGGCGAGGTGCCTCAGGCGTGACCCGCGCCGAGGTCAAGCGGCGCCTGGCGCTGGCCTGGTGGCAGTACCTGGCGGTGGGCCTGGTGCCGCTGCCAGTGATGGCCTGGGCCTTCGGTGGTGGTGATGCGCTGGCCTCGGTGCTGGCCATGCCACTGTTCATTGCCGGTGCGGCGACCATGTTCCTCAGCCTGCCGCGCTTCGGTGCCTACAAGCGCGCCCTCATCGCCACGTCCAAGGTGCTCGGCACTGGTGAAGAGCCCGCCGCCTGGATCGAGCTGGCGCGGGTGCGGCGCCTGGCCATGCTGTATGCTTGCTTCCCGGCCTGGGTCGCCGCCTTGTCGGTGCTGGTCGGCCTCGAGGCGGTGCCGCAGATCCTGCTGGCGTTGTCCACCGCAGTGGTGCTGTACCTCTATCGCATTCCACGCCAGCTCGGCTGATGCGCCTGCTGCCCGGCCTGCTGGCGCTGTTCGTCTGTTCCGCACTGGCCGCCGAACCCCTGCGGGTGGTCAGCCTGGCCCCGTCGATGAGCGAGATCATGCTCGAACTGCAGGCCGATGACCTGCTGGTAGGTGTGCTCGACGGTGGCGAACGGCCGGCGGCGCTGCGCGCGCTGCCCTCGGTGGGGCGCCAGGGGCAGCTGGACCTCGAACGCCTGCTCAGCCTGCGCCCCGACCTGTTGCTGCTGTGGCCGGGCAGCGTGCCGCCGGCCCAACGCGACCAGCTCAAGCGCCTGGGTATCGCTACGTACAGCGCAGAACCCCATGACATCGACCAGCTGATCGAGCAGATTGAAGCCATCGCCGAACGAATCGGCCGTGCCGAACAGGGCCATCGGTACGCCCAGGCCCTGCGTGACCGGCTGCGGCAGCTGCGCCAGCAGTATCGACGGGACGAGCCCCTGCAGGTGTTCTACCAGGTCTGGGACCGACCGCTGTATACGCTCGGTGGCCGGCAGGTGGTCAGCGATGCCCTGGCCGTTTGCGGCGCGCGTAATGTCTTCGCCGATCTCACCCAGCCGGCGCCGCAGGTAAATGTGGAGTCTGTGCTGCTGCGCAACCCGCAGGTCATTCTGGCGGGTGATGAGGCGCAGCTGGAGAGTTGGAAGGCCTGGCCGCAACTGCGTGCGGTTGCCGATGATCGTTTACTGGTGGTGCCAGACAAAGGCCTGGAGCGGCCCAGTGGGCAGATGATCGAAGCTACGGCGCGCTTGTGTGCGCTGCTCGAGGCTAACGCGCCAACGCCCAAGTGAGCTTTTGCGAGGGCTGCGCCCTCGATCGCGACGCAAGGCCGCTCCTACAAAGAACTGCGCGGTCCCTGTAGGAGCGGCCTTGTGTCGCGATGGGCCGCAAAGCGGCCCCAAAAAATCAAAGCCCGAGCCTGGCCATCCGAGCCTTCACCGAAGCCCCGATCCCGGCCGCATCAAGCCCACACTCAGCCAGCATCTGCGCAGGCTTGGCATGCTCGACATAGATGTCCGGCAACCCCAGGTGCAGCAGCGGTTTCACGATTGCCTGGCTGGCCAGGAACTCACCCACAGCCGCACCGGCACCGCCCATGATGGCGTTTTCTTCGATGGTCACCAGCAGCTCATGGTTTGCGGCCAGTTCCAGCACCAGTGCCTCGTCCAGCGGTTTGACGAAGCGCATGTCGACCACGGTAGCGTTGATCTGCTCAGCCACCTGCATGGCCTCGGCCAGTTGCACGCCGAACACCAGCAAGGCGACTTTTTCGCCCTGGCGACGGACCACGCCCTTGCCGATTTCCAGCGGTTTCAGGTCACCACTGATCGGCGCGTTCGGGCCGGTGCCACGCGGGTAGCGCACAGCCGCCGGGCCGTTGTACAGGTGGCCGGTGCTGAGCATCTTGCGCAGTTCGTTCTCGTCGCTTGGGGTCATCACCAGCATGCCCGGGATGCAGCGCAGGTACGACAGGTCGTAGCTACCCGCGTGGGTCGGGCCGTCTTCGCCGACCAGGCCGGCGCGGTCGATGGCGAACAGCACGTCGAGGTTCTGTACCGCCACGTCGTGGATCAGCTGGTCGTAGGCGCGCTGCAGGAAGGTAGAGTAGATCGCCACCACCGGCTTGCTGCCCTCGCAGGCCATGCCGGCCGCCAGGGTCACGGCATGCTGCTCGGCGATCGCCACGTCGAAGTAACGCTCCGGGTAGCGCTCGCTGAAGTCGACCAGGTCGGAGCCTTCCTTCATCGCCGGGGTAATGCCCACCAGGCGGTTGTCGGCGGCAGCCATGTCGCACAGCCACTGGCCGAACACCGCGGAGTATTTCGGGCCGCTGGCTTTCTTCGGTGCGGCGGGTTTGTCGGCCGGCTCCAGCTTGGTGATGGCGTGGTAGCCGATCGGGTCGATCTCGGCCGGGGCGAAGCCCTTGCCCTTCTTGGTCACCACGTGCAGGAACTGCGGGCCCTTGAGGTCACGCATGTTGCGCAGGGTGGCGATCATGGTCGGCAGGTCGTGGCCGTCGATCGGGCCGATGTAGTTCCAGCCCAGTTCTTCGAACAGTGTGCCCGGCACCAGCATGCCTTTGGCGTACTCCTCGGTGCGGCGGGCGATTTCCCAGGCGCCCGGCAGGCGCGACAGCACTTTCTTGCTGCCTTCGCGCATGCTCGCGTAGGTGCGGCTGGAGAGGATCTTGGCCAGGTAGTTGGACAGGCCGCCGACATTGCGCGAAATCGACATGTCGTTGTCGTTGAGGATCACCAGCATGTCGGCGTTGACTTCCTGGGCGTGGTTCAACGCCTCGAAGGCCATGCCGGCGGTCAGCGCGCCGTCGCCGATCACCGCGATCGACTTGCGGTCGCTGTTCTGCAGGCGGGCGGCAATGGCCATGCCCAGTGCGGCGCTGATCGAGGTGCTGGAGTGGCCGACGCCGAAGGTGTCGTACTCGCTCTCGCTGCGGCGCGGGAAGGCGGCGATGCCGTCCTTCTGGCGCAGGCTGAGCATGCGGTTACGGCGCCCGGTGAGGATCTTGTGCGGGTAGGCCTGGTGGCCCACGTCCCACACCAGCCGGTCGTCGGGGGTGTCGAAGACGTAGTGCAGGGCGATGGTCAGCTCGATGACACCCAGGCCGGCACCAAAATGCCCACCGGTCTGACCCACGGTGTAGAGCAGTTCCTGGCGCAGTTCGTCGGCCAGGGTCTCCAGGTCGGCTTCGGCCAGCCGGCGCAGGCCGGCAGGCGTGTCAGCGCGGTCGAGCAACGGCGTGACCGGGCGTTCGCGGGGGATCTCTTGAAACGTCGTGGGCATCAGGCGAGTCGTTATAGGTGTGTGAAGACGCGGCAGTTTACCCCATTGTAGGAAATACTGCCCATTCAGACGGGTGTCGCATGGGGCTGCTGTGCAGCCCTTCGCGGGCAAGCCCGCTCCCACAGGTGCAGCGCTGTCCTGTAGGAGCGGGCGTGCCCGCGAAGGGCCGCATAGCGGCCCCAGTCAAATCAGTTGCGGCGTTCGACGATGTAACGCGCCAACGCCCGCAGCGGTTCGGCCTTTTCGCCGAACCCTTGCAGTGCGACCAGCGCCTGGTCGCGCAGTTCGATCGCGTAGGCCTTCGCCGCTTCCAGGCCCAGCAGTGCCGGGTAGGTCGGTTTGTCACGGGCGATATCGGCCCCCTGGCGTTTGCCCAGGGTGGCGGTGTCGCTTTCCACGTCGAGGATGTCGTCCTGCACCTGGAACGCCAGGCCGATGGCCTGTGCATAGGTCTGCAGGGCATCCAGTTGCGTCTGTTCGGCGCGGGCGCTGGCCAGGGCGCCGAGGCGCACGCTGGCTTCGATCAGCGCACCGGTCTTGTGCCGGTGCATGAACTCCAGCGCTTGCTGGTCCAGCTTCAGGCCAACCGAGCCCAGGTCGATGGCCTGGCCACCGACCATGCCTGCCGGGCCGGCAGCCTTGGCCAGGGCCTGGACCATGGCCAGGCGAATGCTGTCGGCCTGCGGGCTCAGGCGCGGGTCGAGCAGGGCGCTGAAGGCCAGGCTCTGCAAACCGTCGCCGGCGAGGATCGCGCAGGCTTCATCGAAGGCTTTGTGGGTGGTCGGCTGGCCGCGGCGCAGGTCGTCGTCGTCCATGGCCGGCAGGTCGTCATGCACCAGCGAGTAGGCGTGGATCAGTTCCACCGCACAGGCTGCGCCGTTGGCCTGTTCGGCCGGGGCGCCCAAGGCTTCGCAGGCCGCGTAGGCCAGCAGCGGGCGGACGCGTTTGCCACCGTTCATCACGCTGTAGCGCATGGCGGCGTAAAGGCGTGCGAGCTCCTTGGTCGGGGCGACGAACAACGGTTCGAGGGCGGCGTCGACCCGTGCCTGGCAGCTGGCCTGGTAGGTGCCGATCATGCTTCCGGCTCCGCGTCGAAGGGCTGTGCTGCCAGTTCGCCATCGCGTTCCAGCAGGATCTGCACCTTCTGTTCGGCCTGGGCCAGGGCGCCCTGGCAATCGCGGGTCAGGGCGATGCCTTGCTCGAAGGCGGCCAGCGACTCTTCCAGCGACAACTCGCCGTTCTCCAGGCGCTCGACCAGTGCTTGCAGGTCTGCGAGGGATTGCTCGAAATCGAGGGAGGCTTTTTTGCGGGCCATGGCGACTGTCTCGGTGGCATTCAGAACGGCGCGACACTAGCAGAGCGGGGCGGGGGGAGCAAACTTCCGGCCACCCGATCGCTTAACGCGGTCAATTGTAGGAGCGGCCTTGTGTCGCGAAAGGGCCGCAAAGCGGCCCCAGGGTTTCAGCGCAGACGCACAAATTGCTGGGGCTGCTTTGCAGCCCTTTCGCGACACAAGGCCGCTCCTACAGACACTGTGTCAGTTTTGAACCCGGTGCGGGATCAGGCTGGCTCTGCTTCCAGCTCCAGCATGGCCTCACGGTACCGCGCCAGTTCCTCGATGGTCAGCACCGGCAGATTGTATTGCCGCGCATACACCGCCACCTGCTCGCCACGGGCCATCGTGCCATCGGGGTTCATCAGTTCGCACAGCACTGCCGCCGGGCGCAACCCGGCCAGGCGTGCCAGGTCCACCGAGCCTTCGGTGTGGCCACGGCGGGTCAGCACCCCGCCATTGCGGGCGCGCAGCGGGAACACATGCCCCGGGCTGACGATATGGCGCTGCTCCGCAGTGGAACGCAGTGCCGCGCCAATGGTGGTGATGCGGTCCTGGGCGGACACCCCGGTGGTAATGCCTTCCGCCGCCTCGATGGTGACGGTGAAGCCGGTGCCATGGCGGGCCTGGTTGTTCTGCACCATCGGTGCCAGTTGCAGTTCGTCGACGGTGGCCTCGTCCAGGCACAGGCAGACGATGCCGCTGCAATCGCGAATCATCATGGCCATGGTCTGCAGCGAGATGTTCTCGGCGGCGGCGATGATGTCCGCTTCGTCCTCGCGGTCGTCGTCGTCGAGCAGCAGTACAGGGCGCCCGGCCTGGAAGGCGGCGATGGCAGCGCTGACATTGGGGAATTGCGGGTGGTGCCTGGTGGACATGAAACGCTCCTCGTGAATGATCGATGAACGTCTCGGGGCGAACAAAATGCGCGCGCAGGGGCGCCCGGATGGCCCCTGCCTGACGCCTTCTTTCATCCGGACTATGACCGTCGGCTCTGGAGTCTCACCAGATCTGCTGACCCCCGGCATGGCCGGGGCGCTCGCGGGCTCATCTTTCGATTTACCGCCGGTGGGGACTTTCACCCCGCCCTGAAGACCCGCCAAGCATACAGCACATTGCCACCTCGCTGGCAACCCACGGCTCTACGACCTTTGGCGGTATCATTCGGCTATGCATTCGAGGAACAACCCCATGGACATTCTCCAGGTCGCCGGCGGCAAGCCGGTCAAGTTGTGGACCGACGGCGTGCCGGTGGAAGACGACGCCCGCAAGCAACTGCTCAACACGGCCAGGATGCCGTTCATCTTCAAGCACCTGGCAGTGATGCCGGACGTGCACCTGGGCAAGGGCTCGACCATTGGCAGTGTGATACCCACGGTTGGCGCGATCATCCCCGCCGCGGTGGGTGTGGATATCGGCTGCGGCATGATCGCCGCGCGCACGTCGCTGCACGCCCGCGACCTGCCGGACAACCTGCATGGCCTGCGCAATGCCATCGAGCACGCCGTGCCGCATGGAAAGACCTTCGGCAAACGTGACCAGGGCGCCTGGGCCGATGTGCCAGCCAAGGCGGACAAGGCCTGGGGGCAGTTGGCCGGGCGCTTCAAGGCCATCACCGACAAGTACCCGCGGCTGGAGAAGACCAATAACCGCCATCACCTGGGGACGCTGGGCGGCGGCAACCACTTCATCGAGGTGTGCCTGGACGAGGCCGACCGCGTCTGGTTCATGCTGCACAGCGGCTCCCGGGGTGTGGGCAATGCCATCGGCAACCTGTTCATCGAACTGGCCCAGGCCGACATGCGCCAGCACCTGGCCAACCTGCCGGACAAGGACCTGGCGTATTTCGAGGAAGGCAGCCGCCATTTCGCCGACTACGTCGAAGCGGTGGAGTGGGCGCAGGATTACGCCAGGCAGAACCGCGAACTGATGATGCTGGCGGTGGTCGGTGCGGCTCGCAAGGCGCTGGGCAAACCGTTTGAGGCCAGCCTGGAAGCGGTGAACTGCCACCATAACTATGTGCAGCGCGAGCAGCATTTTGGCCGAGAGGTGCTGGTGACGCGCAAGGGGGCGGTGTCGGCGCAGAAAGGGCAGTTGGGCATCATTCCCGGCTCGATGGGGGCCAAGAGCTTCATCGTGCGAGGGCTGGGCAACGAGGAATCTTTCTGTTCCTGCAGCCATGGTGCTGGCCGGATGATGAGCCGGACCAAGGCCAAGAGCCGCTTCACCGTGGAAGACCAGCGGCGGGCCACGGCGCATGTGGAATGCCGCAAGGACAAGGAGGTGATCGACGAGATCCCCATGGCCTACAAGGACATCGATGCGGTGATGCGCGCGCAGCAGGAATTGGTGGAGGTGGTGCACACCTTGCGGCAGGTGGTGTGTGTGAAGGGCTGACGGGGTGCTGCCTGTGCCGGCCTCTTCGCGGATAAACCCGCTCCCACAGGGATCGAGTGAACCTATGGGGCACAGGTTGCCATGAAAAGATGAAGCCTGTGATGGCGCAGGTTGCAACTGAAGGTGAAGCCTGTGGGGGCTCTGTGGGAGCGGGTTTACCCGCGAAGAGGCCAGTGCAGGTTATCGAGACATCCCTTCAATCACCCGCTTCAGCGAGGCCGGTAACATCGGCCCATGCCCCAGCCCGTCAATCCGCTCGAACCGTGCCTGCAACCCCGGCACCTTGGCCAGGTCTGCCACCAGCTCCCGCGCCGCCCGTTCTCCATCCCCTTGCACCGGCATGCGCGGGTTAGCCGGCTCCTCACTCCCGCGCATCAGCAACAATCGAGGCCGGCTGCTACCCAAGCGCTGGTCAAGCCCCTGCGCCTCACGCACGATCGCACCGTCATGCCACCACAGCGAAGGGCTGGCCGCCACATAGTCGCTGAAAGCCCCAGGCCGGGTGAACAGCGCATGCAGCACGGCCAACCCACCGTAGGAATGCCCCCACAACGTCTGCCGCTGCAGGTCGATCGGTGCCACACCCGCCACCAGCGGCCGCATGCGCTCGCTCAGCAGATCGAGGAACTCGTCCACGCCACCGCTCGGTTGCCCGGTCAACGGGTCCAGTTGCTCAGCCTGCCCAGGCAACGCCGGGGTGTAGTCATAGGTACGCCCGACCCGCTCGATCCGCTGATCGGTCTGGTACCCCACGGCCACCAGCAATGGCGCCTGGCCGGCGGCAAGCTTGCCCAGCAGCAGGCTGTCCAGCGCCCCCAGCGCGGCGTTGCCATCGAGCATCCACAGCACCGGGTAACCCGCCGCTGGCGCCGGGCGGTCTGGTTTGCCGACCCACAAGCGGTAATGACGCTGGCCATCGGCCGAGTCCAGGTCGAGCTGGCTGAAGCGGTAGGCCAGGTCCTGGCGCTGCAGCAGCGAGGTATCCATCCTCTGTTGATGCTCGGGCTGTGCCAGGGCGGCTGGGGTCGCAAGGGCCAGTGCCAAAACCAGTGTCAGGGTCATCTTGCTCATCAGGTGTCTCATCAGGGCTTTGCAAGGAGCGCAAGGCAGAAACGCCAAGATGATAATCAGTCCTGATTGAGCGTAAAGCGCATTAACTTTCTAAACAGTCCCGGGTCATCGGCAAAGTCATGTGCAGGCACAGGCCTGGGTGACCGTTGCTGGCCCACAAGCGACCGCCTTGCAGTTCGATGGCGCGGCGGGCGATGGCCAGGCCCAGGCCGAAGCCCGCGCCGCTGTCGGCCAGCCGCTGGTAGGGCTTGAAGATGCGTTCGAGCTCGGCGTGCGGCACCCCGGGCCCCTGGTCACTCAGGCGCAGGTGCCAGCAGTCGCCCTCCAACCAGCCATCCAGGCTGACCCGGCCCTCGGCCGGCGAGTGGCGGATGGCATTGCGCATCAGGTTTTCCAGGGCTTGGGCCAGGCTGTCCAGGTGGGCTTGCACCACGCAGTCGGGGCCGAGCGAGCAGGGCAGGCGGGCGCGGTCCCAGCCGCTTTCGAAGCAGATGTCCTGGCACAAGGCTTCCCACACCGAAACCATCAACACCGGTTCGGTCGGCAAGCTGGGCTGTTCGGTGTCCATCCAGGCCAGGTCCAGCGTGTCCTCCAGAAGCTTCTGCATGTCGGCGACCTCGCGGTCCAGGCGCTTGCGCAACTGGGCCGGCGGCAAGCCGCTGTCATGGGCGATGCGCAGCCGCGCCAGCGGCGTGCGCAGTTCGTGAGACAGCGTGCGCAGCAACAGGCGCTGCTGCTCCAGGCTCTGGCGCAGGCGCCCGGCCATGTGCTCGAAGGCCTGCGCCAGTTCGCCAAGCTCATCGCGCCGCTCCTGCAGGGGCAGGGCCGGGCTGTCGAGGTCGTCGGCACGCAGGGCGTCGGCGCGGTCGCGCAGGCGGTTCAGTGGCACCACAAGGTGGCGGTACAGCGCCAGAACCAGCAGCAGGGCGAGTAGCGTGGGGGCAACGCCATGGGTGATTACATGGGTCCATGGGGTCAGGCCGGTAGGCAACAGGTGTTCGGGCAGTTGCATTACCAGGCGACCGTGCTCGGGGTGTTGCGGGAACTCGATGCTGACGTAGGGCAGTTCATCCTGCAGGCGCCGGCTCATCGGCCAGTCGAGCTTGCGCATGAAGGTCAGGTGGCTGGCTTCCTCAGCGCTCAGTGGGGTGGTGCCAAGGCTCTGCAGGTGCGGCCCGACCAGCGCCACCCAAGTGCCCTCGGCCTGTTCCAGTTGCCTGCGCCAGGCCTCGGCACCCTCCGCGCCGCCTTGCTCCCAGGCCTGTTCGGCTTGCTGTGCAAAGCGCGCCAGGTAGTCCTGGTCGGCTTGGGACAGGAAGTAGGTACTGCGCTCCACCGACAGGCCCCAGGTCCAGATCAGCCAGGTCAGCAACAGGCAGAAGCCAACCTGCAGTACGGCCAGTTTCCATAGCAAGGGATGACGGCGCATCAGGCTTGTTCCGTGTCGACCAGGATGTACCCTTGGCCGCGTACGGCCTGGATCTGCAGGTGCTGGGCATCGATGTCGGCCAGCTTGCGGCGCAGGTTGCACACATGCACATCCAGGCCGCGATCCAGGCGGGTGTAGGCCCGGTGCAGCACGGTCTGGTAGAGGAATGGTTTGCTCAGGGCTTCGGCGGGGTGGGCCCGCAGGGTGGCCAGCAAGCGGAATTCGGACGCGGTGAGGCCGGCAGCCTTGCCGTTGTGGATAACGTCCTGGCGGTCCTGGTCGAGCATTACCTCGCCGACGTCGGCACGCAGCGCCGTACCACGATCGAACGCCACACGCCGCAGCAATGCATCGACCCGGGCGTCCAGCTCGGCCAGGCTGAAGGGCTTGGGCAGGTAATCGTCCGCGCCCCGGGTAAAGCCACTGATGCGATCCTGCTCGGCCCCCAACGCCGACATCAGCATGACCGGCACCGCCTGCTGCTGGCGCAACTCGTCGAGCAGGCTGAGGCCGTCGATGCCTGGCAGCATGATATCCAGCAGCACCAGCTCGAACTGTGATTGCTGTATGGCATTCAGGGCCTGGACGCCGGTGGCGCATGCGTGCACTCGGAAACCCCGGTTGAGGAAATGGCGTTCCAGGTCCTGACGCAGGCTTGCGTCGTCTTCGGCTAGGAGGAGTGAGGTGGGCACGGCGAGCCTTGAATGAGAATTCGTATCAGTTACGAATCATCCCATTGCCGGCAGGGCGAGGGCAACGCCTGGATGTGTTAAGAAGGTTAATCCTGCTGCACCCCCGATTTCCCTTCGGTATCGTTCGCAAAAAGCAACTTGTTTCGTTTGCGAATTACTACCATTTGGGGAAAGGGTGTGTCATGAGCAGTTTCAAAAGTTTGGGGGACTCGCGACGGGGTCGGGGCTGGCTGGTGCTGGGGCTGTTGGCGCCGTTTTCGTTGTCGGCACTGGCCGAGACGGTAGCGACTCAGGCGTCTGCCGAGGACAGCGCGCTTGACCTGCCGGCATTGACCATCGAAGGCAACCGCCTGTATGACATGCTGCCGTCGGAAGAAACTGGCGGCTACAGCGTGGATGCCGCCACCGTGGGCACCAAGACCCCCGCAGCGCTCAAGGACATCCCGCAATCGATCACCGTCTACACCCAGGACTACGTCAAGGACCGCCAGTTCGTGCACCTCGATGACCTGGCCAAGTACACCGCCGGCCTGCGAACCCTGACCAACGACAGTGGCCGTTCGTCGATCTACGCCCGTGGCTACGAGTACAGCGAGTTCAATATCGACGGCCTGCCGGCGCCCATGGCTAGCATCTTCGGTACAGTACCGTCACTGGCGGCATTCGACCGTGTCGAGATCATGCGTGGCCCGGCCGGGCTGTTCAGCAGCACCAGCGAACTGGGCGGCATCGTCAACATGGTGCGCAAGCGCCCGACCGCCGAGTTCCAGGGGCATGTCGAAGGCAGCTATGGCACCTGGGACACCAACCACGAAGAAATCGACCTGAGCGGGCCGCTGGATGATGCCGGCCGCGTGCGCGGGCGCTTCATCGCCTCGCGTGACGACACCAATGGCGAGGTCGACTACAACGCCAACACCAGCAACAGCTACTACGGTGCGCTGGACGTCGACCTGGACGACGCTACCACCCTGTCGTTCGGCCTGATTCATGAAGTGAAGAACATCACCCCGCACAATGGCTATCCGGCAACGCTGTCCGGCGAAGTGCCTGACTTCAGCCATTCGAAGTTCCTTGGGGCTGACTGGAATTACTTCGACGGCAAGACCACCGACTTGGTCGCCGAGCTGACCCACCGCTTCGACAACGGCGGCTATGGCCGTGTCGCAGCCCGTGGCTCGCATCGCGACACCAATTACCTGTACGCCTTCACCGCGACCAACGCCACCACTGGCGCGAACTCCGAGCGCGCCAGCGCCCGCGATTTCACCCAGGACACCTACTCGCTGGACGCCAGCTACAGCCAGCCGTTCGAAACCTTCGGCCAGGTCAGCGAATTCGTGGTCGGCAGCGATTACAAGAACTACGACACCGAGTACCTCAACGGCACAACCAACCTGGGCGCCATCAACGTCAATACATACTCGCCCAAGCAGTTCGCCAAGCCATCGCCCAACTACAGCACCGAGACCGGTATGCAGGAAGAGGAATACGGCCTGTACTCCAAGGTCACCTTCCGCCCGGTCGAGCGTCTGGCGCTGATCGCCGGGGGCCGCTTCAGCTGGTATCGCGGTGATTTCTACACCACTACCCTCAGCAGCGGCGCCACCACCAACGACAGCAAGCGCGTGGATGGCCACTTCACCCCGTATGGCGGCCTGGTCTACGACCTGACCGAAAACCATGCGCTGTACGCCAGCTATTCGCAGGTTTTCAAGCCGCAGTCCGACACCGACAGCAATGGCCGGGTGCTCAAGCCGCGTGAGGGCGAGCAGTACGAGTTCGGTCTCAAGAGCAGCTACTTCGGCGGCGACCTGAATACTCGCTTCTCGGTGTTCCGCCTGACGGACAAGAACCGCGCGACCACCGTGTATGACGCCGACGGTGTGGCTACCACTGACTCTGTTGCATCTGGCAAGACCCGTGTTAAAGGCGCCGAAGTGGAAGTGAGCGGCAAGCTGACGCCGAACTGGGAAGTGCTGGCCGGCTACACCTGGATGGAAACCGAAACCCTCAAGGGCGATGCCGAAACCACCTTCTTCATCATGCCGCGCAACCAGGCATCGCTGTGGAGCAAGTACACCATCAGCCAAGGGCCGCTGAACGGCCTGGCCATTGGTGGCGGTATTTCGGCGATGAGCAACTTCTATTCCGAGAACGGCGGTGTGCGCATCGACGCGCCAGGCTATGCGACGGTGGACGCAATGCTGTCTTATCCGGTTACCTCGAAGCTGACGGCCACCTTCAACATCAACAACCTGTTCGACCGGGACTACCTGTCGCGGGTGGGGTCGACCTCGACGTTCAACTTCTAAGGGCCGTCGCGGAGCATGATGGTTGGGGCGCGGTATGACTTCTGATAATCAGATTTTTCCCGTTGCGCGTAGGCCATTTCTGAAATAGCTTCCTAGCGCCCTTGAGCCATTGCGGTGGTGCTCCTGGCGGCCTAGTGTGGCCCAGTCGTTGCCAAATCAGCGACCGGGCCTGCAAGCCCGCTCAGAGAACGATTACCGATCACCAATAGCCAATGGCATGCCATTGCGCGCGCTTGATGGTGGCTGCGTACGGGAGGTTTTCGAACCTGCCGGTTTCGTTCTCTGCCGGTCTTGCAGACCTGTACGTGGCCGCCCCCCATCACACTGCAAGTAATGAGTGGCGGTTCTAGCCAATCAATTGAGAACCTCACCATGCTTAAGATTGTCCCCGATCCACCCCACGATATTCATTCCCTTGAAGACACCCTGATCCAGGCCACGGACTACGCGCTGTGCGCTGCGACCGTTGTGCATCGGGCCATGCTGCTGCAGCCCAAGTCGCCGGCGTCGGTTTTGATGATGACGTCGATGCATGAACTGGAGACGCTGCGGGCTTTGCTGGAGTCGGCATTGATTCAGGTGCAGATGCCCACTGGGCCCAGGACTTTGCACTGAGGCTTGAGTGATGTGTTGTCTGGGCGGGCCCTTTCGCGGGTAAACCCGCTCCCACAGGATCACCACAGTCTTCAAGACTTGCACAGTACCTGTGGGAGCGGGTTCACCCGCGAAAGGGCCCGTCCAGGCAGTCGAGAACTTTCAGGGGATTCAAAAATGACCACAGAAGACACCCATTTCACTGTCGGCAAGACCACGTTCTACCAAGGCGAACATGGCACCCACCCACTGTTCCGCATCGAGCCCGGCATCCCCTGCCGCGATGCCCGCGAGCAATCTTCGGAGCTGATGGGCTATGTCCGCGAACTGACCATCACCGGCCTGATGGATGAAAAACCGATGATGATCTGGGCTGCGCACTACCTGAGTGCGATGGCCAAGGCGCTGATGGATGATGCTGAGTTGGGTATGAAGCAGTGAGTGCTTGCCTTCAGTTCTTGTGGATGTGCGCCTTGCCATCGCGATGAGTATGCGCCTTTGAATGCCCCTCATCACGCTGGCCTGCGCCCGAGGCCTGCTCACCATGGTGGCCAGGCACGTTGCCGCGGTGCTGGCCTTCATGGTTGTGCATTTCACTCTCGCCGCCACCATGCTGGTGGCCGCCACTAGCCGCTACCATCGTTTTGTACTGCTGGGCGTTCAACTGGGGTAGCTGGTCCAGGAAGGCGACGATGCCCCAGATGTATTCATCGCCCATGCTCTTGCCCCAGGCCGGCATGCCGGAGGCCTTGATGCCGTGCTTGATGATCCAGAACGCCGCAGCGGGGTCGCCACCAATCCCTCTTTGGGTCAGGTTGGGGGGCGATGGATACAGAGCCTGGCTGAGCTCGGTCTTCTCGACGCCAGGGGCAAGGTGACAACCGATGCACATGGCATTGTAGTTACCGGCGCCGGTACCAATCAGCGTTTCATCTTTCAGGTCCGGCACCTGGATGTCCCTGGCCCGTACTGCGATCGAGCGGTCCCGTGCCATGGCCAGAAAGGCATGCACGGCGGGGAAATGGGGATCATCGGCCCCGACGTTAACCAGGCCGGAGTACGCAGCACCCAGTACGGCCACGCTGGCCACCGCGCCTGCTGCAACAAGCGTTGTTATTGTTCTTTTCATGTCTGGTTCTCAAAACCACATGCGGATACCGGCCACGAAACGCGCTTCATCCACATCACCACCCTCGTCGCGGATGAAATCGGCGGTTTTGCCGTAGGAGCGGTTCCAGGTGATGCCGATGTAGGGGGCGAACTGGCGGACAATTTCATAGCGCAGGCGCAGCCCGACTTCGGTATTTGCCAGGCCGGAACCCACGCCGCGCACAGGGTCGTTCTTGCCATAGAAATTGGCTTCAGCGGTCGGCTGCAGGATCAGGCGGTTGGTCAGCAGAATGTCATAGTCGCCTTCCAGGCGCGCGGCAGTCTGGCCGTTCTCGCCAATGAACGCGGTGGCTTCGGCTTCGAAGTCGTAAAGCGCCATGCCCTGGATACCGAACGCCGCCCAGGTCTGGGGGGATTCAGGCTTGAAGTCCTGGCGCACCCCGGCAACCACATCCCACCATGGGCTGATCGAGCGGCCGTACAGCAGCTGCAATTCGGCATCCTCGGTGACACCGTTGGTACGTTCACCTTCGGAGCGGATCCACAGCCGGTTGATATCGCCGCCTACCCAGCCAGAAGCATCCCAGGCCAGCGTGCTGCCTTCATCGGCGTTCTGGTACTCGAGTTGATCCAGCAGGAAAAAGCTGTTGACCGCACTGTCGTGCATCTGATGCCCGCCCAACGGGGGGAAGGCTGCCTGGCGGTCGGCATCGGTCAGCACCGGGATCGGGGTACGGCTGGTCGTCGGCGTATTCGCCGAGCCGTGGTTCATTTTCGAATGGTCCATCGCTTCATGGTTCATGGCTCCATGATCCATGGACCCATGATCCATGCCCGGCATGCTGCCATGATCCATCTTGCCGTGGTCCATCATCGAATGGTCCATTTCTTCAGCGGCGAAGCTGGGCGCAGCGCCCAGCACGCCGAGCGAAACGGTCAATGCCAGCAGCGATGGTCGTGCCAGGCTATTGAGCATCTTTCCCTGCCTTGGCTTTGTCGCTGCCATGGGATTCCATCATCTTGCCGTGGTCCATGCCTTGCATCGAGCCGTGGTCCATACCCTTCATCGAACCGTGGTCCATGCCCTTCATGGCGCCATGATCCATGCCCTTCATCGAACCATGGTCCGTGCCTTGAGCACCCTTGGCTTTTGCGCCATCGGCAGGCTGCTGGTTGTTGTCGCCGGACCACGACGGCGGGGCATGTACGGCAAACAGGCCGGCCATCACGGCAGAAAGGAAAAACGCGCTTCGTTTCATTGGTTTGCTCATCTCGGATCTCCAGTTCATTCGTCCACACGGACTTCGCGGAACATGCCCATTTCCATGTGGAACAGCAGGTGACAGTGATAGGCCCAACGCCCCAGGGCATCTGCCGTGACGCGATAGCTTCGTTTTGAGCCAGGCGGCATGTCGATCGTGTGTTTGCGCACCATGAAGTTGCCGTTTTCATCCTCCAGGTCGCTCCACATGCCATGCAGGTGGATGGGGTGGGTCATCATGGTGTCGTTGACCAGGGTGATGCGCAGGCGCTCGCCATACTTGAGGCGCAATGGCTCGGCATCGGAAAACTTGATGCCGTCGAAGGACCAGGCGAACTTTTCCATGTGGCCGGTGAGGTGCAGCTCGATTGTGCGACCAGGCGCGCGGCCGTCCGGGTCCGGGAAGGTACTGCGCAGGTCCGCATAGGTCAGCACACGGCGGCCGTTGTCACGCAGGCCGATGCCCGGATCGCCCAGTTTTGGTGTCGGGGTCATGGTTTGCATGTCGACCAGGGGGTTATTGGTCTCGGAGTCTGGGTGGCTCTGCATGGGCGCGCTGGTGTCAGCCATCTCGCCATGGTCCATGCCAGCCATGCTGCCGTGATCCATGCCTGCCATGTCGCCGTGATCCATGCCGGCCATGCTGTCGTGGTTCATGCCGCCATGGTCCATGCCCATATCGCTCATGGAAATGATCGGCCGTGGATCGACAGCTGGAGCAGGGGCTTGCAAGCCCTCGCGAACAGCCAGGGTGCCCCTGGAATACCCGGTACGGTCCATGGATTGGGCGAAGATGGTGTAAGCCTGCTCGCTTTCGGGCTCGACGATGACATCGTAGGTTTCGGCAACGGCGATGCGGAATTCGTCGACCGCAACGGGTTTGACATGCTGGCCATCCGCCGCAACAACCGTCATCTTCAGGCCGGGAATTCGCACATCGAAATACGTCATGGCCGAGCCATTGATGAAGCGCAGGCGGATTTTCTCGCCCGGCTTGAACACGCCCGTCCAGTTACCGTTCGGGGCCTGGCCGTTCATCAGGTAGGTGTAGGTGTAGCCGCTCACATCAGCGAGATCGGTGGGGCTCATTTTCATCTCGGCCCACATCTTGCGGTCGGCTACCGCCGCGGACCAGCCCATTTCGCTCACATCGTTGACGAAATCACCCACCGTGCGCTTGTGGTAGTTGTAGTAGTCGGACTGCTTCTTGAGCTTGGACAGCACCCGTGCAGGGTCTTCATCCGTCCAGTCGCTGAGCATGACCACGTAGTCTCGGTCATAGGTGAACGGCTCAGGCTCTTTCGCGTCGATGACCAGGGCGCCATACACCCCGACCTGCTCCTGGAAACCGGAGTGGCTGTGGTACCAGTAGGTGCCGTTCTGCTGGACCTTGAACCTGTACTCATACATGCCGTCGGGGGCGATGCCATGGAAGCTCAGGCCCGGCACGCCGTCCATGTTCGCCGGCAGGATGATGCCGTGCCAGTGGATGGAGGTGTCCTGTTGCAAGCGGTTGCGCACACGCAGCGTGACGGTATCGCCTTCGCGCCAGCGCAGGATGGGCCCGGGAATGGAGCCGTTGATTGCCATCGCTGTACGTGCAGTGCCGGTAATGTTGACCGGCAGCTCACCGATGTAGAGGTCGAAGTCGGTGCCGCTCAGCACATTCGGTTGGCCGGGGCTGGTCACGGCCCAGACCGGCGCGCGCCACATGCCCAGCCCGCCAAGCAGTCCGGTAGCGGCCAGGCCTTTGACGAAGGAGCGTCTGGTGGTTTTGCTTTGCATGCCGTTGCGTCCAGTCAGTCGAAAAGTTGCTGGTATTCAGGCGGTTGAACGCCCCAGCAGTGGGTCGAGAAGCCCCACAATCTTCCTCAACGCTAGCGGACCTGCGCTGTCAGCTGGCTGAGCTTCAGATTACTTTTCTGTCAGCTTGTGGTGGGTCAAATTCAGTAAGCGCGCCGCGCACTCTGTGGGAGCGGGTTCACCCGCGAAGAATGCGACGCGGTGTATGGCACCGGCTTTGCCGGTGTTCGCGGGTAAACCCGCTCCCACAAGGCCCTGCGAAATCTTTGGGCTATGTATTCTGTGGGAGATTACCCAGCCCTTTTGGGCTGCGCTGTCGCGCAGAGAACAAATATCGCTAGTTTGACGCGTCCTTTGTAGGAGCAGCCTTGTGCTGCGAAGAGGCCGGTGCAAGCAATAGAAAGGCTTTGTCAGTACCGGCCTCTTCGCAGCACAAGGCTGCTCCTACAGGACTTCACTGAACCGATGAGTCATGTGTTGTTCTATGGGAGCGGGCGTGCCCGCGAAGGGCTGCAAAGCAGCCTCAAGGGGCTCTTTGGCCTGGCCGCTACTCGATGTGCAGTGCCGCCACCGGATGCAAGCGGGCCGCCCGCACGGCCGGGGCCAGGCCGGCAAGAATGCCGAGCACCGCCGCCAGCAGCAGCGCCAGCAGCAGAAACAGCGGTTGCAGCGCCAAGGGCAGGCTCGGCATGGCCAGGTACAGTAGCCCCAGCAGCAGGCCCATCAACAGCAGGCCAAGCAGGCCACCGGCCAGGGACAGCAGCGTCGCTTCAGCGAGAAACAACCCAAGTACCTGCCGCGGACTGGCGCCAATCGCCCGCAACAGGCCGATTTCTGCCGTGCGCTCGCCCACAGTGGTCGTCATGATGGTGAGAATGCCGACGGCGCCGACCAGCAGCGAAATGCCCCCCAAGGCACCAATGGCCAGGCTCAGGGTGCCGAGAACGCGGTTGAAGCTGCGCAGCATGTCGTCCTGGGTGGTCAGGCTGAAATCCTCCGCACCGTGTCGTTCGCCGAGCACCTCGCGAATCTGCCGGCTCAATGCCCGTGAAGTGGTAGCGGCGCCAAACACCACATGGGCTTTGACCACCCCGGTGCGGTTGAACAGGCTTTCCGCCCAGTCCACCGGGATGTAGGCAATATCGTCGAGGTTGAAACCGAGCAACTGGCCTTTCTCCGCCATCACGCCGATCACCCGGAAACGCACGCCGCCGACGCGGATCAGCTCACCCAGCGGGTTGCGCGCCCCGAACAGTTCGGTACGCAGCTGATGGCCGAGCACCACATAGGGCGGCGAACGGCCGTCACGGGCCGGGGGCAGGAACTCGCCCAGGCTCAGTTGCATGCGCCAGGCCTGCGCCATCTGATGGCCGCCACCGAGAATGTCGCTGCGCCGGCTCAGTTGACCGAACTGGATATTCCCGCTGCCCTGAATGATCGGCACCGCTGCCTCGACATGCGGCAAGCGCCGCAGGGCGTCGGTGTCACTGATGGTCAGTGGTCGCACGCTGCCAAGCAGACCGCCGAGGCCGCTGGTCTGGGTCTTGCCCGGGCGCACGGTGATGATCCGCGTACCAAACTGCGAGAAGTTCTCCAGCACATAGCCGCGCACGCCTTCGCCTATGGCCGTGAGCAGCGCCACGGCGGCTATGCCGATCGCTACCCCGAGCAGGGTCAGCAGGCTGCGCAGCGGGCGGCAGGTCAGCGCCGAGCTGGTCAGCCGGAAACCATCTTGCCAGCGCATCAGTGCGCCCCCGGCGGGCGTAGCGCCGCCACCGGCTCCAGCGCGGAGGCCCGAGCGGCCGGCAGCCAGGCGAACAGCAGCGCCGTGCCGAGTGCCAGCAGCACTGCGCCAGCCCGCGCCCACCAGGGGGCATAGAGCGGCAGATCGAACGCCAGGCGCCCCAGCCAGAGCAAGGTTTCGGCCAGCAGCAGCCCTGCCAGTGCCCCTGTCAGGGCCAACAGCGCCGCCTCGCCGAGGAACAGCAGGCGCAGCTGCGCCGCCGTCGCGCCTATGGCTTTGAGCAGGCCGATCTCGGCGCTGCGCTGGCTTACTGCAATCCAGGTCACGTTCATGATCAGGATGCCTGCCACCAGCAGGCTGATCGCGGCAATGCCGGCCACCGCCAGGGTCAGCACCGCGAGTATCTGAGTGAAGGCGCTGAGCAGGCTGTCCTGGCTGACCAGGGTGACGTCCTCCTCACCCTCGTGGCGCTCCTTGAGCGCGGCGAGTATCAGCCGCTTGCTACGGTCGAGAAAGCTCGGACCATGCACCTCGACAAACACCCGCGACAACCCCTCGCTATTGAACAAGGCCTGGGCGCTGGCCACCGGGATGATCAACATCTCGGCGAAATCCATCCCCAGCGATTCGCCCCGCTCACCGAGAATGCCGACTACCCGGAAGCGCCGGTCGCCAGCGCGCAACCATTCACCCAAGGCCGGGCGAGCCCCGAACAGCTCGCGCCGGAGTTTGCCGCCGATCACGCAGACGGCTTCGGCCTGTTCAGGGTCCAGCATCGGCAGGGGTTGGCCCTGGACGACCGCCAGTTGGCGAATGGCGAAGAAGTCCCGGGTGGTGCCCAGCGTCAGCACCTCACGATTGCGGTTGCCGACTATCACCTCCATCTGCCCGGCCTGCTGCGGCGCGACCCGGCGGATGCCCGGCAACCGGGTGATGGCCTGGACATCCTGCAAGGTCAACTCGTGTGGCGTCAGCCCGGTGAGCGGCGGCATGCGCCCGGTGGTTTCCTTGCGCCCCGGGAAAACGATGAGGATGTCGCGCCCGAGCAGCGAGAACTCGTTCAGGACGAAGGCCCGCGCGCCCGCGCCAAGACCGGTGAGCAGGTTGACCGCGACCACCCCGATAGCGATGGCCAGCAGTAGCATCAGGCTGCGTGAGCGATGCCCACGCAAGGCACCTAGCCAGAAACCCAGGGCATCGGCAGCGCGCATCAGGCCAGCGCCCACTGCGGCGCAGTACTGTGGATCCGCCCGTCACGCATGTGCAGCTGGCGCTGTGCGCGGGCGCCCAGGCTGGCATCGTGGGTCACCACTATCAGGGTCAGGCCCTCGCCGTTGAGCTCCTCCAGCAGGCTGAAGACCTCTGCGCCAGCCTGGCTATCGAGATTGCCGGTGGGTTCGTCGGCCAACAGCAGCGCCGGTTGCATGACCATCGCCCGGGCGATCGCCACGCGCTGGCGCTGGCCACCGGACAGCTCGGCCGGGCGGTGGGCAATGCGCTCGCCCAGCCCCAGGCGTGCCACCAATTGGCTGCTGCGCTTGCGCCGTTGCGCCGCACCAATGCCGGCGAGGACCATCGGCAGCTCGATGTTTTCCAGCACCGTAAGCCGTGCGATCAGGTGGTAGGACTGGAACACGAAACCTATCAGTCGGCTGCGCAACTGGGCGTGGCGCGCCTCGCTCAGCGCCGCCGTGGCCTCGCCCAGCAGCCAGTATTCGCCGGCGCTCGGCGCGTCGAGCAGGCCGAGGATGTTCAGCAAGGTCGACTTGCCCGAGCCCGACGGGCCCATCACCGCCATGTAGTCACCGGCCGCGATGTCCAGGTCCAGGCCATCCAGCCCCATCACCTGCTGTTCGCCCAACTGGAAGCTGCGGCTGCCGCCGCGCAGGCGGATCATTTCTCGGTCTCCGCGGCATCCACCGGGATCACCGCCACGGTATCCTTGAGCCCTTCCTGCTCGTGGCTGGCAACTATGCGTGCGTCCTCGTCCAGTCCTGCAAGCACCTCGGTCCAGCGCCAGTTGCTCAGCCCGGTTTGCACCTGCACCTCGCGCAACACCCGGGCGCTCGGGTCATATCGCAGCACACGCTGCCCCTCCAGCAGGGTCTCGGTGGGGATGCGCAAGGCGCCCGCGTGCTGCTCCAGGAGGATCTCGACATCGGCGCTATAGCCGGTGAGCAGGGCCAGGTCTGCCGGCGGCTGGTCGAAGCGCACCTCGACATCGACGGTGCGCGCCTGCTTCTCCAGTTCGCGCACATAGGGCGCGATGCGGCTGACGCGGCCGGTGAAATGCTGACCCCGGAAGGCATCCAGGCTGATCCGTACGGCGGTTCCGGGGTGAACCCGGGCAGCGTCCACCTCATCGATCGGTGCCTCTACAAACAGGCAGCTGTCGTCGATCAGGTCGACTGCCGGCGGTGTAGGAATACCTGGCGGCGAAGGGGTGACGAACTCGCCGAGTTCGCCGTTGATTTCCGCAACGATGCCGGCGAATGGTGCACGCAGGGTTGTCTGTTCCAGCAGTGAACGCTGCAACTGCAGGCTGGCGTCGGCCTCGCGGATCAGCACGGCACTGGCACTGCACATCAGTTTCGCCAGGTTGGCCTTGGTCGCCGCCTGATCGAGGCGGTCGGCGGCAATCAACTTGCGGTCGGCCAACTGGCCCAGGCGATCAAGGTCGCGCCGGTCCAGCAGAGCTTGCTGGCAGCGCTGTTCGCGGGTGTTGCGCTGGGCCTCCAGCCGCGCCTCGGCTTCCTGCAGCCTGGCCTGTTGCTCGTCCTGCCGCAGGCGCATGAGCACCTGACCCGGCTGGACCCGCTGGCCCTCACTGACCAGCAACTCGGCAACCTGGCCACCGACATTGAAGGACAGGTGCGAGCGTCGACAGGACTTCAGCGTACCCGCGCGCGTGTTGGCCACCACCGTCTCCACCGGCCCCCGCTCAACTTCCAGCAGCCTGACCGGCACCGGCTGCGGTCGACTCAACCAGCCGCCCAGCACCACGAGACAAGCCAGGATCGACGAGCCAATCAATAGTTTGCGCATGGACTACACCTCCTCCCATATGGCTTGAGCCTAGATCAGGAGGGTGAAAGCTCCACGCGAAACGTCATTTATCCGACGATTTTCGGATGAGTGTTAGTGTGGTGTCAGATAAATGGCGAATGAGATTTTTTTCGCTCACGCAGCGGCGATTCCCCGGCGATGGAAAGGCCGCAGAAAGTTTCAGAGGATGAGAATGGCGGGCATTAAAAAGCCGGCTTGTGGCCGGCTTCTCGGGGACGCTTCCGACTAATTTATGGTAAGCCGCAATCGCCTTAACTGTGTGGCCATCAAGGGCCTGAAAGAGATGGCAGATGCCCGTGTGGGATATCGCCGAGCCCTCTGGACCGCGGCTCGCGCCGGTCGGGGCTGAATGTGCGGCGTAGCATACAAGGGCGCGCGCAGGATGCCCAGCAAAAAATGGCACAGGTTGTTTCAGTCGGGCCGTTGCTGGCGGAAATGCGACCAGTGGAACACCCAGCCCAGAATCTCCAGCCCTTGTGTCTGGCGCTGGGTGGTGGTGTAGCGTTCGACCGCATAGTTGCGCCGATCATGGCTGTGCAGGTACAGCGTGCCGTGCTGGCCGAGGCTGAGGTTGTTCACCCTGAGCACGCCGTTGTGCAGCAGGGCATAGGTTTCGCCCTCAAACACCTGGGTCATGCCCAGGTCGATGGCCAGGGTGGCCTGCAGCGGAATCAGCGGTGTCATGTTGCTGGCGGGCATCGCCAGGCAGATGGCGTTGTCGGCATGCACTCCCAACTCTTTCAGGGCTTTTGCGGGCAGGCACATGTGCTTGCCCGCCACGGGCGACAGCAGGCCGTTGTGCAGTTCGTAAAAGGGCACCTTCAGTGCCCGGCCGCCTTGCGCCGACAGCGGCGTGCGCGGGTTGGCGGGCGCCGGCCCTGGCGGGCAGGTGCGCAGGATCGGGTTGTGGTGTTTGGGGCCTTCGCCCGTGCGCAACCAGCGACGATGCACGCAGAACAGGTCGGCCATTTCGTCCAGCCGGGCCAAAGGCACGCCGCGCTTGAGCCAGTTGTTGACGTGCTGGGGGGTGACGCTGCGCTGGGCGGCGAAATCGGAAGAGGTCAGGCCACATTCGTGGAGGAGGGCTTTGAGTCGGTCGCCGGATGTGTTCATGGCGGCGAGTGTAGCGGCGGGGTGCCAGCAAGGATATGAACCGGATGTTGATGGGGCTTGTGTGAAAAGCGCCTGTTTGTAGGGCGTTGGAGTAGGACTGCGTAGGATTTATTACCGCATCAGACGTTGGCGCGGTAGCTGTAGGAGCGGCCTTGTGTCGCGACGGGGCGCGACGCGGCCCCAAAACCATCCCGCACGATTTACCTGAGAGACCGCATTTGCTGGTTTTACGGCCGCTTCGCACCCGATCGCGACACAAGGCCGCTCCTACAACCGACCGCGAAGGCAGGTCATTCAACAAGGGGGCCGCGAACGCAGGTCGCTGACGAATGGCCATAAAAAACCCCGCCGAGGCGGGGTTCTTCATGCAACCGGCATCAGCCCTTGTAGGCAGCAACCGATTTGGTGATCGCGGCACGGGCGGCGTCGGCGCCTTCCCAGCCTTCGATCTTGACCCACTTGCCCTTCTCGAGATCTTTGTAGTTGGCAAAGAAGTGCTCGATCTGCTGGATCAGCAGGGCTGGCAGGTCAGTGTATTCCTTCACGTCGACGTACAGCTGCGACAGCTTGTCGTGAGGAACAGCGATGACCTTGGCGTCGCCGCCGCCGTCGTCGGTCATGTTCAGCACGCCGACCGGACGGGCGCGGATAACCGAACCTGGGGCTACCGGGTAAGGGGTAACGACCAGCACGTCCAGCGGATCACCGTCATCGGCCAGGGTGTTCGGGATGAAGCCGTAGTTGGCTGGGTAGAACATCGGGGTAGCCATGAAACGGTCGACGAACAGGGTATCGCTGTCCTTGTCGATCTCGTATTTGATCGGCGCGTGGTTGGCCGGGATCTCGATGGCGACGTAGATGTCGTTCGGCAGGTCTTTGCCCGCCGGAATCTTGCTGTAGCTCATTGGGCAGTGCCCCCGTGTTTGACCAAAAAAGTGGCGGCGATTATAGGCACATTCTGCATGGGCATGCCACGCCTGGCCTGATGTGCGGCCCCGTCAGGCGTGGCTTTCGCGGTATTCCGGGTGTTCGGCCTGCAGCCGGCACAGGCGCGCCAGCGGGTCCTGGCGGTAGAACAGCGACAACTGGCGGTAGACCTGTGGATAAGCCTGTTGCAGCAGGTCGGGGGCACTAAAGAAGTACTCGCTGGTGACGGCAAAGAACTCCGCGGGGTTCTCCGCGGCATACGGGTCGATGGCGGTTTCGGCGTCGGGGTTGGCGTCCAGCTGGCGGTTGAGGTCGTCATAGGCCTGTTGCATGGCGGTTGCCCATTCATCCACGGGCATGCCGCTGTGCAGCGGCGGCAGGCCGTTGGCATCGCCATTGAGCATGTCGAGCTTGTGCGCCAGTTCATGGATGACCAGGTTGTAGGCCTCCCAGCCACCGCTTGCCAGCACGCCGTTCCAGGCGAGGATGATCGGGCCCTGCTGCCAGGCCTCGCCGCTGTGCTCGCCGTCCCATACGTGCTCCACGCCACTGGCATCGCGGTGGCGCTGGGGGCTCTTGAAGTCGTCGGGGTAGAGGATGATTTCGTGGAAACCCTGGTACCAGTTCAGCTCGCCCAGGTGCAGCAGCGGCAACTGTGCCTGGGCCGCCAGCAACAGGCGCTGCTCGTCGTCCGGCTCGACGCCGGGCAGGCAGGTGAGGTGCTTGTCGAGCAGGAACAGGATGCAGGCTTCACGCAGCCAGCGATCTTCTTCGTCCGTGATGCCGTCCAGCATCGGCAGGCGCTCGCGCACGGCCTGCCATTGCTGGGGGGTGATGGGGTAGCGCGCCAGGGTGCGCTTGCGCCGCCAGGCGCTGAACGACCACATCGGCAGGTTTCAGTGGGCCTTGGCCGTGCGGCCCAGGCGGCCACGCAGCAGGCCGAGGATCATCGGCACCAGCGACAGAATGATGATGCCCACCACCATCAGCGACAGGTGCTGCTTGATGAATGGCACGTTGCCGAAAAAGTAGCCCAGGGTCACCAGGCCGCCGACCCACAGCAGCGAACCGGCGACGCTGAAACCGAGGAAGCGCGGGTAGTGCATGTGGGCGATGCCGGCGACGAACGGTGCAAAGGTGCGCAGGATGGGCAGGAAGCGCGCCATGGTCACGGTCTTGCCGCCGTGGCGTTCATAGAAGTCGTGGGTACGCTGCAGGTAGTCGCGACGGAAGATCTTCGAGTTGGGGTTGTTGAACAACCGCTCGCCGGCCGTGCGGCCGATCACGTAGTTGGTGCTGTCGCCGAGGATTGCGGCGGCCATCAGCAGGCCGGCCAGCAGCAACGGGTCCATGCCGCCACCGGCGGCCACGGCGCCGGCAATGAACAGCAGCGAATCACCGGGCAGGAAGGGCATGACCACCAGCCCGGTTTCACAGAAGATCACGGTGAAGAGGATGGCGTAGATCCAGGGACCGTAATTGGTTACCAGCAGATCGAGGTAGGCATCGAGATGCAGGATAAGGTCCAGCGGGTTGAAATCCATGTACAGCACCTGTGTTCTTGGGCGTAGGCTCGGTTACCTGGGGATGGGTAAATTTTCACACATGACAGGTGGGCCATTATACGGCTAAGTCAGGAACATGCCCGGGGAGTTTGTAGCGGGGGGTTACGGCAGGGGTGTATTCCTGTACCGGCCCTTTCGCGGGCATGCCCGCTCCCACAGGGATATCACTGCTTCCTAAGGCTGTGCTGTACCTGTGGGAGCGGGCGAGCCCGCGAAGAGGCCGGTGCAGGTCAATCCTGGCTGATCGGCAGGATATAGCTCTTGAACTCGTTATCCTCACGAAACCCGATGGATTCGTAAGTCTTGTGCGCTACCTCATTGTCCGCACTGGTCGACACCCGCATGCGCACGGCGTTGGTTTCCTTGGCCATTTTCTTCGCCTCGCGCATCAGGTGGTCGGCCACCAGCATGCGCCGCGAGTCCTCGGCCACATAGATATCGTTGAGAATCCATACCCGCTTCAATGACAGCGATGAGTAGCTTGGGTACAGCTGGCAGAATCCCAGCAGTTTGCCGTCGTCATCATCGGGTAGCGCCAGGTAGATCACCGACTCATCCCGCTTCAGGCGCTTCTCCAGGAAACTGCGCGAGCTGTCAGGGTAGGGTAGCTGCCCATAGAACTCACGGTATTTGACGAACATCGGCGTGAGCAGATCGAGGTGTTCCAGGGTTGCCTTGATGATGCGCATGTGCGGCCCTCAGAGTCCATTAGGGGAAACAGCGGATTGCCATCAGCCTTCAAGGGCATGCTGCCCAATGCGCGGTGCAAGTGCAATCCGCCTTCCGTGACATGTTTTTTACCCTTTGCCGAGCAGGAAGTTACCTTTCTGGCCGGTGCTGTGTTCACTCTCCAGGCTATGGACCTCGGCTTCGTCCTTCAGATTCACTCCGGAAAGCTGGCGCCGGCAGGCTTCGCGCATCAAGTACAGCAAGCGGTGCGCCGCCATGCCATAACTCAGGCCCTCCAGGCGGATGTTGGAAATGCAGTTGCGGTAGGCATCGGTCAGGCCGACCTTCGGTGCATAGGTGAAGTACAGGCCAAGGCTGTCGGGCGAGCTGAGCCCCGGGCGTTCGCCGATCAGCATCACCGTCATTCGTGCGCCCAGCAGTTCACCAACCTCGTCGGCCACTGCCACGCGGCCCTGCTGCACCAGCACCACCGGGGCGCTGGTCCAGCCATCGGCGGCGGCCTGTTCCTCGAAACGCGCCAGGAACGGCAGGGTGTGGCGGTGCACGGCCAGTGCCGACAGGCCGTCAGCGACGACGATGGCCAGGTCGACCCCGCCGGGGTTGGCCTGGGCGTGCTGGCGCAGCGCGGCAACCGAATCTTCGTTCAGCCGTCGCCCCAGGTCCGGGCGTTGCAGGTACTGGTTGCGGTCGCTGGCGGCGCTGTGCAGCACCAGGCTTTCGCGCCCGCGGTCACTCAGCTGTGTAGCCAGGCCGGCATGGTCGAAGGCCAGGTGCACGGCGTCGCGGGCCTGGGCGTGGGCAAACTGGAAGTCCAGCTGCGCACCGGTCGGCAGGCTGGTGCCGGTGCGGCCCAGGGCTATGCGCGCCGGGGTCAGGTTGCGCAGGGCCAGCCAAGGGTTGTCGGGGGTAGGCGTGCGGTGGTCCATGGTCATCCCTATGCAAGCTGTGCCAAGGCCTGGCGGAAGGCCGGCGGCAGGTTGTCACCAAAGCGCACCCGGCCATCGGCCTGGGTGAAGATGCCGGTGCGGGCCAGCCATGCCTCGAATTCCGGCCCGGGCTTCAGGCCCAGGGTCTGGCGCGCGTACAGCGCGTCGTGGAACGAGGTGGTCTGGTAGTTGAGCATGATGTCGTCGGAGCCGGGGATGCCCATGATGAAGTTGATCCCGGCCACGCCCAGCAGGGTCAGCAGGGTGTCCATGTCGTCCTGGTCGGCCTCGGCGTGGTTGGTGTAGCAGATGTCGCAACCCATCGGCACTCCCAGCAGCTTGCCGCAGAAGTGGTCTTCGAGGCCGGCGCGGATGATCTGCTTGCCGTTGTACAGGTACTCCGGGCCGATGAAACCGACCACGGTGTTGACCAGAAACGGCTTGAAGTGGCGGGCCACGGCATAGGCGCGGGTTTCACAGGTCTGCTGGTCGACGCCGTGGTGGGCGTTGGCCGACAGCGCGCTGCCCTGGCCGGTTTCGAAGTACATCAGGTTCTGCCCGAGGGTGCCGCGTTTCAGCGAAAGGCCCGCTTCGTAGCCTTCCTGCAGCACGTTCAGGTTGATGCCGAACCCGGCGTTGGCCGCCTCGGTGCCGGCGATGGACTGGAACACCAGGTCCAGTGGCACGCCACGGTTGATCGCCTCGATCGAGGTGGTGACGTGGGTCAGCACGCAGGCCTGGGTGGGGATGTCGTAGCGCTGGATGATGGCGTCGAGCATTTCCAGCAGGGCGCAGATCGAGGCGATGCTGTCGGTGGCCGGGTTGATGCCGATCATGGCGTCGCCGTTACCGTACAGCAGGCCGTCGAGAATGCTGGCGGCGATGCCGGCTGGCTCGTCGGTGGGGTGGTTGGGCTGCAGCCGGGTCGACAGGCGCCCGCGCAGGCCCATGGTGCCACGGAACCGGGTGACCACGCGGATCTTCTGTGCCACCAGCACCAGGTCCTGCACGCGCATGATCTTCGACACCGCGGCGGCCATTTCCGGCGTCAGCCCGGGTGCCAGGTTGCGCAGGCTGTCCTCGTTGGCCTCTTCGCTCAGCAGCCAGTCGCGCAGGCCACCCACGGTCAGGTGGCTGACCGGGGCAAAGGCCTGGGCATCGTGGGTGTCGATGATCAGGCGTGTTACCTCATCATCTTCGTAAGGGATCAGCGCTTCGTTGAGGAAATGGGTCAGCGGGATATTGGCCAGGGCCATTTGTGCGGCGACCCGTTCGCCGTCGTTGCTGGCCGCGACGCCCGCCAGGTAGTCCCCCGAGCGGGCGGGGCTGGCCTTGGCCATCACTTCCTTGAGGCTGTCGAAGCGGTAGACCAGGTGGCCGACCGTGTGTACGAAACTTGCCATACAGACTCTCCAGAGCCGCGGGTTGCCCCGCGGCGGGTGGCGGCGATCAGTGCAGGGCCTCTTCGGCCTTCTGGATCGCGGCGAATTCCTCTTCCGGTGTACCCGCGACCAGGTGGTGGCGGCTGTAGAAAGCAAAGTAGGCAATTAATACCGCATAGATCACTGCGGCGCCAATCACCACCCGTGGGTCGACCAGGAAACCGGCGACCACGGCGATGCAGGCCAGTACCAGTGCCAGGCCCGAGGTGAAGATGCCACCGGGGGTGCGGTATGGGCGCTCCATCTTCGGCCGGCGGATGCGCAGGGTGATGTGCGCGGCCATCATCAGCACGTACGACAGGGTAGCGCCGAACACCGCTACCAGGATCAGCAGGTCACCCTGGCCGGTCAGCGACAGGGCAAAGCCGATGATCCCGGGGATGACCAAGGCCAGTACCGGGGCCTTGCTCTTGTTGGTTTCCGACAGCTTGCGCGGCAGGTAGCCGGCGCGGGACAGGGCGAAGATCTGCCGGGAGTAGGCGTAGATGATCGAGAAGAAGCTGGCGATCAGCCCGGCCAGGCCGACCAGGTTGACGAAACCGCCCATCCAGGTGCTACCGCCGTAGGCTTTGGACAAGGCCTCTACCAGCGGGTTGCCGGACGCTTTCAGTGCTTCGGAGCCTGCGCCGCCGGGGCCGACCACCAGGATCAGCAGGGCGAAGGCCAGCAGCACCAGCATGGCGCCGATCAGGCCGCGTGGCAGGTCACGCTTGGGGTTCTTGGTTTCTTCGGCAGCCAGCGGCACGCCCTCTACGGCGAGGAAGAACCAGATGGCATAGGGGATGGCCGCCCACACGCCGACATAGCCGAACGGCAGGAAGCTGCTGGCGCCCACGGCGTCCGTTTTGGCGATGTCGAACAGGTTGGCTGCATCAAAATGGGGCACCATGCTCACCAGGAACACGGCCAGGGCGATGGCGGCGATGGCGGTGATGATGAACATCAGCTTCAACGCCTCACCCACGCCAAAGATGTGGATGCCGATGAACACGATGTAGAACGCCAGGTAGATCATCCAGCCGCCGATGCCGAACAGTGACTGGCAGTAGGCGCCGATGAACACCGCGATGGCGGCGGGGGCGATGGCGTACTCGATGAGGATCGCCGTCCCGGTGAGGAAGCCGCCCCAGGGGCCGAATGCGCTGCGGGCAAAGCCGTAGCCGCCGCCTGCGGTGGGGATCATCGACGACAGTTCGGCCAGCGAGAAGCACATGCACAGGTACATGGTGGCCATCAGCAGGGTGGCGAGGAACATGCCGCCCCAGCCGCCCTGGGCCAGGCCGAAGTTCCAGCCGGCATAGTCGCCGGAGATGACGTAGGCCACGCCCAGGCCGACCAGCAGGACCCAGCCGGCGGCGCCTTTTTTCAGTTCACGTTGCTGGAAGTAGTCCGAGCCGACTTTTTCGAAATCGACGGAAGAGCCTGCCGGCGAGCCGGCGGAATGATCGCTTGGCATAGATTCACCTGTTGTTTTTCTTGGTGGCCGGACGGGTTCCGGGCCGATGGTGATGGGTACTGCAGGAAGCGAGCCAGAGCGGTTGGTGCACGGTTACCGCTCTGGGTTTTGTATATGCAGGCCTGGCCTCTTCGCGGGCTTGCCCGCTCCCACAGGGACTGCACAAGTTTCAAGACCGGCGCAATACCTGTGAGAGTGGGCGAGCCCGCGAAGGCCGCGACGCGGTTTAGAAGAAGCCCAACGGATTGATGTCGTAGCTCACCAGCAGGTTCTTGGTCTGCTGATAGTGGTCGAGCATCATCTTGTGGGTCTCACGCCCGACCCCCGACTTCTTGTAGCCACCGAACGCGGCATGCGCCGGGTACAGGTGGTAGCAGTTGGTCCACACGCGGCCAGCCTTGATCCCACGGCCCATGCGGTAGGCACGGTTGATGTCGCGGGTCCACACGCCGGCACCCAGGCCGAACTCGGTGTCGTTGGCGATCGCCAGGGCTTCGGCTTCGTCCTTGAAGGTGGTGACGCTGACCACCGGGCCGAAGATTTCTTCCTGGAACACGCGCATCTTGTTGTTGCCCTTGAGCAGGGTCGGCTGGATGTAGTAACCGGTGGCCAGCGAGCCTTCCAATTTCTCGACCTTGCCGCCGGTCAACAACTCGGCGCCTTCCTTCTGGGCGATGTCGAGGTACGACAGGATCTTCTCGAACTGCTGTTGCGAGGCCTGGGCGCCGACCATGGTGTCGGTGTCCAGCGGGTCGCCGCGCTTGATCTGCAGCACCTTCTTCATCACCACTTCCATGAACTGCGGGTAGATCGACTCCTGTACCAGTGCCCGTGACGGGCAGGTGCATACCTCGCCCTGGTTGAAGAACGCCAGCACCATGCCTTCGGCCGCCTTCTCGATGAAGCTTGGCTCGGCTTGCATGATGTCTTCGAAATACACGTTCGGCGACTTGCCGCCCAGTTCGACGGTGGACGGGATGATGTTCTCGGCGGCGCATTTCATGATGTGCGAGCCGACCGGGGTCGAGCCGGTGAAGGCGATCTTGGCGATGCGCTTGCTGGTGGCCAGTGCTTCACCGGCTTCGCGGCCAAAGCCTTGCACCACGTTGAGCACGCCTTTTGGCAGCAGGTCACCGATCACTTCCAGCAGCACGGTGATGCCCAGCGGGGTCTGTTCGGCCGGCTTGAGCACCACGCAGTTGCCGGCGGCCAGTGCCGGGGCAAGCTTCCAGGCGGCCATCAGGATCGGGAAGTTCCACGGGATGATCTGCCCGACCACGCCCAGCGGCTCGTGGATGTGGTAGGCCACGGTGCCTTCGTTGATTTCCGCGGCGCCGCCTTCCTGGGCGCGGATGCAGCCAGCGAAGTAGCGAAAGTGGTCGACCGCCAGCGGAATGTCGGCATTGAGGGTTTCGCGGATCGGCTTGCCGTTGTCCCAGGTTTCGGTGATTGCCAGCAGTTCGAGGTTCTGCTCGATACGGTCGGCGATCTTCAGCAGAACGTTGGAGCGGTCCTGCACTGAAGTGCGGCCCCAGGCGTCGGCCGCAGCGTGGGCGGCATCCAGGGCTTTATCGATGTCTTCGGCAGTGGAGCGAGGGAATTCAGCGATCAGCTTGCCATTCACCGGGGAGGTATTTTCGAAGTACTGCCCCTTTACCGGAGGAACGAACTCACCACCGATGTAGTTGCCGTAGCGGCTCTTGAAGGAAACCTTCGCGCCTTCGGTACCGGGATGTGCGTAACGCATGGTGTGTCTCCTGGCTATTGTGTTTGTTAGGGAGTTGGAAAGCGTAGAGCAAAGGTTGGGCCAGCGTTTCGAGCACCAGGCAAATCAATGACTTGGCTCGGTTCTTTGGGCCTGGCCCACGGTCGCTGTGCCAGCGCCGGTACGCGCGGGGGTGACACTTTGTGCCATTTGCGACACGTAACCGGAGGGTGCATTGCAAAGCCTTCCCGGGTGGAGGATGCTGGCGGGACTCTCTATCTGCGGAGAACTACAACAATGCAGAGCAATCATTTCAGTCGCCATGCCCAGCAAGTCCATACCGTCGCCCATGGTGGGGCCGGGGAGGGCGGCAGTGACCCGTCCATCGCCCGCTCCTGGCTGCGCTGCCTGGAGGACTACCACCTCGACCCGTCGGTGATCGAGGCTCCGGTGGTGCTCGAGCATGGGCGCCTGCTGGAAAGCCGCGAGCGCCTGCGCCAGGTGCTGCAGATTGCCGACCATGAAATGAACAGCCTGCACCAGCAGCTTTCCGGGGCCGGCCATGCAGTGCTGCTGACCGATGCCCGTGGGGTGATCCTGAATTGTGTCAGCGCGCCGACCGAGCGGCGCAGCTTCGAGCGCGCCGGCCTATGGTTGGGCGCTGACTGGAGCGAGGCGCGCGAGGGCACCAACGGCATCGGCACCTGCCTGGTCGAGCGCCAGGCGCTGACCATTCACCAGAACGAGCACTTCCGTGGTCGCCACACCGGCCTGACCTGCTCGGCCAGCCCGGTGTTCGACCCGCATGGCGAGCTGCTGGCAGTGCTGGATGTGTCTTCGGCGCGGCCCGACGTTTCCCGGCAAAGCCAGTTCCACACCATGGCCCTGGTCAACCTGTCGGCGAAGATGATCGAAAGCTGCTACTTCCTGCGCCATTTCGAACAGCAATGGCTGCTGCGTTTTCACCTGCAAGCCGAGTCGGTCGGCCTGTTCAGCGAAGGCCTGCTGGCGTTCGACGGTGACGGGCGCATCTGCGCCGCCAACCAGAGCGCGCTGAACCTGCTGGGCACGGTGCGTGGTGGCGTGCTGGGCAAACCGCTGGAACGCTTTTTCGCTTGCAGCCACGACGAACTGTTCAGCCGCGCCACGCCCGGTGGCAGCACGGCCTGGCCGCTGCATACCCTGGACGGGCGCCAGGTGTTCGCCAGCCTGCGTGGCCAGGCGCGCGCACCGGTGTGGTCGGTGCCGGCCGCCCAGCCGCGACCCGCACGGGAAGTGGAACCGCTTATCTGCCTGCTCGACCCGGCCTTGCAGAACGACTTCCGCCGCAGCGTGCGGGTGTTCGAGCGCGATGTGCCGCTGTTGCTGCGCGGCGAGACCGGCTGTGGCAAGGAGGCCTTTGCCCAGGCCGTGCACCAGGCCAGCGAGCGGCGCAGCAAGCCGTTCGTCGCCATCAACTGCGCCTCGATCCCGGAGAGCCTGATCGAGAGCGAACTGTTCGGCTACCGCGGCGGCAGCTTTACCGGTGCGCGCAAGGAAGGCATGCGCGGCAAGCTGCTGCAGGCCGATGGCGGCACCTTGCTGCTGGACGAGATTGGCGACATGCCACTGGCCCTGCAAACCCGCCTGCTGCGCGTGCTGGAGGAGCGCCAGGTGGTGCCGATCGGTGGCGAGCCGCAGGCGGTCGATGTGCGCATTGTCAGCGCTACCCACCGTGACCTGCTGGAACGGGTGGAGCAGGGCAGTTTCCGCGAGGACCTGTATTACCGGCTGAATGGCCTGGAAGTGGCATTGCCTGCGGTGCGCGAGCGCAGTGACAAGGCGCAGTTGCTGGACTTTCTGCTGCGTCAGGAGGCGCAGGGAGAACCGATCGATATCGAGCCCAGGGCGCGGCAGGCACTGCTCGACTTCGCCTGGCCGGGCAACGTGCGGCAGATGCGCAACGTGCTGCGTACCCTGGTGGCACTTTGCGAAGACTCCCGGATCATGTTCCCTGATCTCCCCGCCATTCTCCGCAACGGCACCGTCCCTGTAGGAGCGGCCTTATGTCGCGAAAGGGCCGCAGAGCGGCCCCAGGGTCCCAGCCGCGCCGACCAATTTGCAGGGGCTGCTTCGCAGCCCGATCGCGACACAAGGCCGCTCCTACAGGATGCGGAGCGGCAAGCATTGTTGGAGACGCTAGAGGCAAAACACTGGCACCTCACCCGTGTCGCCGAGCACTTGGGCATCAGCCGCAATACCTTGTATCGAAAACTGCGCAAACACGGCATCACCAGGGCCGACTGAGCGAAACATCTGGTGCGATTTGTCGCGCCCTGGGCTACCCTGCCTCGATGTTTTGCGAGGTCGACCATGCATATTCACATTCTCGGTATTTGCGGCACTTTCATGGGCTCGCTGGCGGTGCTGGCCAAGGAACTTGGCCACCGCGTCACCGGCTCGGACGCCAACGTCTATCCCCCGATGAGCACCCAGCTCGAAGCCCAGGGCATCGAGCTGACCCAAGGCTATGACCCGGCCCAGCTGGACCCGGCGCCAGACCTGGTGGTCATCGGCAACGCCATGTCGCGTGGCAACCCGGCGGTGGAGTACGTGCTGAACAAGGGCCTGCCCTATGTTTCCGGCCCGCAGTGGCTGGCCGACCACGTGTTGCAGGGCCGCTGGGTGCTGGCCGTTGCCGGTACCCACGGCAAGACCACGACCAGCAGCATGCTGGCCTGGGTGCTGGAACATGCCGGCATGAGCCCGGGCTTCCTGATTGGCGGTGTGCCACAGAACTTCTCGGTATCGGCGCGCCTGGGCGATACGCCGTTCTTCGTGGTCGAAGCCGACGAGTACGACAGCGCCTTCTTCGACAAGCGCTCGAAGTTCGTCCACTACCACCCGCGCACGGCGATTCTCAACAACCTTGAGTTCGACCATGCGGACATTTTCCCCGATCTGGCCTCGATCGAGCGGCAGTTCCACCACCTGGTGCGCACTATCCCCAGCGAAGGCCTGGTCATCCACCCCACCACCGAGCTGGCGCTGGAACGGGTGATCGGCATGGGTTGCTGGACCCCGGTGCAGACCACCGGTGAAGGTGGCCAGTGGCAAGCCCGTCTGCTCAGCCCCGACGGCTCGCGCTTCGAAGTGCTGTTCGACGGCGAAGCGCAGGGCGTGGTGGACTGGGCGCTGACTGGCCAGCACAACGTCGCCAACGCCCTGGCTACCCTGGCAGCGGCGCGCCATGTAGGCGTGGTGCCAGCCATGGGCATCGAAGGCCTGAGCGCCTTCAAGAGCGTCAAGCGGCGCATGGAGAAGGTTGCCGAAGTGCAGGGCGTGACCATCTACGATGACTTCGCCCACCACCCGACCGCCATCGCCACCACCCTCGACGGCCTGCGCAAGCGCGTCGGCGAGGCCCCGGTGATCGCCGTAATCGAGCCGCGCTCCAACTCGATGAAGCTCGGTGCCCACCGTGACGGCCTGCCGGAAAGCGTCAACGACGCCGACCAGGTGATCTGGTACGCCCCGGCCAACCTTGGCTGGGACCTGGCTGCAACCGCCGCGCAATGCAAAGTGCCCAGCGTGGTGGCCGACAGCCTCGAAGCGATCATCGAGCGGGTCAAGGGCCAGGCTCGCCCAGGCACCCATGTGGTGATCATGAGCAACGGCGGCTTCGGCGGCCTGCACGGCAAGCTGGCCGAGGCACTGAAGTGAGCGGGCCGGAACGCATCACCCTGGCCATGACGGGCGCCTCTGGCGCCCAGTATGGCCTGCGCCTGCTCGACTGCCTGGTGCGTGAGGACCGCGAGGTGCACTTCCTGATCTCCAAGGCCGCGCAACTGGTGATGGCTACCGAGACGGACGTGGTGCTGCCGGCCAAGCCACAGGCGATGCAGGCCTTCCTCACTGAATATACCGGCGCTGCCGACGGGCAGATTCGCGTGTATGGCAAGGAAGACTGGATGTCGCCGGTGGCCTCGGGCTCCGGCGCCCCGGCGGCAATGGTCGTGGTGCCCTGTTCCACCGGCACGCTGTCGGCGATTGCCACCGGTGCCTGCAACAACCTGATCGAACGTGCTGCCGACGTTACTCTCAAGGAGCGTCGCCAGCTGATCCTGGTGCCGCGCGAGGCGCCGTTCTCCACCATCCACCTGGAGAACATGCTCAAGCTGTCGCAGATGGGCGCGGTGATCCTGCCGGCGGCGCCGGGCTTTTATCACCAGCCGCAGACCATCGACGACCTGGTCGACTTCGTGGTGGCGCGCATTCTCAATCTGCTGAACATTCCCCAGGACATGTTGCCGCGCTGGGGTGAGCACCACTTCGGGGTGGATGATTGAAGCGAGCGCTGGCGGGTTCGCTGACGCTGGTGCTGCTTGGTGGCTGCGCCACGGTGCGCACGCTGGATGCCAACAAGCCCGGGGCACCGGTGGTGTATGCCGGTACCCGGTTGGACTTGTATGTGATCAATGGCGGGTGCTGCCCGCGGGATCATTACGGGGCTGATGCGCCGGCGTATCCCGGGCTGGACCTGCCGGGGAGCATGTTGCTGGATACCTTGTTGCTGCCGTTGTCGCTGCTCACGGCAGCCGGTGTAGGCTTCCAGGCCACCGGCGGCCTCTGAACAGATCGCGAACCTTTGTAGGAGCGGCCTTGTGTCGCGAAAGGGCCGCGAAGCGGCCCCAGCAATTGTTGCGCTAACACTAAAATCCGGGGGCCGCTGTGCGGCCCTTTCGCGACACAAGGCCGCTCCTACAAGTAGTACTGCGCAGGTCCAGGTCGATTATTTCTTGCCCAACCTGCGCAACTCATCCGACTCCACAATCCGCACACCGTCCTCTTCCTCCAGCGCCAGCCGCCACAGCGCCCGGGCCAAGGTACAAGCCTCGATCCCCCGATACTTCCCGGGTATCAGCTTGGCAAACGGCGAAGCCAACTGTTCGCCGAGCCGCGGCTGGACCCGCTCGCCCAGCAGCAACGATGGCCGCACGATGGTCAGCTGCGGCCAATCCTGGGCCTTGAGTGCCTCTTCCATCTCGCCTTTGACCCGGTTGTAGAAAACCGACGATTTCGGGTCGGCGCCCAACGCACTGACCACCAGCAGATGCCGTGCGCCCAACTCCCGGGCGCGCTTGCTGAACGCCACCACCATGTCCAGGTCCACCGCGCGGAAGGCCGACTCGGAACCGGCCTGCTTCAGCGTGGTGCCCAGGCAGCAGTAGGCGATATCGACCCGCCCGGCCAGCTGTGGAAGGAACACCGCCGGGTCGCCTACCGGGTTTTCCAGGTGCGGGTGCTCGGCCAGTGGCCGGCGGGTTGGCGCCAGTACGCGGGTGATGGTGGGCTCGTTGAGCAGGCGGTCGAGCAGGTGTTCACCTGTCAGACCCGTGGCACCGGCAAGCAGGACATGCTGAGGCGTCAAATACATGATGTCTCTCCCTTGTTACACACAAGCTTAGTGGTTGCCGGGCGTTTGCGCCTGTTCCCCCACGTTGGCCTGTGCGGCGTTACGCAATGCTTCTTCGGCCTGTTGGCGGCGCAGGTGCTGCCAGTGCTCAAGCACATTCGGCGGCGCCCACAGCTGCGGTTCGGAGGCCTCGAAACCTTCCCTTTGTTCTCTTTCGGCAACGCTGGCGCGCGCCAGTTCAAACGCCTGTTTCAGGTCGTCGGTCTGGTTCAGCGCTTCGGCGAACAGGGCATCGCCGAAGTAGGTGAAATCGGCTTCTTCCGAGCAACCGAAGGACACGCGGTCGGCCCGGGCGGCGGTCATGATCAGCGTGCGCTCATCCTTGAGCGGGGCGATATAGCCCCCTGAATAGCACGCGGATATGACAATGACCTTGTCGCGGTCCTTCAGCGGTGCCAGGGCGCTGGCGAGTTCGTCGGCGGACAGGTCGGCCAGCTGCAGGCGCGGTTGGTCGAACACCAGCTGGTGGTCGTGGCTGCCATGGCTGGTGAGGTAGATGAACACCAGGTCTTCGGGGCCGCTGCGCTCGGCCAGGGTGCGGGCGGCGCGGGTAAGGTTTTCACGCGTGGCCATGGGGCGGGTGGTCATGTGATCGCGGTGGTTGACCAAGGTCACCTGGCCACGGGCGCCAAAGCGCACCTTGAGCATGTTGCTGACGTAGTCGGCTTCGCGCATGAACACGCTCTGCTGGCCATCGCCGCCCACCACCAGGCTGTACAGCTGGACTGCTGGCGCCGAGCGCGGTACCCGGGCCAGCGCTTCGTCCAGCAAACGGCCCTGGTTGAGCAGCGCCAGGTCCAGCGGGTCGGGCAACAGTTTGCCGTTCTGGTCGCGTACGCGCACGCCGTTGCTCCAGGTGCCGCTTTCGACCTTGCCGTTGGCCAGGATCAGCCGGCCCTGGCCGTGGTAGGCATCGTTGAGGAAGCCGCCGATGTATTTGCTGCCGTCAGCCAGTTGCAGGCTGCCCCGGCCCGACAAGCGCCAGTCGGCAAAGGTGCCCTTGTAGTGGCTGCCATCGCTGCCCAGCAGTTCGCCTTCGCCGACCAGCGAGCCGTCCTTGAATTCGCCGATCCACACATCACCATCGGCATTTTCGTAGCGGCCACGGCCTTCCAGGCGGTTGTCCTTGAACTCACCGATGTACTGCTCGCCGTCGACGCTCTCGTAGGTGCCGCTGCCTTCCAGCTGGCCGTTGATGAAGTGGCCGCTGAACTGGTTGCCGCTGGCATCGCTGCGCACCCCGGCACCGTTGGGCTTGCCCTTGGCGAACAGGCCCTGATAGCGGCTGCCGTCGGCCAGTTCCAGCTCGCCGGCGCCTTCGTACAGGTCGTCCTTGAACTGGCCGCGGTAGGTCTGGTCGGCTTGCTTGAGGGTGCCTTCGCCGTCGCGGCGGCCGTGGCTGAAGGTGCCGGCATAGTGGCTGCCCGGGGTGTTCAGCTCACCTAGCCCCTGGAACAGCCCTGCGGCGAACTGGCCGCGGTAGACCTCGCCGTTGCGGCCGTGCCATTCGCCCTGGCCGTGCCATTGGCCGTCCTTGAAGGTACCGGCGTACCAGCTGCCGTTGGGGTAGTCGATCCGTCCCTCGCCTTGCAGCAGGCCATCGACCACCTGCCCCCGGTACCGCCCACCGTCAGGCAGGCGCGCGTCCGGCGGGAGCAGCGATTCGCCATCGCCGCAGGCGGCGAGCAGCAGGACCAGGGTGACGGGGAGCAGTGAACGCATGGCGAGAACCGGGCAATAGGTCTGCCGAGTATGACGCAGAATGGGATCCTGAAACAGCGAAGGCATGTGCTGGCGCAGCTCTCGAGCCTGCACTGCATCCAAAGCTGGCACGGAACCTGTGGGAGCGGGCGTGCCCGCGAACACCGGCGGAGCCGGTGCCATCCACCGAGCTGCCTGATTCGCGGGCACGCCCGCTCCCACAGGTTCCGCGGGGACTTTCAACTTTGCGTAATACCTGTGAGAGCAACTGTCTTGCTCAATTTCAAAAAGCTGGCGCGATCCCTGTGGGAGCGGGCGTGCCCGCGAACACCGGCGAAGCCGGTGCCATCCACCGAGTTGCCTGTTTCGCGGGCACGCCCGCTCCCACAGGTTCCGTGTTGCCTTTGAGGTGCAATCAGCGCACGCCCGGCGAAACGATGATCTTCACGTTCTCCTCCTTGTTGTTGACCAACTCCTCGAAGCCCAGCTCGACAATCTGCTCCAGCCCGATCCGCCCGGTCACCAGCGGGCGAATGTCCAGCCTGCCGTCAGCGATGAAGGCAATCACATCGGCAAACTCGCCGTTGTACGCCAACGCTCCCAGCACCTGCTTTTCGGTGGACACCAGTTCGAAGAAGTTGAACTCGCTAGGCTCCTCGAATATCCCCACCAATACGCACTTGCCCGCCTTGCGGATGGTGTCGATGGCCAGCTTGGCCGTGTGCTTGTTGCCGATGCATTCAAAACTCACATCCGCCCCCAGCCCGGCAGTCAGCTTGCGGATTTCCGCCAGGGCGTCGCACTGGCTTGGGTCCAGCACCACGCTGGCGCCAACCTCTTTGGCCTTGGCCTTGCGTGCCGAGGACATTTCCAGGGCGATCACCTGCGCCGCGCCTGCCGCCTTGGCACACATGATGGTGCACAGGCCGATGGTGCCGGCGCCGACCACCACCACCGTCTGGCCAAGCAGGCTACCGGCCTTCTTTACCGCATGCATGCCCACCGCCAGCGGTTCGATCAGCGCCCCGGCCTCTGCCGGGAAACCCTGCGGCAGCCGGTACAGCAGGTTGGCGGGCACGTTGACCAGTTCGGCAAAGGCGCCGTTGTTCATCAGGCCGGTGAAGGCCAGGCGCTCGCAGATGTTGTACAGGCCGTGGGTGCAGTAGTAGCAGGTGCCGCAATGCTGGCAGGCGTCCGCAGCCACCGGGTCACCGACGGCAAAACCTTCCACGCCTTCACCCAGCTTGGCGATCTGGCCGCAGAACTCGTGGCCGAGGATGCACTGGCCCTGGATGCCGGTCAGCGGGTGTGGTGCCTCCACCGGGATGAATACCGGGCCGGCGACGTATTCGTGCAGGTCGGAGCCGCAGATGCCGCACCAGTCCACCTTGATCTGTACCCAGCCGGGCGCAGGGTCGGCCGGCAGGGGCACCTGTTCGACGCGAATATCATTGCGGCCATGCCAGACGGCGGCACGCATGTGGGTGTGGCTCAGGTCATTCATTGTTGTTCTCCAGGCTCACGGAAAGGGCTTAGTGCTTGCGCAGGAACGCGAGCAGTTGCTGGTTCACCTGTTCGGCCGCCTCCATCTGCACCATGTGCCCAGCCTCGGGCAGCACCAGCACTTCAGCCTCCAGCCCTTCGGCATGGCTGGCCGGGATGATCGCGTCCTTGCCGCCCCACACCACCAGGGCCGGGTGCTGCCCCAGTACCCCGCGCAGGTCGTGGCGCTGCCGGTCGCCGTCGGCGATGGCGGATACCAACAGGCGCAACGCGTCGTCCACCCCTTCAAGGCGCTTGAACTTGAGCATGTCCTCCAGCATCTGCCGGGTGACCAGTGCCGGGTCGGCAAACAGCTGCACCATCTGCGGCTTGAGGGCATTGCGGTTGGCGGCAGCGACGAAGCCTTGCAGGTACTGCCCGTTTATCGCCTCGCCCAGCCCGGCACTGGCCACCAGGCTCAGGCTGGCCACCCGCTGCGGCGCCAGGCGCGCCACGTTCAGGCTGACCGCGCCGCCCATGGAGTGGCCGGCCAGGTGGGCCTTGGCGATGTCCAGGTGGTCGAGCAGGGCCAGCACGGTTTCGCTCAACTCATCCAGGTCGCCCCGTTGCAGGGCCTTGGCCGACTCGCCATGGCCCGGCAGGTCGAGGGCGATCACCCGTCGCTCGGCAGCCAGCGCCGGGTGGTTGAACAGCCAGTTGTTGAGGTCGCCGCCAAAACCGTGCACCAACACCAGTGGCGTGCCGCCTTCGCCCAGCTCGAACCAGCGCAGCAGGCGGCCCCCCACTTGCGCCTTCTGCGGGGCCGGCCCCTGGGCCTGGTCGGCGCCACCCTCGGCGACGAACTCGGCCTGGAAGCGCTGCACCACGGCATCGATTTCAGCTTCTTCGGCTTCGCCTTCCACCACCACCGCCAGCAGGGCACCGACCGGCAGGGTTTCATCCGGTTTGGCCACCTGGCGGCGCAACACTCCGCTGAACGGGGCTTCGACGCTGCTGCTGATCTTGTCGGTCTCGACGTCCAGCACCTCGTCGCCCTTGTTGATTTCGTCACCTTCCTGTTTCAGCCAGGTGTCCACCCGGCCCTCGGTCATCGACAGGCCCCACTTGGGCATGGTCAGGGTATGGATCTGGCTCATGCGGCACTCCTTGCGGCTTCGATCACTTTGCGTACCGCAGCCTCGATCTTCGCCGCGTCAGGGATGTACAGGTCTTCCAGGGCATCGGAGAACGGCACGGGAGTATGCGGGGCGGTGACCATTTCGATCGGGCCCCTGAGCGCGCCGAAGGCCTTCTGTGCCACCAGCGCGCTGATGTCGGTGGCCATGGAGCAACGCGGGTTGGCTTCGTCGATCACCACCAGGCGGCCGGTCTTTTCCACGCTTTCCAGGATGCTGTCCTCGTCCAGCGGGCTGGTGGTGCGCAGGTCCAGCACCTCGCAGTCGATACCCTGGCGGGCCAGGTTGTTGGCTGCTTCCAGCGCCACATGCACCATGCGGCCATAGGTGACCAGGGTCACGTCGTCACCATCGCGCAGGAAGTTGGCTTCGCCGAACGGCACGGTGTAGACCTCTTCCGGCACCTCGCCTTGCATGCTGTACAGCAGCTTGTGCTCGCAGAAGATCACCGGGTCGTTGTCGCGGATCGCCTGTATCAACAGGCCCTTGGCATCGTACGGCGAGGACGGGCAGACCACCTTCAGGCCGGGAATGTGCGTCCACAGCGAGGTGAGCATCTGCGAGTGCTGGGCCGCCGCGCGCAGGCCGGCGCCGTACATGGTGCGCATCACCAGCGGGGTGACCGCCTTGCCGCCGAACATGTAGCGGAACTTGGCGGCCTGGTTGAGGATCTGGTCCAGGCAGCAGCCGGCGAAGTCGACGAACATAAGCTCGCACACCGGGCGCAGGCCCTGGGTGGCAGCACCGACGGCGGCGCCGACGTAGCCGATTTCCGACAGCGGCGCGTCGAGCACGCGCCCCGGGAACTGGTGGTAAAGGCCCTTGGTCACGCCCAGCACGCCACCCCAGGCGTCATCCTCGCCGGGGGCACCGGCGCCGCCGGCAACGTCTTCGCCAATGATGAACACCGTGTTGTCGCGGCGCATTTCCTGGGCCAGGGCTTCGTTGATGGCCTGCTGGTAGCTGATCTTTCTTGCCATGGTGATTCTCCTGTTGTTCTTGTAATCCGCGGCTCAGGGGTAGGCGACGTAGACGTCGGTGAGCAGGTCGGCGGGCTGTGGCTTGGGATCGGACTTGGCGCGGCGCACGGCGTCTTCGATCAGGTCCTCGACGCGGGCGTCGATGGCGTCCAGTTGCGCAGCCGTGAGCAGGCCGGCGCGGGTGGTCTTGTTGCGGAACTGCATGAGGCAGTCGCGGGATTCGCGCAGGTTCTTCACTTCGTCCGGGGCGCGGTAGGTTTGTGCATCGCCTTCGAAATGGCCGTAGTAGCGGCTGAGCTTGACCTCGATCAGCGACGGGCCTTGCCCGGAGCGGGCGCGTTCGATGGCAGCACCGGCGGCCTCGTACACGGCAAAGAAGTCGAAACCGTCGATGGTGACACCGGGCATGCCGAACCCGGCCGCGCGGTCGGCGATATGGTCGCAGGCAACCGACCAGGTCGAGGCGGTGGCTTCGGCGTAGCCGTTGTTCTCGGCCACGAAGATGCACGGCAGGTTCATGATCGAGGCCATGTTCATGGCTTCGAACACGGCGCCTTCGTTGGAAGCGCCATCGCCGAAGAAGGCCACCGACACATCGTCGTTGCCCTTGATCTTGGCAGCCAGCCCGGCCCCGGCTACCAGCGGTGCACCGGCACCGACGATGCCGTTGGCGCCGAGCATGCCTTTTTCCAGGTCGGCGATATGCATCGAACCGCCCTTGCCACCGCACACGCCGGTCTTCTTGCCGTAGATTTCGGCCATCATGCCGTACACATCCACGCCCTTGGCGATGCAGTGGCCATGGCCACGGTGGGTCGAGGCGATGCAGTCGCTGTCGCGCAGGTGGGCCATCACCCCGGCCGCGGAAGCCTCTTCGCCGGCATACAGGTGGACGAAGCCGGGGATCTCGCCGGTGGCGAACTCCACGTGCAGGCGTTCTTCGAAGGCGCGGATGGTGCGCATCACTTCATAGGCATGCAGCAATTGTTCGGTACTGAGTTGATTGGACATCTTGTTGTTCTCCAGGGTTGTCTCAACACGGGTTTGCAGGGTGCAACCGGTGGCCGCGCGGTACGGCCAGCAGGTGATGGCGGGCGGCATGCGCCAGCACGGCCTCGACATCCACGCTCAACGGGCCTTGGTGATCGAGGGTGATGGTTGGGGTGTCGTGCTCGGCGAATTCGATTTCGCGCTCGCCGTCCAATGCCAGGGTGCCGCTGGCCAGGCTCAGGCGATGGGCTACGCCGGGCGTCAGCGGGCCGCTGGCGGTGATGCCGCAGCCTTGCAGGAGGCCGGGTGCCAGCGGCGCGAGCAGCGCCTGCTCGGCGCCGGGGTTCAGGCGTACCCAGGCGCCGTGCGGGTCCTGGCGCGAGACTGGGCACCACAGGCCGCACAGGGCCGAGAGGCCAATGGCATGGGGTTCGGCGAAACAGGCGAAGACTTCGCAAAGGTCCTCGCTGCGGCTCAGTGCCCGAGCGCCGATGAAGCGCTGGGGCGACACCGCCGCCTCCACCAGGGCCCATTCGGCAAGCTGTTGTTCGGGCACCTTAACCAGCAGGCGCTTGTTGCGGCGCAGGCCGATGCTGGCCGGTACCCGGCCGCTGGCAAGCAGGCCACCGGCCAGGCCGGCGCTGGTGGCCTCGCGCAGTTCGGGGAAGGCATTGTTGGTGCCGGTGGACAAGGTCAGCAGCGGTACGTCACCGGCCTCGGCAGCGACTGCCTTGTGGGTGCCGTCGCCGCCAAGCACGGCGATCATCGCCACACCGCGTTCGACCATGCGGCGGGTGGCCAGGCGGGTATCGGCAACGGTCTGGGTCAGCGGCAGGTCGAGTATTTCGATGGCCGGCCAGTGCTGGTCACGGGCGACCGGGCCCTGGCTGGCCTTGAGCACGGCGGCGGCAATGCCGGTCATGTCACTGGGCAGCAGCACCTGGCCGATGCCGGTGGCACCGAAGGCGGCCAGCAGACGCTGGATCGCCGAAGCCTTGTCGGTGCTCGAATAGAGCCCGGCGTTGGCGGTCAGGCGGCGCAGGTCGCGGCCAGAGGCAGGGTTGGCAATGATCCCGACGGTCGGGGCGGGTAGCGGCATGGCGCACCTCGTATTCTTGTTTGTCAGGGCAGGAGCAAGCACGGTGCCAGCTTCTTTTGAATTGGCTGAAATGCCTGCAATAGACCGGTTTGATTACGATCATGCAGGTGCTGATGGTTCTGCTGGCGAGACGCCCGGTGCCAGTGCGGGGCCGACCTTGCCGAGACGCTGAGACGCTGCGTCTCAAGCGGGCCGGTAATCACGCAGTGCTTGTCGGGGCATGCCCGGAAGCGCTTAATGGCCGGACAACGATAAAAACAGCAACGAGAACCGGAGGGCCTGAATGCTTGCCGCGAACTCCCGAGCCCATGTCGACTGCGTCAGCAGGGTGCTGAAGAATGCCGACCGCCTGCCGCAGGCGCCGGTGCCACCGCTGATCCTCGATTCATGGCGCCGTTCCATGGAGCTGTACCGCCTCGACCCTGGGTCCCAGCAGGGGCCGCGCATCCTGTCCCAAAGCCTGCTCAACGAATGCCGCGAGCGCGCCGAACTGTTCCTGCGTATCGCCAGCGATGCCGTGGCCCGCTTGCATGAACGGGTGCGCGGTGCCGACTACTGCGTGCTGCTTACCGATGCCTTGGGGCGCACCATCGATTACCGAGTCGAGTCGGCCATCCGCAACGACTGCCGCAAGGCCGGGCTGTACCTGGGCACCTGCTGGTCGGAGGGCGAGGAGGGCACCTGCGGCGTGGCGGCGGTGTTGACCAGCAAGGCACCGGTCACGGTGCACAAGCGCGACCACTTCCGCGCTGCGTTCATTGGCCTGACCTGTACGGCGGCACCGGTGTTCGACCCGTTGGGCGAGTTGCTGGGCGTGGTGGATGTCTCGGCCTTGCAGTCGCCGGACGACCGCCGCAGCCAGCACCTGATCCGCCAACTGGTCGAGCAGACTGCCCGCGAGATCGAAAATGCCTTCTTCATGCACAGTGCCCAGGGCCATTGGGTGATGCGTGCCCATGGCACGCCGGGCTATGTGGAAAGCCAGCCCGACTACCTGCTGGCCTGGGATGGCGATGGCCGCCTGCAGGCGATCAACAGCCTGGCGCGCCAGCGGCTGGTGGAGCACTTGGGGCGTTTGCCCGAGCACATTGGCGAGCTGTTCGACATGGACCAGCTGCGCCGCGTGAACGCATCGTCCGCTCAACGCCTGCCGGGCCTGGGTGGGCTGTACGGCCGGGTCAGCGCACCCCGCCAGCGCCAGCGTGTGCAGCCGTTGCGCCAGGCCCAGGACGCCCGCATCGAGCAGCATTTGCGCCTGGCCACGCGGGTCAAGGACTGCAACCTGGCGGTGCTTGTGCAAGGCGAGACGGGGGCCGGCAAAGAGGTGTTCGCCCGCCAGCTGCATCAGCAAAGCCTGCGTCGCGATGGCCCGTTCGTCACCCTGAACTGCGCGGCCATTCCGGAAAGCCTGATTGAGAGCGAGCTGTTCGGCTATGTGGCCGGGGCCTTCACCGGGGCTTCCAGCAAAGGCATGCAGGGGCTGTTGCAGCAGGCCGATGGCGGTACGCTGTTCCTCGACGAAATCGGCGACATGCCGCTGAACCTGCAAACCCGGTTGCTGCGCGTGCTGGCCGAGGGTGAAGTGGCGCCGCTGGGCGCGGCGCGGCGGGAGCGGGTGGATATCCAGGTGATTTGCGCGACCCACCGCGATTTGGCGGCGATGGTGGAGGATGGGCGTTTTCGTGAGGACCTGTACTTCCGCCTGGCCAATGCCCGCTTCGAGTTGCCGCCGCTGCGCGAGCGTGAGGACCGCTTGGGGTTGATTCACCAGTTGCTGGCCGAGGAGGCCGAGGCCTGCGGGGTCGAGGTGGTGTTGGCGGATGATGCGCTGCAGGCGCTGCTGGTTTACCGCTGGCCGGGGAACTTGCGCCAGCTGCGGCAGGTGTTGCGCTATGCCTGTGCGGTGAGTGAGGGCGGGCGGGTACAGGTGCAGGACCTGCCGCAGGAAGTACGCGGCGAGGTGCTTGCTTCGGCAGAAAGCAGCATGTCTTGTCCGGCCCGGCAGTTGCTGCTGGATGCGCTGATCCGCCATCGCTGGAAGCCGGCCGATGCGGCGCGGGCTCTGGGGATATCGCGGGCGACCTTGTACCGGCGGGTGCATGAGCACCACATCGAGATGCCGCGGATGAAGGGGTAGGGCCCTGGGGGCGCGTTGCGCCCCTTTCGCGACACAAGGCCGCTCCTACAGGCACAGCGCCAGCCCAAGGGTTGCGCGATCTCCTGTAGGAGCGGCCTTGTGTCGCGATGGGCCGCAAAGCGGCCCCTGGAACCCCCAGGCAATAAAAAACCCCGGCACAAGTCCGGGGTTTCGGTACATCACACTACGCGATCACTCCTGGCTAGCCAGTTTGTGCTCGAGGTAGTGAATGTTGACGCCGCCTTTGCAGAAACCTTCATCACGCACCAGGTCGCGGTGCAGCGGGATGTTGGTCTTGATGCCGTCGACGACGATCTCGTCCAGGGCATTGCGCATGCGCGCCATGGCTTCGTCGCGGTCCTTGCCGTAGGTGATCAGCTTGCCGATCAGCGAGTCGTAGTTCGGCGGAACCGAGTAACCGCTGTACAGGTGCGAATCCACACGCACGCCGTTGCCGCCCGGGGCGTGGAAGTGCTTCACCTTGCCTGGGCTCGGGATGAACTTCTTCGGGTCTTCGGCGTTGATACGGCATTCCAGCGCATGGCCACGGATGACCACGTCCTCCTGGCGGAACGACAGCTTGTTGCCAGCGGCGATGCTCAGCATCTCCTTGACGATGTCGATACCGGTCACCATCTCCGACACCGGGTGCTCAACCTGCACGCGGGTGTTCATCTCGATGAAGTAGAAGCGGCCGTTCTCGTACAGGAACTCGAAAGTACCCGCACCACGGTAGCCGATCTCGATGCACGCATCGACGCAGCGCTTGAACACTTCCTGACGGGCTTTCTCGTCGATGCCCGGGGCTGGCGCTTCTTCCAGTACCTTCTGGTGACGGCGCTGCAGCGAGCAGTCACGGTCGCCCAGGTGGATGGCATTGCCCTGGCCGTCGGACAGTACCTGTACTTCCACGTGACGTGGGTTGGTCAGGAACTTCTCCAGGTAGACCATCGGGTTGCCGAAGGCTGCACCGGCTTCGGTACGGGTGAGCTTGGCCGAGGAAATCAGGTCCTCTTCCTTGTGCACCACGCGCATGCCGCGACCACCACCGCCACCGGCGGCCTTGATGATCACCGGGTAGCCGACGTCACGGGCAATCGCCAGGGCGACTTCTTCATCTTCCGGCAGCGGGCCATCGGAGCCCGGTACGGTCGGTACGCCCGACTTGATCATCGCGTCCTTGGCCGAAACCTTGTCGCCCATCAGGCGAATGGTGTCGGCTTTCGGGCCGATGAAGGCGAAACCGGATTTTTCCACCTGCTCGGCGAAGTCGGCGTTTTCCGCCAGGAAGCCGTAGCCCGGGTGAATCGCGGTGGCGCCGGTCACTTCGGCGGCAGCGATGATTGCCGGGATATGCAGGTAGGAATCCTTGGACGATGCAGGGCCGATGCAGACCGACTCGTCTGCCAGGCCCAGGTGCATCAGTTCACGGTCGGCAGTGGAGTGCACGGCGACGGTCTTGATGCCCAGCTCTTTGCAGGCACGCAGGATCCGCAGGGCAATTTCCCCGCGGTTGGCGATCAGGACTTTTTCGAGCTTCCCAGACATCGTTGGCTCTCCGCGATTCAAACGACGGTGAACAGCGGCTGGTCGAACTCAACCGGCTGGCCGTCTTCTACCAGGATGGCGTCGATGACACCGCCAACATCGGCTTCGATGTGGTTCATCATCTTCATGGCTTCGACGATGCACAGGGTGTCGCCTTTCTTCACGCTCTGGCCAACTTCAGCGAAGTTCGGCGAGGTCGGCGAAGGCTTGCGGTAGAAGGTACCTACCATCGGCGAGCGGATCACGGTGCCTTTCAGGGCCGGGGCAGCGGCAGCGGCTTCAGCGGCCGGAGCGGCAGCGGCGACCGGGGCAGCAACAGGGGCAGCGGCTACCGGAGCCGGTGCGAAGTACTGCTGGGCAGCTGGGGTCTTGCTGTGACGGCTGATACGGACCGACTCTTCGCCTTCCTTGATCTCCAGTTCGTCGATGCCAGACTCTTCCAGCAGCTCGATCAGTTTCTTGACTTTACGGATATCCATTAATCATCAACTCCCAAAGGTTCGGTCAGGGGGCGAAATACAAAAAACGTATCTGAAACGTTTCTCTCGAACCCTGGCCCACTGAGGCCAGGGTTTTCATCATTTGGGCTGTGCGTTGGCAGCCAGTTGTTCCAGCGCGGACTCCAGGGCCAGGCGATAACCGCTGGCGCCCAGGCCGCAAATCACCCCTACGGCAACATCGGAAAAGTAGGAGTGGTGGCGGAACGGTTCGCGTTTGTGCACGTTGGACAGGTGCACTTCGATGAATGGGATGCTCACCGCAAGCAATGCGTCACGTAATGCGACGCTTGTGTGGGTGAAAGCAGCCGGATTGATCAGGATGAAGTCCACACCCTCGTTGCGTGCGGCGTGAATGCGGTCGATCAGTTCGTATTCGGCGTTGCTCTGCAGGTACTGCAGATGGTGGCCTGCGGCGCGGGCACGTTGCTCCAGGTCCTGGTTGATCTGGGCCAGGGTCACGGCGCCGTAGTGGCCAGGCTCGCGGGTACCGAGCAGGTTGAGGTTGGGGCCGTGGAGCACCAGTAGCGTTGCCATCTGCGGATTCCTTGGATTTGTAGGGCAATTCGACACAGCGCGGCGAGTGTGCCGTAAAGCGACGGCAAGTGTCCAGTTCCCGGCAATAGCCAGCACGATGTCCGAGGTTCGCGCGAAGTATGTGACCAAATAATTAAATTTGGTCACTGATTTCAGGATTTTTCACAGCTCGCGGGAAGTTATAGACCGACTTTGCCGCGCACGCGTGTCAGAATTTGCGCGAATTCACCGGCATTTATCTCGCCAATGACCCGATCAGCGGTTATTTCGCTACCGTTCGCGGCAAAGAACAACAGGGCGGGAGGGCCGAACAGCTGGTAGCGGTCGAGCAGGCTGCGTTGTTCGGCATTGCTTTCGGTGATGTCGAAACGCAGCAGCTTGAAGCCAGCCAGTTGCGCTTGCACCTGTGGGGCGGTGAGCACCTCGCGCTCGATCACCTTGCAGCTGATGCACCAGTCGGCGTACCAGTCCAGCAGTACCGGCTGGCCGGCCGCCTTGGCCTGGGCCAGGGCGGCGTCCAGTGCGGCGGGGGTAGTGATGGTCTGCCAGCTATCCGCCTGCACCGCCGGCCCGTTGCCGGTGGCCACAAGGGTTGCCGGCGGCAGCGGGCGCAGCGGGTCGCCGTGGCCGCTGAGGGCGCCGTACCAGCAGGCCAGGGCGTACACCAGCAAGGCCAGGCCGAGCAGTTGGGCCAGGCGCTGGCGCGCGGTCTTGACGACAAATTCGAGGGCACCGAGGAACAGCGCCACGCCAGCGGCGAGGAAACCGACCAGCAGCAAGGTCAGCGGGCCTGGCAGCACACGGCTGAGTAAGCCGATGGCCAAGCCCAGCAGCAGGACGCCGATGGCGTTCTTCACCGTGTTCAGCCAAGGGCCGCTTTTCGGCAGCCAGGCCGCGCCACCGGTAGCCACCAGCAGCAATGGTGCGCCCATGCCCAGGCCCAGGGCGAACAGCTTGAGTGCGCCGCCCAGGGCATCGCCGCTGGCGCTGATGTACAGCAACGCACCGGCCAACGGCGCCGACACACAGGGCGAAACCAGCAGGCTGGAGAGTACGCCCAGTATTGCTGCGCCCAGCAGCGAGCCGCCCCGGGTGTGGCTGGCGACATTGTTCAGGCGGTTGCTCAGGGCTTGCGGCAGTTTCAGTTCGAACAGGCCGAACATGGCCAGGGCGAACACCACGAAGAACAGCGCGAAGGGCGCCAGCACCCAGGCCGACTGCAGGCGCGCCTGCAGGTTCAGGCCGGCGCCGAACAACCCCATCAGGGCGCCGAGTACCGCGAAGCTGGCTGCCATCGGCAGCACGTAGGCCAGCGACAGCGCCAGCCCGCGCAGGCCGCCGGCCTGGCCACGCAGCACCACGCCGGAGAGGATCGGCAGCATCGGCAGCACGCAGGGGGTGAACGTCAGGCCCACCCCGGCGAGGAAGAACAGCAGCAGCGACTTCCAGGTCCAGGCGTGTTCATCGCTGGCCGGGGTGCTTGCGCCGCCTTCGCCATCGATGCTCAGGCGTGCGGTTTCCGGGGGGTAGCACAGGCCTTTGTCGGCGCAGCCCTGGTAGCCCACCAGCAGGGTGAAGGCACGCGGGTCGTTGCGCGGCAGCTCGATATCGAGCACGCCGTGGTATACCTCGACATCACCGAAGAACTCATCGTGCTTGGCCTCGCCCTTGGGGATGTTTGGTGTGCCCAGGGCAATGTCGGCCGGTTCGGTGCGGAACTGGAAACGGTGGCGATAGAGGTAGTAGCCGTCGGTAGCGACGAAGCGCAGCTTGATGGTTTGCGCATCGGCCTGGACCAGGCTGAGCTTGAAGGCCTCGTGTACCGGCAGGAAGTCGGCGTTGTTGGCCAGCGAAGCTGCGCCGAGGGTGGCGCTGGGGCGGTTGTCGAGCAGGCCCGTGGCGAAGGCAGGGCTGGCCAGCAGCAGGAACAGCAGGAAAAACAGGCGGCGCATGGCGGACTCGCGAGGTGGAACGTGCTGGGCATGATAGCGGAGTTGGTGCAGGTTGGGGCCATGCTGGTGGCGGGGGCGACACATGGCCGCTGGCTCATGTGCTGCCTGTGCCGGCCTCTTCGCGGGTAAACCCGCTCCCACAGGGCCTGCTCCAACCTCGAGGCATATGCTGTACCTGTGGGAGCGGCCTTGTGTCGCGAAAGGGCCGCAACGCGGCCCCGGCAATATCAGCTGTGATGCACAGATACTGGGGGCGCTTCGCACCCCTTTCGCGACACAAGGCCGCTCCCACAAAGGTACAGCGTATGCCTTCTCAGACCCTGAAGGCCCGCACCGCCCGGTTCAGTTCACCACCCAGGCTCAGCAGCTGCTCGCCTTGCTCGCGCCCCTCGCCAATGCGCTGCAGGTTGTCCTCACCCAGCTCATGAATCCGCTCGCTGTGGTCGCGAATCTCGCTCACGGCACCACTCTGCTGCGCCGTGACATCGGCAATCCGCACCGCAGTGTCCGAAATGGTGCGAATGGCACAGACAATCTCGTCCAGCGCCCCATCCGCCGCCTGCGCCTGGTTGGCCGTGGCCTCGGCATGCTCAAGCTGCGCACGCATCCCGGCCACCGAACTTCTGGCTGCCTGCTGCAAGCGGTCGATCAGTGCCTGAATCTCTCCGGTCGCCCCGGTGGTGCGCTGTGCCAGCGAACGCACCTCATCGGCCACCACGGCGAAACCACGGCCCATCTCACCGGCGCGGGCCGCTTCGATCGCGGCATTCAGCGCCAGCAGGTTGGTCTGCTCGGCAATCGAGCGGATCACTGTCAGCACGCCGCCGATGGTGGCCGACTCCTCCGCCAGTTGTTCGATCATGCGGGCGTTGCCCTGCACCTCGTCGACCAGCTCACGCAAGCCCGACAGGCTCTGGCCGATCACCGCCTGGCCCTGTTCCACTGCACGCCCGGCATCGCGGCTGGCGTCGGCTGCGGCACTGGCGTCGCCGGCCACTTGCTGGATGGTTGCTTCCAGCTCACCCAAGGCATCGCGGATCTGCCCGGTGTCGCCGGCCTGGCGTTCGGCGCCGTCATGCAGGGCGGCGCTCATGCCGGCCAGGGCGTGGCTGCTGCCAGCCACCTGCTCGGCGTTGTGGCGGATGGTGCCGACCAATTCCACCAGGTATTGGCGCAGGCGGTTGAGCGATTCCTGGATGTCGCGCAGTTCGCGGTTGGTCCTGCCCAGGGCGATGGCCTCGGCGAAGTCACCCTCGGCCCAGCGCGACAGGGCCGGGGCCAGGCCGGTCAGGGTGCGCGCCAGGCGGCGTTGCAAGGTGTCGATCAGCAGGGCGATAAGCAGGATCAGGCCGATCATCAGGCCCTGGATGATGCGCACTTCGCCGGCAATTTTCCCATGCTGGGCGCGTACCTCGGGCTCCAGTGCTGCAATGGCCTGCTGCACGGCCTCCAGGCGTTGGCCGGTGCTGGCCGCCAGGGCGACGCGGCGCTCGATCTGTTCGCGGGTGCGCTGCAGTTCCGCCGGGTAGCGGCCGAGCAGGCTCTGCAGTTCGCGCTTGAGGCCGACGGCAATGTCTTCCTGCTGGGCGCTGGCCTGGGTTTCCAGGCCCATCATCGCGGCGAAGTCGTCGGCACCGGATTCGGCGCTACGGGTTACGCCCAGCAAGGGCAAGGCGTCGATCGCCTGGGCCTGGGCACGGATCAGTTGCAGCTCGCGCTCCACTTCGTCGGCCAGCTCCGGGCGGCCGCTGCTGACCAGCTTGTCCCGGGCCAGCGACAGGCGACCGAGGTGCACAGTGGCGTCAAACAGTGGCACCAGGTAGCGGTTGGCGTCGGCGCTGCCGCTGTCGCGGGCGTAGCCGGCCAGTTGTTCGAAGTTGGCGCCCAGTTCCCGCTCGGCCTGCAGCAGCAGGGCTTGCGGGTCGCCGGCCAGCTTGCCGGCGGCCAGCAGCTCCTCGGCGGTAAAGGCCTGCAGGCTGTCAAGGCTGGGGCGCAGTTTGTTGGCCAGTTCGCTGGGCCACTCGGCCAGCGCGGCCTGCAGCTGCTGGTTGGCCTCCATCGCCGCGGCGTGGCGCAGGGCATCGCCACTGCCCAGGTACGCCTGGATGTTGCGGGCCGCCTGGTTCTGGAACTGCTGGGACAGGCCCAGGTAGCGCTCCATCAACTGGTAGGGGCGCTCAAGGGCCCGCTGCGACCACCAAAGGGTGGCGCCCAGGGCGATACACACGGTTACCAGCAACAGGGTGTTGAAATTGGTCAGCCACTTCAGGCGCATAGCCGCGAGCTTCCTGCGGGGAGGGGAGAGGTCGGTGGCTGAAGTTATTGCGATTTTGTGACGGGGTGATGACGACAGGGGGTTGGCGCCATAAAAAAGTGGCACAGTGCCTCCATTTCAATCTGTGCCGGCCTCTTCGCGGCTAAAGCCGCTCCCACAGGGACTGCGCAATCCCTCAGTCCGGTGGAGTACCTGTGGGAGCGGCTTTAGCCGCGAAGAGGCCGGCACAGGCAAAGCCTGATTCAGGGCTCTACACGCACCACGCAATTACGTCCGGCATGCTTGGCCCGATACAGCGCCTCGTCCGCCGCACTGGCCATGGTCAGCGCATCCAGCCCCTCATCCATTTGCACCACCCCGGCACTGAAGGTGCACTGCAAGTCCCGTGGCTGCGCCGGGTAGAGAATCTCGGCAAAGCGCCGGCGGATTTCGTCCAGCACCTTGTGCGCCGCGTCCAGCGCGGTATTGGGCATGACAATGGCGAACTCTTCACCACCGTAACGGCCAATGAAATCGGTCTTGCGCAAGCGCTGCTTGAGAAACAGCGCCAGGCTCTTGATCACCCGGTCGCCCATGGGGTGGCCATGACGGTCGTTGATCTTCTTGAAGTGGTCGATGTCGAGCATGGCAAAGCTCAACGGCTGCTGCTCGCGACGGGCGCGGAAGCTGCAGTCTTCCAGCAGTTGCAGGATGTGGGTGTGGTTGTACAACCCGGTCAGGCTGTCGCGCACCATGCGCGCCTTCAGGTGCCGAGCGCGGGCGGCGCGGTTGCGCACGGTGGTGATCAGGTGGCGTGAGCGAAACGGTTTGGTCAGGAAGTCATCACCGCCTTCGCTCATGGCATCCAGCTGCTTGTCCAGGTCGTCCTCGGCAGACAGGTAGATGATCGGCACGCTCACATAACGGTCGCTGTGGCGGATCACCTTGGCCAGCTCAGGGCCGGTGCAGGCCGGCATGTACAGGTCGAGGATGATCAGGTCGGGCTGGAAGTCGGCCAGCTCGGCCATGGTGCGGATCGGGTCGGTCAGGCTGCGGGTGATCATGCCGGCACTGGCCAGCACGCGCTCGGTGTACAGCGCCTGGGTGCGCGAGTCGTCGATGATCAGCACGCGCAACGGGTCGTGCTGGGTGGCATTGGTCAGCAGTTCGACCTTTTCCAGCAGGCTGGAGGCTTCCAGGGTGCCGGTGAGGAAGTCCTGGCCACCGGCGCGCACGGCGGCCAGGCGGGTCGGGGTGTCGGTTTCGTGGTGGCTGAAGAACAGCAGCGGTATATGCCGGGCCAACCCCTGCTGCACCTGGGCAGCCAGCAGCAAGCCTTGGCCGGCACCGTTGAAGTCGACATCCATGATGATGGCCGAGGGCGGGTATTCGCCGATCGAGGCCTGAAACGCCGCGGCGCTGGGCAGCGCCTGCACCACCAGGCCAAAGAATTCCAGTTGCTGGGCCAGGCGCTGGGCACGTTCGTGGTCCTGCAGCAGGATGTACACCGGCTTGCGCAGGGGCGGCAGCAGCACCTGGTCGAGCGGGTCGTCCTTGCGCAGGCCGCTACGCGTCAGCTGTTGGGCGGGGCACAACGGGCTCGGCTCGGCTGCTTGGCTCATGTCCTGGCTACTTGTAGGTTGGGGTGTGCAGGGGCAATGATGGCTCTATGCTAGCAGTTCTTTTCAGGCGCGTGAGTGCGCTGCATCAACAAAGCGGCCAGAACGAATATTCAGTTGCTGACCGATTGGTCGCTTATGCGTAAGGCGGTGTCTGCTTTATAGTGCTGCCACGCGGGCTTGCCGTGGCACCCTGGCGCAGGCCTGTGGTCCAAGCCCCTGAACCGTCGTGACTGATTAAGGACAAAGCCATGCTGGACTGGAAAAACCGCGAGGCCAAAGCCGAGCCCCGCGAGCGTGTCGACGGCCGTGGCGCCGCCGCCCGTAGCTACCTTGGCGGCCTCTGGAGCCGTGCCCTGGGGACCCTGATCGGGTTGTACCTGCTGGTGTGTATCGGCCTGGGCTGGTACTGGAGCCAGGAGCCGGAGCTGTTCCCGGTGCAGCAGAACGCCCAGGCCGCAGCCGAGCGTACCGGCCAGCAGATGGTGGTGGGCTACACCACTATCGAAACCCTCAAGACCGTGGCCGGCACCTTGCTGAACAAGCCCGGTGGCTACATTTCCAACGACCGCTTCCCGCCAGGGCTGTGGATGGACAACATGCCGAGCTGGGAATATGGCGTGCTCGTCCAGGTGCGCGACCTGTCCCGTGCCCTGCGCAAGGACTTCGCCCGTTCGCAGTCGCAGTCGACCGAAGACGCCGACCTGGCCAAGGCCGAGCCGCGTTTCAACTTCGACAACAAGAGCTGGATCCTGCCATCGAGCGAGTCGGAGTTCGAAGAGGGCATCAAGTCGCTGACCCGCTACCAGACCCGTCTGGCTGCCGGCGACAAGGGCGCAATCTTCTACACCCGTGCCGACAACCTGAACAACTGGCTGGGTGACGTGGCCACCCGCCTGGGCTCGCTGTCGCAGCGCCTGTCGGCCAGCGTTGGCCGAGTCAAGCTCAACACCACGCTGAAGACCGAGTCGCTGGTCGCCGGCCAGGCACCGCAGGTGGACGAGGAGCTGGTGGAAACCCCATGGCTGCAGATCGACAACGTGTTCTACGAAGCCCGTGGCCAGGCCTGGGCGCTGTCGCACCTGCTGCGCGCCATCGAGGTGGACTTTGCCGACGTGCTGGCGAAGAAGAACGCCACGGTCAGCGTGCGCCAGATCATCCGTGAGCTGGAAGCCTCGCAGGAAGCCCTGTGGAGCCCGATGGTGCTCAACGGCAGCGGCTTCGGCATGTGGGCCAACCACTCGCTGGTCATGGCCAACTATATTTCCCGGGCCAACGCGGCGGTCATCGACCTGCGTCAGCTGCTGTCGCAGGGTTGACGATGGCGATCAGCCCGAACGAGGCCGCCCACCGGGCGGCTTCCGACCGAGAACTGGTCACCTGGGTGGACGAAGCCGACCAGGTGCTGGGTGCCTTGCCCCGCGCCGAACTGCGCGAGCGCGGCCTGATCGGGCGTTGCACGTTCATTCTGCTGTTCAACAGTGCCGGTGAGCTGTGCGTGCACCGGCGCACCCTGAGCAAGGCGCTGTACCCGGGGTACTGGGATGTGGCGGCAGGCGGCATGGTGACGGCCGGGGAGGCGTATGCCGATTCGGCGGCGCGGGAGCTGGCCGAGGAGCTGGGGATCGACGGTGTGGAGCTGCGTTTTCATGAGCGGTTCTACTTTGACCAGCCAGATAACCACTTGTGGTGTGCGGTGTATTCGGCGGTGTCGGATGCGCCGTTGCGGTTACAGCCGGAAGAGGTGATCGAGGCACGCTTCATTGGCCTGGAGCAGGCTGAGCAAGAAAGCCTGACCAAGCCGTATTGCCCGGACTCATTGGCGGCGTTGCAGCGCTACAAAGCCAGCCTGGGATGACGCCGGGGACCGCTTTGCGGTCCTTTCGCGACACAAGGCCGCTCCTACATTGATCGGCGTACGCAGGGCCTTGTAGGAGCGGCCTTGTGTCGCGATCGGGCTGCGAAGCAGCCCCAGTGTCGAAAGGAGTCGCAAAACATTCGCAAAATGCCGCATTCCAGTACTTAGCAACAGCCGGATTTATCGTTACACTGCGCGCCCTTTTCGGGCTGCCGCAGGTCTTGCGGCAGTAGCGCCGCCCCTGCCAGAGTGGGGCTTCGCGGTCGGGCTCAACCCCCTGGGGCCGACCAGTTTTTGTCCTCAGCACAGAGGAACAAAAGTGGCCAAGAAAGCTTCTTCCTTCGCCGCCCTTGGCGGTCTCGTTTACTCCACCGACACCGGTCGGCACTGCCCCGACTGTAGCCAGCCGGTGGATGCCTGTACCTGCAAGCAGCAGGTCATCCCCGAAGGCGATGGCATTGCCCGTGTGCGCCGCGAAAGCAAGGGCCGCGGCGGCAAGACCGTGACCACCGTCACCGGCGTGCCGCTGCCGCTCGATCAGCTCAAGGAGCTGGCCTCTACCCTCAAGCGCCGCTGCGGTACCGGTGGCGCCCTGAAGGATGGGGTCATCGAAATCCAGGGCGACCATGTCGAACTGCTGATCGGTGAGCTGACCAAGCAGGGCTTCAAGGCGAAAAAGTCCGGCGGCTGATGCGGCCACGCGATTTTTTGCCCAGTGCTTTCTAAACTCGTTGCCGTGACCAGGGTCTACCCCAGGGCACGGACGAATCGTCATTTTTGGCTTTTACACTGCGCCCGCCTCCTTGCGGGGCAGTGTCTTCGACTTATCTATAGGGGACTTGAATGTCCGTACGACGCACACGCAAAGACGATGGTAGCCAATGGACCGTGGCCGACAGCCGCAGTGTTTATGGTATCCGCCATTGGGGCGCTGGTTATTTCGCCATCAATGAAGCCGGGCGCGTCGAAGTACGCCCCAACGGCCCCAAAAGCGCACCGATCGACCTGTTCGAACAGGTCGACGAATTGCGCCAGAGCGGCCTGTCGCTGCCATTGCTGGTGCGCTTCCCCGACATTCTGCAGGACCGCGTGCGCCAGCTGACCGGCGCCTTCGATGCCAACATCGCGCGCCTGGAATACCAGAGCAAGTACACCGCGCTGTACCCGATCAAGGTCAACCAGCAGGAAGCGGTGGTGGAAAACATCATCGCCACGCAGAACGTTTCCATTGGCCTGGAAGCCGGCTCCAAGCCCGAGCTGCTGGCAGTGCTGGCGTTGGCGCCGAAGGGCGGCACCATCGTCTGCAACGGCTACAAGGACCGCGAGTTCATCCGCCTGGCGCTGATGGGCCAGAAGCTCGGCCACAACGTGTTCATCGTCATCGAGAAAGAGTCGGAAGTGGCCTTGGTGATCGATGAGGCTGCCGAGCTCAAGGTCAAGCCGCAGGTCGGCCTGCGCGTGCGCCTGTCGTCGCTGGCCTCGAGCAAGTGGGCCGACACCGGTGGCGAGAAGTCCAAGTTCGGCTTGTCCGCCGCCCAGCTGATCTCGGTGGTGCAGCGCTTCCGCGATGCCGGCCTGGACCAGGGTATCCGCCTGCTGCACTTCCACATGGGTTCGCAGATCGCCAACCTGGCCGACTACCAGCACGGCTTCAAGGAAGCCATCCGTTACTACGGTGAGCTGCGTGCGCTGGGCCTGCCAGTCGACCATATCGACGTTGGCGGTGGTTTGGGCGTGGACTACGACGGTACCCACTCGCGCAATGCCAGCTCGATCAACTACGACATGGACGACTACGCCGGCGTTGTTGTGGGCATGCTCAAGGAGTTCTGCGACGCGCAGGGTCTGCCGCACCCGCACATCTTCTCCGAGAGCGGCCGTTCGCTGACCGCGCACCACGCCATGCTGGTGATTCAGGTAACCGACGTCGAGAAGCACAACGACGACGTGCCGACCATCGAGAACAAGGAAGCCCTGCCCGAGACCGTGCAGTGGCTGGTCGACCTGCTCGGCCCGACCGACATCGAGATGGTGACCGAGACCTACTGGCGCGCCACCCACTACATGGGTGACGTGGCTGCGCAGTATGCCGATGGCAAGATCAGCCTGGCCGAGAAGGCCCTGGCCGAGCAGTGCTACTTTGCTGTGTGCCGCCGCCTGCACAACTCGCTGAAAGCCCGCCAGCGCTCGCACCGCCAGGTGCTGGACGAGCTGAACGACAAGCTGGCCGACAAGTACATCTGCAACTTCTCGGTGTTCCAGAGCCTGCCGGACACCTGGGCCATCGGCCAGGTACTGCCGATCATCCCGCTGCACCGACTGGACGAAGAGCCGATGCGTCGTGCCGTGCTGCAGGACCTGACCTGCGACTCCGACGGCAAGATCAACCAGTACGTCGACGAGCAGAGCATCGAGACCAGCATGCCGGTGCATGCGGTGAAGGAGGGCGAGGACTACCTGCTGGGTGTGTTCCTGGTCGGTGCCTATCAGGAAATCCTCGGTGACATGCACAACCTGTTCGGTGACACCGACTCGGTGAACATCTACCAGAACGCCGACGGTAGCGTGTACCACGCCGGTATCGAGACCCACGACACCATCGAAGACATGCTGCGCTACGTGCACCTGTCGCCGGAGGAGTTGATGACGCATTACCGTGACAAGGTGGCCAGCGCCAAGATCACTGCGCGGGAGCGGACCCAGTTCCTGGATGCTCTGCGCCTTGGTCTGACCCGGTCTTCGTACCTGTCGTCGTAATTGCCAGGCCGCTCCCGCTTTTTTTGTGGGAGCGGCCTTGCGTCGCGATATGAGGGCGAAGCCCTCACCGCGTCATACCTGGTAATGGTCCAGTCCTCGCCTATCGCATCAGCGCCGCTACCTTTGAATGCAATGTTTAAAGGAGGACGACATGGAAAGTCCCGGCTCCCATCGTTTACGTAGTGGCCGAGTGTCCGAACCAGGGCGTCTCTACCTGCTCACCACGACCACTCGCAACCGAACACCGTTGTTCAAAGACTTCTTGTTCGCCAGAACAGTTATCCAGCAATTGCGGCTCAGCGAAGAGCGCAAGGCGTGTCGATCTCTGGCGTGGGTCTTGATGCCGGATCATCTTCACTGGCTTGTCGAGCTTGGGCCGTCGAGCCTGGGTAGGCTGATGTGCGAGTTCAAGTCCAGAAGCAGTTGTGCGCTGTACAAGGTGGGGGCTGAAAGGCGGCATATCTGGCAGACCAGCTTTCATGATCGGGCTTTGCGCCGTGAGGAGGATGTGAGGGCAGTGGCGCGCTACATCATCGCCAATCCCATTCGGGCTGGCCTGGTGCGGCGGGCTGGTGATTATCCACATTGGGATTGTGTGTGGCTGTGAATCCGCAGGTGAGGGCTTCGCCCTCATTTCGCGACACAAGGCCGCTCCCACAAAGTCCTGCGTACGCCGATCAATGTGGGAGTGGCCCCGGCATTACTGAACCCAAAGCCCTTTTTCCTGCAACCGCCACCCCACCCACCCCAACGTCACCGCCCGCAACCCCATGAACCCGAGAAACGCCAACCACAACCCATGGTTGCCAAACCCACCCATGAGCACTCCCAAGGGCAGCGCAATCACCACCGACACCAACATCGCATTACGCATCTCCCGCGCCCGGGTCGCGCCAATGAACAAGCCATCCAGCAAATAGCTCCACACCGCAATCAACGGCAGCAATGCCAGGTACGGCAGGTACGGATAGGCCGCTGCCCGCACACTCTCGATGTCGGTCTGCAAATCGATGAACAGGTGCCCGCCCAGCAGGAACAACCCGGCAAACCCCAGGCTGGTGATCAGCGACCAGCCACAGGCCACCACCAGCGAGCGGCGCAATGTGTCGCGGTCGCGGGCGCCAATGGCATGGCCGCACAGGGCCTCCACCGCATGCGCCAACCCGTCGAGCGCATAGGCAGTCAGCAGCAGGCCGTTGAGCAGCAGGGCATTGGCCGCCACGGTGGCTTCGCCCAGGCGAGCGCCCTGTACGGTTATCAGCAGGAACACCAGTTGCAGCGCCAGGCTGCGCAGGAAGATGTCGCGGTTCACCGCCAGCAGCGGCCGCCAGGCCTGCCAGCGCTTGAGCGCCGCCCACACGATCTGCCCCGGGTAGGCGCGCAGGGCCGGGCGGGTCAGGGCCAGGCCGAGCAGGGCGGCGCTCCACTCGGCAATCACCGACGCCCGCGCCGAGCCCAGCACGCCCCAATTCAGGCCAAGCACGAACCACAGGTTCAAGGCGATGTTCAGCAGGTTGGTGGTCAGCAGGATGGCCAGCGGCGCCCGCGCGTTCTGGGTGCCGAGGAACCAGCCGACCAGGGCGTAGCTGGCCAGTGCCGCGGGCAGGCCGAGCAGGCGGGTATGGAAGAAGTCTTCGGTGGCTTGCTGCAGGGCCGCGCTGGGTTGCATCGCCTGCAGCGCCAGCTGGCTGAAGGGCAGGGCCAGCAGGCCGATCAGCAGGGCGAAGCCGACCGCCAGCAGCAGCCCTTGTACCAGCACCTGGCGCAGCGCTGCACCGTCGCCACGCCCGGCGGCTTGGGCGGCGAAGCCGGTGGAGCCCATGCGCAGGAAGCCCATCAGGCCGACCATGAAGGTGAACAGCGTGGCGCCCACGGCTACGGCACCCAACTGGTGGGCGTGGGGGAGGTGGCCGATGACCGTGCTGTCGACCAGGGCTGCCAGCGGCACGGAGATGTTGGACAGGATCATCGGCGCGGCCAGGGCCCAGACCTTGTGGTGGGTGGGGCGGTGCTGCCAGTCGGTGGTCAGTGAGGTCATCGGGTGTCCTGGGGAATCCTGGGGCTGCTGCGCAGCCCTTTCGCGACACAAGGCCGCTCCCACAAGAATCGTGTAAACCGGAAGCCTGTGCAGTACCTGTGGGAGCGGCCTTGCGTCGCGAAAGGGGCGCAAAGCGCCCCCGCTTTTCTAAATTGCCAGCAGTGTACCGGCCATGCAGCCAATTCGCGCGACCATAGTTGCGCTATAGTTGCTGCCCTCACGTACACGCTGCCTAAGAGTTCTACTCCATGTTCAACAAAGGATTGTTGCTGGCCTGCGCGCTGGCTTTGCTCAGTGCCTGTGACTCTTCGACGCCGGACAAGCCGGCGCCATCCGAAAAGCCGGCGGCCACAGCACCCGCCGCCACCCCGGCACCCCAACGCGAAGACCCGGCCGTACTCGCCAAACGCTACGAGGGCCGCGAGCTGACGGTGCTGGATGTTTCCGAAGTGCAGCTCGATGGCGCCGCGACGCTGTCGATCAGTTTCTCCGCGCCGCTGGATGCCAAGCAGGACTTCGCCAGCAAAGTGCACCTGGTCGACACCGTCAAAGGCAAGCTGGACGGCGCCTGGGAGCTCTCCGACAACCAGATGGAGCTGCGCCTGCGCCACCTGGAACCGCAGCGCAAGCTGGTGCTGACCGTCGACAAGGGCCTGCTGGCGGTCAATGGCAAGCAACTGGACAGCGAGTCGATCAGCCGCCTGGAAACCCGCGACATGCAGCCGACCATCGGCTTCGCCAGCCGCGGTTCGCTGCTGCCCACGCGCCTGGCCGAGGGCCTGCCGGTGATCGCCCTCAACGTCGACAAGGTCGATGTCGAGTTCTTCCGCGTGAAGCCGGACATGCTCTCGACCTTCCTGGTCAACTGGGGGCGCAACAGCAGCCTTTACTACTATCAGTCCAAGGAAACCCTGGACATGGCCGAGCTGGTCTACAGCGGCCGCTTCGACCTCAACCCCGCACGCAACACCCGCGAGACCGTGCTGCTGCCGATCACCGGCATCAAGCCGCTGCAGGAGCCAGGCGTGTACCTGGCGGTGATGCGAGCCTCGGGCACCTACGACTACTCGCAACCAGCGACCCTGTTCACTCTTAGCGACATCGGTGTGTCCGCGCATCGCTACCGCGACCGCCTCGATGTGTTCGCCCAGGCCCTGGAAGGTGGCAAGGCGATGAACGGCGTCAACCTGGAAATCCATGACGACAAGGGCAAGCTGCTGGCCCAGGCCAGCACCGATAGCGATGGCCATGCCCAGCTGCCGATCACGCCCAAGGCCGACACCCTGATCGCCACCCAGGGTGTGCACACCACCCTGCTGCGCCTGAGCAGCGCGGCGCTGGACCTGGCCGAGTTCGACATCACCGGCCCGCAGGCCAACCCGCTGCAGTTCTTCATCTTTGGCCCGCGTGACCTGTATCGCCCCGGTGAAACGGTGTTGCTCAACGGCCTGCTGCGCGACCAGGACGGCAAGCCGGTCAAGGCGCAGCCAGTGAGCGTGGAAGTGCGTCGCCCGGATGAGCAGGTCAGCCGCAAGTTCGTCTGGGAAGCCGACGGCAATGGCCTGTACCAGTACCAGCTGCAGCTGGCCAGCGAGGCCCCGACCGGCCGCTGGCAACTGCTGCTCGACCTGGGCGGCGGGCGCAAGCAGGTGTATGAATTCCTCGTCGAAGACTTCCTGCCCGAGCGCCTGGCGCTGGAACTCAAGGGCAGCAGCAAACCGTTGTCTCCGGATCAGGATGCACGCATCCAGGTCAATGGCCGTTACCTCTACGGCGCCCCGGCTGCCGGCAACCGCCTGAGCGGCCAGGCCTATGTTCGCCCGCTGCGCGAGGCGGTACCGGCGCTGCCTGGCTACCAGTTCGGCTCGGTCACCGAAACCGAGCTGAACCAGGACCTGGAGCTGGACGAAGTCACCCTCGACCAGGCCGGCAAGGCCGTGGTCGATATCGAAAGCCGCTGGGCCGAAGCCCGCTCGCCGCTGCAACTGACCGTGCAGGCCAGCCTGCAGGAGTCCGGTGGCCGGCCGATCACCCGGCGCCTGGAACAACCCATCTGGCCGGCCGAGCGCCTGCCAGGCCTGCGTGGCCTGTTCGACGGCGAGGAAACCGACAGTGACGGGCCGGTGGAGTTCGAGTTCCTGGTGGCCGACCGCAACGGCAAGAAGCTGGCGGCCAACGACCTCAAGGTGCGGCTGGTACGCGAGCGCCGCGACTACTACTGGAACTACTCGCAGAGCGATGGCTGGAGCTACGCCTACAACGAGAAATTCCTCACCCAGAGCGAAGAGACCGTCAGCGTCAAGGCCGGCTCCACCGCCAAGCTGAGCTTCCAGGTGGAATGGGGCCCGTACCGTGTCGAGGTGGAGGATCCGGAGACGGGCCTGGTGTCCAGCGCGCGCTTCTGGGCCGGCTACCGCGCCCAGGACAATGCCGAAGGCGGCGCGGTGCGACCGGACCAGGTCAAGCTGGCACTGGACAAACCGGCCTACGCCGACGGTGCTACCGCCAAGGTCACCGTCACCCCGCCCGCAGCCGGCAGTGGCTACCTGATGATCGAGTCCAGCGATGGCCCGCTGTGGTGGCAGGAGATCGACGTGCCCGCCGAGGGCAAGACGTTCGACGTGCAGCTGGACAAGCAGTGGGCCCGCCACGACCTGTACATCAGCGCGCTGGTGATCCGCCCGGGTGAGCGCAAGGCCAACGCCACGCCGAAACGCGCGGTGGGCGTGCTGCACCTGCCGCTGAACCGCGCCGAGCGCAAGCTGGCGGTGAGCCTGCAGGCGCCGGAGAAAATGCGCCCGAAACAGCCGCTGACCGTGAAGGTCAAGGCTGCAAATGCCGATGGCAGCGTGCCTGAACAGGTGCATGTGCTGTTGTCGGCGGTGGACGTGGGCATCCTCAACATCACCGACTTCAAGACCCCCGACCCGTTCGCCAGCCTGTTCGGGCGCAAGGCTTACGGTGCTGACCAGCTGGATATCTACGGCCAGTTGATCGAAGCCGGCCAGGGCCGCCTGGCCAGCCTGGCATTTGGTGGCGACGCGGCGATGGCCAAGGGTGGCAAGCGCCCCAACACCACGGTGACCATCGTCGCCCAGCAGAGCCTGCCGGTGACCCTGGACGACAAGGGCGAGGGCCAGGCCACGGTCGATATCCCCGACTTCAATGGCGAACTGCGGCTGATGGCCCAGGCCTGGACCGAGGAACAGTTCGGCATGGCCGAAGGCAAGACCGTGGTCGCCGCGCCGCTGATCGCCGAGCTCTCGGCACCGCGTTTCCTGGCCGGTGGCGACCGCACCAGCCTGGCGCTGGACCTGGCCAACCTGTCGGGCCGCGCCCAACAGCTGAACGTTGAAATCAGCACTGAAGGGCAGCTGAGCCTGGCGGCCAACGCCGTGCAGAACGTTGCCTTGGCTGAAGGCCAGCGCTCGACGCTGATGATCCCGGTACAGGCCCAGGGAGGCCTGGGGCAGGGCAAGGTGCATGTGCGGGTCACTGGCCTGCAACTGCCGAACGAGCCGACCGGCGCGTTCGAGCGCGAGTGGACGCTGGGCGTGCGCCCGGCCTACCCGGCGATGCTCAAGCACTACCGCGTGGCCTTGAAGGACCAGCCATGGACCCTGCCTGAAGCAGACCTGGCCGCCTTCGAACCCGCCGGGCTTGAAGCCAGCCTGGCCTTGTCGAGCCGGCCACCGCTGAACCTGGCCGAGCAGATCCGTGCCCTCGAAGCCTACCCCTACGGTTGCCTGGAGCAGACCACCAGCGGCCTTTACCCGTCGCTGTATGCCGATGCCGACAGCCTCAAGCGCCTGGGTATCAAGGGCGAGCCTGCCGATGTGCGCAAGCGCAAGATCGAGATGGGTATCGAGCACCTGCTGGGCATGCAGCGCTACAACGGCAGTTTCGGCCTGTGGAGCTCGGACAGCGAAGAAGAATACTGGCTGACCGCCTATGTCACCGACTTCCTGCTGCGCGCCCGTGACCAAGGCTATGGTGTGCCGGCCGAAGCGCTGAAGAAGGCCAGCGAGCGCCTGCTGCGCTACCTGCAGGAGCGCAACCTGATCGAAGTCGACTACAGCGAGAACGCCGAACACACCCGCTTCGCCGTGCAGGCCTATGCGGCATTGGTGCTGTCGCGCAGCCAGCAGGCGCCGCTGGGTGCCCTGCGTGGCCTGTTCGAACGCCGCGCCGACGCCCGCTCTGGCCTGCCACTGGTGCAACTGGCGGTGGCGCTGGACAAGATGGGCGACAAGCCGCGTGCCGAGCAGGCCCTGCAGGCAGGCCTGGGCATCAGCCGCGGTAAAGGCTGGATGGCCGACTATGGTAGCGCCCTGCGCGACCAGGCACTGATCCTGGCGCTGCTGCAGGAAAGCAACCTGGCCAGCCGCCAGGTCGACCAGCGCCTGTTCGCCCTGTCGGATGAGCTGGCGGCCAAGCGCTGGCTGTCGACCCAGGAGCGCAATGCGCTGTTCCTGGCCGGCCGTGGCCTGCTGGGCAAGCCGGAAGGCCAGTGGCAGGCGCGCCTGGACAGCGCGGGTGAAGTGCGCGAGTTCAACAATGCCGACTCCGGCATGAAGCTCGAAGGCCCGTTGCTGGCTTCGCCATTGAGTGTGCAGAACCAAGGCAGCGAAACGCTGTACCAGCAACTGACCTTGTCGGGTTACCCACGCCAGGCGCCTGCGGCCGGTGGCAACGGCATGCAGATCCGCCGTGAGTACCTGGGCATGAATGGCCAGCCGTTGGACCTGCACAATCTGCGCAGCGGCGACCTGGTGCTGGTGCACCTTGCGCTCAAGGCTGAAGACCGGGTGCCGGATGCGCTGGTGGTGGACTTGCTGCCGGCAGGCCTGGAGCTGGAAAACCAGAACCTGGCGCAGAGTGCCGCCAGCCTGGACAACGCCAGCAGTGCGGTGAAGGAATGGCGCGAGTCGATGCAGAACGCCAGCGTGGTGCACCAGGAGTATCGCGATGACCGTTACGTCGCTGCGCTCAAGCTGGACAGCTACGGCACCACCCACCTGCTGTACCTGGCTCGGGCGGTGACCCCGGGCACCTATCGCGTGCCGCCGCCGCAGGTCGAATCGATGTACCGGCCAAACCTGCAGGCCGTGGGGGATGGGCAAGGGGAGATGACCGTAAAAGCCCGCTAAGCACCTGCCTTGCGCGCACTATGTGGGAGCGGCCTTGTGTCGCGAAAGGGCCGCAAAGCGGCCCCGGCATTTCAAGCGGCGGAGCTGAGATCCTGGGGCTGCTGCGCAGCCCTTTCGCGACACAAGGCCGCTCCCACAGGTCCGAGCCGGGCAGTTCAATGTCAGTGAATCACCCAGCTCATCACCCACAACCCCAGCAGCAGCCAGATGATCCCGAGGATGATCGAGGCGCGCATGAACGCGCGGATTGCCGAGTACAGCAGCACCAGCCCGATGATCAGGGCGAGGATGCTGAGCAGCGAGGTCTCCATGCCCAAGGTGCGCGCCAGGCCATCGATGAAATTGCCACCGGCACTGGCCAGCAGGTTGAACAGCCCGCTCAATGCGTCGACGATGAAGCGGATCAACGACCCCAGCGCCTGGCCCAGCCACTCGAAAAAACCTTCTACATGCATAGTTGCTTCCTGATGAACGAATCGGCGATGTTGCCGTTCCCAAGCCTTTGGCCATCACCTGGCCAGGTCGGTTCCCGATGCCAAGCTTAACGCGGCCGCGTACCCGTGCGGGCAGGCTGTTGCGCGCCACGGTGATCGGCATGCTGGTGCTGTTCGGCCTGTTGTGGCTGGCCGACCGCCTCTGGCCGCTGCCCATGCCCGGCGACGACCTGGCCCGCGTGGTGCTGGCCGAGGACGGCACACCGTTGTGGCGCTTTGCCGATGCCGATGGCGTGTGGCGCTACCCGGTCAGCCCCGACGAGGTTTCGCCGCTGTATCTGCAGGCGCTGCTGACCTACGAGGACCGCTGGTTCTACAGCCACCCCGGGGTCAACCCGCTGGCCCTGGCCCGCGCTGCCTGGCTGAACCTGCGTGGCGGGCGTGTGGTGTCGGGCGGCAGCACGCTGTCGATGCAGGTCGCGCGCCTGCTCGACCCGCATGAACGCACCCTGGCCGGCAAACTGCGCCAGCTGTGGCGCACGGCGCAGCTGGAATGGCATTTGTCCAAGCGCGAAATCCTGCAGATCTACCTGGATCGCGCGCCTTTCGGCGGCACCCTGCAGGGCGTGGCGGCCGCCAGTTGGGCATACCTGGGCAAGTCGCCCATGCACCTGACCCCGGCCGAAGCGGCGCTGCTGGCCGTGCTGCCCCAGGCGCCCAGCCGCCTGCGCCCGGACCGCCACCCCGAGCGTGCCCAGCGCGCCCGGGACAAGGTGCTGCAACGCCTGGCCGAATACCAGGTGTGGCCGGCCCAGCAAATCCGTGAGGCAGGCGAAGAACCGCTGGTACTGGCGCCACGTCAGGAACCGGCCCTGGCGCCGCTGCTGGCCCGGCGCCTGAACAGCGCCGACAGCCCGCCGCTGATCCGCACCACGCTCGACGCCGCGCTGCAGCGGCGCCTCGAAGACCTGCTGCTGGGCTGGCGCGCTCGGCTGCCGGAGCGCACCTCCGCCGCCATCCTGGTGGTCGATGCGCAGACCATGGCGGTGCGTGCCTACCTGGGCTCGATCGACCTGGCCGACGAGCGCCGCTTCGGGCATGTCGACATGGTGCGTTCGTTGCGCTCGCCGGGCTCCACCCTCAAGCCGTTCCTCTACGGCATGGCGCTGGATGATGGCCTGATTCATTCCGAGTCGTTGCTGCAGGATGTGCCGCGACGCTATGGCGACTATCGCCCCGGCAACTTCTCCATGGGTTTCAGCGGGCCGGTGTCGGCCAGTTCGGCGCTGGCGCTGTCGCTCAACCTGCCGGCGGTGCAGCTGCTGGAGGCCTACGGCCCGAAACGCTTTGCCGCGCAACTGCGCATGGCGGGCATGCCGCTGATACTGCCGCCCCTGGCCGAGCCCAACCTGTCGTTAATCCTGGGTGGCGCGGGCAGCCGCCTGGAGGACCTGGTGGGTGGCTACGCTGCGCTGGCGCGGGGTGGCAACAGTGCGCGGGTGCGCCTGCAACCGCAGGATCCGTTGCTGGAACGGCGCCTGCTGTCACCAGGGGCTGCGTGGATCATCCGGCGTATCCTCAGCGGCCAGGCGCGCCCCGACCGCGACCCGCATGCCGAGCTGGTGCAACGCCCGCAACTGGCCTGGAAAACCGGCACCAGCTACGGCTTTCGCGATGCCTGGTCGATCGGCGTGGGCCCGCGCTACCTGATCGGCGTATGGATCGGCCGCCCCGACGGCACACCGGTACCCGGCCAATTCGGGCTGGCTTCGGCGGCGCCGCTGATGCTGCAGGTGCACGACCTGCTGAGCAACCGTGACAGCCAGCGTGGCATCGGCGTGCCGGTGGAGCGGGTGCCTGCCAATGTCGGCGTGGCGGCGATCTGTTGGCCGCTGGGCCAGCCGATGAACAAACAGGATCGCAACTGCCGGCGTCAGCGTTTCGCCTGGACCCTGGACGGCACTACGCCGCCAACCCTGCAGGCCGCCGACCAGCCACTCGGCCTGGGCCTGCGCGAAAGCGTATGGGTCAACGACCAGGGGCTGCGCGTCGATGGCAGTTGCCCGGGCGCCAAGGCCCGCGACATCGCCCTATGGCCCGCCCCGCTGGAGCCTTGGCTGCCCCGCGTGGAACGGCGTGCGGCGCGCCTGCCGGCCATCGACCCAGCCTGCCCGCCGCAGGTGCCAGCCAGCGCGCCACCGCTTTCGATCGTGGGCGTGCGCCCGGGCGACAACCTGCGCCGCCCGGCCACCAGCAGCGAACCGTTGCAACTGTATGTGTCGGCGCTGGGCGGCGGCGGGCGGCGCTGGTGGTTCCTCAACGGCCAGCCATTGGGCGAAACCCAGGGGCAGGACAGCCTGCTGGTGCGCTTCCAACAGGTAGGCCAGGCGGAAATCAGCGCGCTGGACGAAAGCGGCGAGACGGCGCGCGTGGCGTTCCAGGTCAGCGAGTAGCTGTTCGACGAGGGCCGAGGCAGCACCTACGCTTGCAAGTAACGGGTGTGACCGGCTGGCGCCCCTGATGCCTGTCAGTCAAGCAATTTGGGGCCGCTTTGCGGCCCTTCGCGGGCACGCCCGCTCCCACAGTTCAGGAAATGCGCGATCTCGGTGGGAGCGGGCGCGCCCGCGAAGGGCTGCAACGCAGCCCCAGGGAACATGGAGCGCCCTATGCGTCCTCTGGCCGTGCCCCTGTTGTTGCTGCCTTGGGCGTTTGCGGCCCATGCCGAGCCTTTGCCGGGTTTTCTCGACAGCCATGAGTACGAACGTCGCCTGCCCGGCGCCAACCTGCCAATAGACGCCTACCGCCCGGTCAGCGCTCACCTGCAGCTGGCCGGGGTGGAGGGTGACAGCCCCGCGTGGGCGCCTGCGGATACCCCGCTGGTGCTGCATAAAGTGCGCTTCGAAGGCGGCACGGTGTTCCCCTTGAGCGACCTGCGCGAACACTACCAACCGCTGATCGGGCACCAGACCACGTTGGGCGAGCTGCAGCAGTACACCGCGCGCCTGACCCAGCGCTATCGGCAGGAAGGCTACCTGTTGTCGTACGCCTACCTGCCGCCGCAGGAGGTGGCCGATGGCCGGGTCAATGTGGTGTTGGTCGAAGGCTATATCCGTGATTACCGCGTGGACGGCGATATCGGCCCGGCCGGCGCCTATCTGCACCAACTGCTGGAGCGGCTTGCCACCGAGCGCCCGCTGACCCGGGAAACGCTGGAGCGCTACCTGGGCCTGGCCGAGCGCCTGCCGGGGGTGACGATAGAGCCGCAGCTGGCCGTGGCGCAAACCGCTGATGGTGCTGCGCGGTTGACCGTGCATGCGCAGCGCAAGCCGTTCAGTGCTGCTGTTACCGTTGCTGATGGCAACCGCGACGATGCGCAGGCGCTGCTGACGGCAACCAGCCACGCCCAGACCCGCTTTGCCGAACAGATCGAGGCCAGCCTGTTGCTGCCGCCGGGGGATGACCAAGTGCATTACCAGCGCCTGGCCTACAGCCAGTACCTGGACGCGGGCGGCAGCCAGCTGCTGCTGTCGGCTTCGCGCTACCGCAGCGAGCCCGGCACGCGGATTCGTCTGGACGATGGCCGTGACATCACCCGCAAGCGCGACAGCGATCGCTATGCGATCGGCCTGCGCCAGCCGGTGATCGTCAGGCCGGATGAATGGATGGTGGTGCAGGGGCAGGTGTATTCGGTCAGTGAGCACTTCGAGGACCGGGTGGATGGGTTGCCATCGGCACGGGACTACGACACCTACGTGCGTGCGCTGTCATTCGAGGGCGACTGGCGCAAGGTGGAAGAGGGCCGTTTGCGTATCGTCAGCGCCGGGGTCTATCAGGGCCTGGATTACCTGGGGGCGCGCAGCGATGCCGACCACGATCTGGATTTTCTGCGGTTGCGGCTTTCCGGTTTGCAGAGCGACAGGCTGCTCGGTAACTGGCAGGGGGTGGTGTCCGGGGCGCTGTACTGGAGTGATGACCGCTTGCCCGACAGCGAGCGTGCGGGGTTTGGCGGGCAGAGTTTCGGCCGTGGCTACCCGCGCGACCAGGCGGACGGGGACAAGGGCTGGGGTGTGGCTTACGAGGTGAATTACAGCATGCACGCCAACTGGCTGGCGTTGGTGCAGCCCTATTTGGTGTTGGATACGGCGCAGGCCTGGCATAACCGGGGGCCTGTGGAAGATGCCCACCTGGCTTCGGCGGCGCTTGGTGTGCGGTTGGGCGATGGGCGCTTGTTCAATGTGGCGCTGGAGCTGGCCAAGCCTTTGGCGGATGTGGCATTGGACAGCCTAAATCGTGGGCCACGCGTGACGTTAAAACTGGCTATCCAGTTGTAACAGGTGAACCGAGGATCTGTAGGAGCAGCCTTGTGCTGCGAAGAGGCCATTTCAGGCGCAATCTTTTGTAAGCCATGAGGGCCCTTTCGCAGCGCAAGGCTGCTCCTACAAAAAAGCGGTGCGCCTATCGGTAACTCAATGGGTAGTAAACCGCTGATGCACCGGCGACGAACTGGGTGTCAGCGCCAGGGCCAGCTGGGTGCGGTTGTGCATGTGGGTCAGGCGCAGCACCTGCGACACATACAGCTTCACGGTGTTCTCGGTAATGCCCAGCTCACAGGCGATCTGGTAGTTGGTCTTGCCCTTGCCCACCAGGCGGGCCACCTCCAGCTGGCGTGGCGACAGCTTCCCGAACGCCGCTGGCAGCTCGCTTTCGCTTTCTTCCACATCCGTGGCACGTCGATGAGTACCTTGGCCCCGGGCCTTTTCCAAATCCTGGTAGAGCTCGTCAATCGATTCGGCCAGATCCTGCAGGCGCTGATTCAATCCGCCGAGGTCGTGGAAGTTGCGCTGGCGTTCCAGCAATGCCTCTTCCTGCCGACGTACGCCTTCAAGCAGTTCATCGAGCTCCACCGGCTTCTGGTAGTAATCGGCAAAGCCTTCGCGCAGCGCGCGGATCACGTCCTGTTTCTCGGCACGCCCGGTCAACATGATGGCTTCGAACATGCGCTGGCTGCCGTCGACCTCCTTCAGGGTGCGCATCAGTTCAACGCCATCCCGTCCCGGCATGTGCAGGTCGCAGATAAGCAGACCGATGGCTGGGTCTGCCATATAGCGCTCGATGGCTTCGTCAGCAGAATGGGCCGGTACGCAAACATAGCCCTTGGTTTCGAGGAATTCACAGAGTTGTTCGACAATGACCGGTTGGTCATCCACCACCAAAACCTTCAACTCACTCACTTGTCTGGACACGATCCACTCCCTGTTCGTATACGGCCCTGCTCCCGGGCCAGACGCTCTGGCAGTTTAAAAGTAGTCGCACCAAGCGAATATGTACAAGTTTTGTACAAGGTGTCGGACCACAGGCTAGCTCATTGGACCCATACCGCTGTCAACAGAAAGCCGGCCAGCACATAGGGGACGAACGCCTGCTTGTCACCCATTTCTTCGGTCAGGGCCTGCAAACGCTTTTTCACCTTTGGGTTGAGCAAGGTCCACAGGCGCCGGCGGGTGAGCAGCCACAGCAGCACGCTGACACCGGCGCCGATGAAGGTGCCAAGCACGTATTGCGGGCTGGTGGCCAGGGCCAGGGCGCCCATCAGCTTGACGTCATCGGCGCCTAAACGGCCGAGCATGTAACCGGGCAGCGTCAGCAGCATGACGATGGCCAGCGCCCAGCCTGCATCGCTGGCATCGGCACCGATCCAGCTGTGGCCGGTGGCGAACAGCCAGGCTAGGGCGCAGGTAGCCACGCCAAGGGTGAGCATGTTGGATATCTGGCGTTGACGCACGTCCTGTTCGGAGCACAAGGCAAGCCACAGCAGGAGAACAATGCTTTGCATTGGCAGGTCGCCCTTCCCAAATGTTGAACACATCTACCCGGTCAGTCAGGTTTCCTTAAGTGAAGATAGACGGGAACCTGCGGACGAGTGGGGCGGGAAAGGCAAAAAGGCGTGGTCGGGATGGATTTTGTCGTAGCTGGCACAGGTACTTGCCGTTGAAAATCTTGCGCGCCCCCTGTGGGAGCGGGCGAGCCCGCGAACACGGGCGAAGCCCGTGCCATCCACCGCGGTGCCTGCTTCGCGGGCATGCCCGCTCCCACAGGTCCGCGGCGCCCATGGAGTTTGTGTTTGAACGTTACTTCTTGCTTCCCGGCGGGTAGTTGGCCAACACCTTGGTCACGGTGTTCTGGATCGCGCTGTTGCGTTCCTCGGGGCTTGGCGGGTAGTTGTTCATGATCTGCTCGGCACTGCCGCGCCACACCAGCTTGCTGTCACGCCCATCGAAGAGGTCGATCTGGATGGTGGCGACCTTGTAGTCGACGCTGCGGGTTTCGTTGTACATCGGCCCACCCCAGTAGCCGCCCCAGTAGCCCCCCCAGCCACCGCCGTAGTTGGTGGTGATCTGTTGCTGGCGCTGCTCGACGATCAGGTACGCGCGCACTGTCAGGTCTGGCCGCGCGCCACTTTGCACCGGGCGCAGGCCGCGCTGGTCGAGTTGGTTTGCCACTGCCTGGCGAATGCGCTGCTCGGTCAGGTCGCTCTTGATTCGTGGGTCGTCCGGGCGGTACTGCAGGCCTGGTTCCTGCCATGCCCAGCTGCGGTAGGCGGCAAAGTCACGGCTGGCATCGAAATCCTGCTGGACGTTATTGCTGGAGCAGGCGGCGAGCAACAACGCGAATGACAGTAGAACGAGACGGCGCAACATGATGGTTCTCCGTTGGATATCAACTGGGAGGATAGCCGTTGAGCGCCTTGTGCACAGAATCGCGCAGGGCGCTTTCGCGTTCACGCGGCGAGTCCTTGTCGCTGCCGCTTTCGGCGCTGGCACTCCATACCGGCTGGCCGCTGCGGGCGTCGTACAGGTCGATACGCACCACCATCACTTGCACCTCATAGGTGCGCACGATGGGCACGCTGGCATAGCCACCATAGCCATGGCGGTAGCCGCCATAACCGACACCACCGTAGGGGTACGGGCCGTAGTAAGGGTCATAGGCATCGTAGTCACGTACCTGGCGCAAGCGCTTTTCCAGGCGTATGTCGGCGCTGACCAGCAAGTCGCCGGGGCCGCCCCGGGCGGGACGCAGGCCATGCTGGTCCAGCGCGCCGCTGACGGCATCGGCCAGTTGCCCCGGGTCGGTATCGACCGAGCCACTGGGCAACTGGCCGTCGCGCCAACTCCAGCTACGGTAGTGCCCGTAATCTCGGGCCGGTGTCGGGTAGGCACTGGCATCGAAGGTGCTGGCCGCCTGGGCAGGCGCCGGTGGTAACGGGCGGCTGCTGGCCACATAGGGGTTGCTGCCCTGGCAGCCAGCCAGGGCAAGCGGCAGCACGGCCAGGCACAACAGACGGTACGGCATGTATTCCTCCCGGCGGGCAGGTCAGCGGGGGCGGCAGACCCAGTGCAGGTAGCGGCCGAGCCCGGCGAAGCTGGGGTGTCGACGGTAGGCCAGTTCCATTTCCAGCAGGTCGAGCAGCTCGGCCTTGCCTTGGAATTCCTTGGGCATGTAGTCGTGGAACACCCGCACGCCACTTTCGCTTTCAACCTGCCACATAGGATCAAGTTGCGCCCTGAGTTCGCGTGGATCAAGCGGTTTTTGCGGGGTCAGGCTCTGCTTTTCACCTTCCAGCCGGTTGCTGCGCAACTTGCGGAAATGGCCCTTGAGCAGGTTGCGATAGACCAGGGCGTCGCGGTTGTAGAAGGCCAGCGACAGCCACCCGGAAGGGGCCGTGAGCTGGTGCAGCACCGGCAGGATGCTTTCGGGCTCGGCCAGCCATTCGAGTACGGCGTGGCATAGCACCAGGTCGTAGGGTTCGGTCAGCTGGCCGAGCAGGTCTTGCCAGGGGGCCTGGATGAAGGTGGCCGGTTGGCCGGCTTCGGCAAAGCGCGCCCGTGCGCCGTCGAGCATGGGCGCGGCGGGTTCGGCCAGGGTCAGCTGGTGGCCGCGCTGGGCCAGCCACAAGGCCATGTGACCCAACCCGGCACCGATGTCGAGGATGCGCAGCGGGCGGTCGGGCAGGGCTTCGGCCAGGTCGGCCTGCAGCACGGCCAGGCGGATGGCGCCCTTGGCGCCGCCGTAGATCTTCTCGGCAAAGCGGGTGGCCAGCTCATCGAAGTGACGGTCGTTCATCGGGCGAAGCGCCTCTCGCTGTCGGCCAGCTTGGCTCGCACCACCTGGTCCATGTCCAGGCCTAGTTCGCTGCACAGCAGCAACAGGTACAGCACCACATCGCCGATTTCCTGGCCGGCATGGGCCAGCTTGTCGGCGGGCAGCTGGCGCGATTGGTCTTCGCTCAGCCACTGGAAGATTTCCACCAGTTCGGCCATTTCGACGCTGGCGGCCATGGCCAGGTTCTTCGGGCTGTGGAAGCCACGCCAGTCGTTGTTGTCGCGGATCTGGTGCAGGCGTTGGGTGAGTTCTTGCAGGTTCATCGGGGGTCTCCTAATGCTGCATAGCTTCTGCGCAGGCCCGATGCAAAGCAAGCGTATACCGCCAAGACAGGCATGGTCCCTGTAGGAGCGGCCTTGTGTCGCGATGGGGCGCGAAGCGGCCCCAAAATTATCAGCTTCGCCGCTGGCATCGCCGGGGCCGCTTTGCGGCCCATCGCGACACAAGGCCGCTCCTACAGAGTTGCCCAGCGCCCGACCATGTGCAGAACCCCTCCATGCCCATCCAGCCGCAGCTCTCCCGCAGCCCCCGCCTCACTGGCACCGAGCACCACCTCCGACGGCAACCGCACCGGTTTGCGGAAATCCACCTCGAAGGCATAGCCACTGTGCGGCAGGTGCCCGCGCAGTGCCGCCAGGGCCATGGCCTTGCTCCACATGCCATGGGCAATGGCCGTGGGGAAGCCGAACAGCCGCGCACTGGCTGCGCCGAGGTGGATCGGGTTGTAGTCCCCGCAGACCTTGGCATAACGCCGGCCGATATCGCCGTCGGCGTACCAGCGGGTCGCCTCTGGCAACGCTTGCGGTTCGTCCTCGGCAGGCTCACTTGCCTCGCTTTCCAGCTTCAGCCCGCGCACCAGCATGCGGCTGGTCTCGCGCCAGAGCAGGCCGATGCCGTCTTCGGCTTCGGTGACCAGGTCGAAGGTGCCGCCCTTGGCATGCGCTTGCAGATTGCCTGCATGCACCGCAAAGCGCAGCCCTTCGATACCGCCCAGTGGGCGCAGCACCTCGATGCGGTTGTGCAGGTGCACCAGGCCGAGCAGCGGGAAGGGGAAGTTTGGCGCGGTCATCAACTGCAACTGCAGCGTGAACGCTATGACATGTGGATAAGTACCCGGCAGACGGCCATCGTCGGTGAAGTGGCACAACCGTCGATAGGCGGCCAGGTTGCCCGGCTGGACGCGGATGAAGCAGCGCAGGCCGTCGTCCGGCAACTGGTTGCCGCTGATGCTGCGCTTGCTGGCCGCGCGCAGGTACAGGCTGGCGCGCGAAGCCGGGCTGTGCAGGTCGTGCCAGTGTCGGCTCATGTTCAGGCCCCCATCAAGGCCTGGCCGCATACCCGCAGCACCTGGCCGTTGACTGCACCGGAGCCCGGCTGGCTGAGCCAGGCGATGGCTTCGGCGACATCCTGCGGGCGGCCGCCCTGGCCAAGCGAACTCAAGCGTCGCCCGGCCTCGCGCAGGCCCATGGGCATGGCGGCGGTCATGTGGGTTTCGATGAAACCGGGTGCCACGGCATTGATGCTGCCGCCGCGCTCGGCGAGCCGGGGCGCCCACGCCTGGGCCAGGCCGATCAGCCCGGCCTTGCTCGCGGCATAGTTGGCCTGCCCGCGGTTGCCGGCAATGCCGCTGACCGAGGCCAGCAGAGTGATACGCGCGTTTTCACCCAGGGCGCCGTTGTCGTACAGCGCCTGTGTCAGCACCTGCGGTGCCTTGAGGTTGACCGCCAGCACCGCGTCCCAGTATTCCGGGGTCATGTTGGCCAGGGTCTTGTCGCGGGTGATACCGGCGTTGTGCACCACGATGTCGATGCCGTCGGGCAGGGCCGCAAGCAGTTGCGTTGCCGCGTCGCCGGCGCAGATGTCCAGGGGCAGCGCCTTGCCGCCCAGGCGCGCGGCCAGGGCGTCGAGGTCCTGGCTGGCTTGCGGCACATCCAGCAGCAGTACGTCGGCACCGTCCCGGGCCAGGGTTTCGGCAATGGCGGCACCGATGCCGCGCGCGGCACCGGTTACCAGGGCGCGGCGCCCAGCCAGCGGCCGGGTCCAGTCCTCGACCTGGCTGGCGCAGGCATGCAGGCGCAGCACCTGGCCGGAGATGAAGGCGCTTTTGGGCGAGAGGAAGAAGCGCAGGGCACCTTCCAGCTGGTCTTCCGCGCCGGGGTCGACATACAGCAACTGCGCGGTCGCACCGTTGCGCAGCTCCTTGGCCAGCGAGCGGCTGAAGCCTTCCAGGGCCCGTTGGGCAATGCTGGCCAACGGGTCGTCGAGGCTTTCTGGCGCGCGGCCCAGCACCACCACATGGGCGCACGGCGCCAGGCTGCGCAGCAGTGGCTGGAAAAATTCGCGCAACTGCTTCAACGCGTCGCTGTCGGACAGATGACTGGCATCGAATACCACGGCCTTGATCTTCGGCCCCAGTCCAGCCACCCACGCTTCGGCCTGGAGGTTGTCGGTATTGAAGCTGTAAAGCGTGTCGGTCAGGCGCGGGGCAATGGCTTCGACCTGGCTCGCCAATGGCCCGCCACCCAGTACCAGGGCACCTTCGACCGGGCGCAGGCGGCCGGCCTGCCAGCGCTCCAGCGGCGCCGGGCGTGGCAGGCCAAGGGCATCCACAAGACGGCGGCCGAGGTTGGAGTTGGCAAAGCCGAGGTAGCGATCGCTCATGAGTGGGTCTCCCGGAAGGCAAGCTTGAAAGTGTGGACCAACTTTGTGGCAAGGTCGTTCGAATGCGGTAAAAACACCTAGGCTGTACGGATCAAATTGTTTCAGGAGGAACAAGCGCATGCGTTCACTTCGCCGGGTCGCGATCCTGGGCGGCAACCGAATTCCCTTCGCCCGTTCCAATGGCGCCTACGCCACGGCCAGCAACCAGGCGATGCTCACCGTCGCCCTCGAAGGGCTGATCGAACGCTACCGCTTGCATGGGTTGCGCATGGGGGAAGTGGTGGCCGGTGCGGTGCTCAAGCACTCGCGTGACATGAACCTGACCCGTGAGTGCGTGCTGGGCTCGCGGCTGTCGCCGCAGACGCCGGCCTACGACATCCAGCAAGCCTGCGGCACCGGGCTGGAGGCAGCGCTGCTGGTGGCCAACAAGATTGCCCAGGGGCAGATCGACTGCGGCATTGCCGGCGGCGTGGACACCACCTCCGATGCGCCGATTGCGGTAAACGAAGGCCTGCGCCACATCTTGCTGCAGGCCAACCGCGGCAAAAGCCTGGGCGAGCGGCTAAAGCCATTCCTCAAGCTGCGCCCTCACCACCTGAAACCCGAATTGCCGCGCAACGGCGAGCCGCGCACCGGGTTGTCGATGGGCGAGCATTGCGAACGCATGGCCCAGGCCTGGCGCATTGGCCGTGCCGAACAGGACGAGCTGGCGCTGCTCAGCCACCAGGCGCTGGCTGCCGCGTACGCCGAAGGTTGGCAGGATGACCTGCTGACGCCGTTTCTGTCGTTGACCCGTGATAACAACCTGCGCCCCGACCTGACCCTGGAGCAACTGGCCAGGCTCAAGCCGGCCTTCGATCGCAGCGGGCAGGGCACGCTGACGGCGGGCAATTCCACACCGCTGACCGATGGTGCTTCGCTGGTGTTGCTGGGCAGCGAGGAATGGGCCGAGCAGCAGGGGCTGTCGGTGCTGGCCTATCTGGTCGATGGCGAAACCGCTGCGGTGGATTTCGTCACTGGTCGCGAAGGCTTGCTGATGGCGCCGGTGTATGCGGTGCCGCGGCTGCTGGCGCGCAATGGCCTGACGCTGCAGGACTTTGACTATTACGAGATTCACGAAGCCTTTGCTGCCCAGGTGCTGTGCACGCTCAAGGCCTGGGAAGATGCCGATTATTGCCGTGAGCGGTTGGGGCTGGATGCGCCGCTCGGGGCGATCGACCGCAGCAAGCTCAACGTCAAGGGCAGTTCGCTGGCGGCCGGGCACCCGTTTGCCGCGACCGGGGGGCGGATATTGGCCAACCTGGCCAAGTTGCTGGCGAGGGCGGGAAAGGGGCGGGGGTTGATTTCGATCTGTGCGGCGGGTGGGCAGGGGGTGACCGTCATCGTCGAGCGCTGAAGCCACGCCTTGTGGGAGCGGCCTTGCGTCGCGAAAGGGGCGCGAAGCGGCCCCGGGGTTTCAGCGTCACAGCAAAAATTGTTGGGGCCGCTTTGCGGCCCTTTCGCGACACAAGGCCGCTCCCACAGAGACCGCGCCTGACTTGACCACGAATCAGCTGTTAGGCTTGTCTGGTCAGAACTACAAGAAACCGCCATGCCGATCATCGGACACCCCCGCGCCATCCCGGCGCTGGACTACCTGCCCAGGCCACTCTATGCCCGTGCCGAAAGCCTCGGCGCCGGCTCCTGGACCACCCGCCACCAGCACGACTGGGTGCAGTTCTCCTACGCCATCAGCGGCGTTCTCGGGGTGTATACCCACGAAGGCAGCTACTTCGCCCCGCCCCAATGGGGCGTGTGGATACCAGCCGATGCCGAACACGAAGTGGTCACCTCTATGCAGGCCGAAATGCGCAGCCTTTACGTGCGCCGGGATGCCTGCCCGTGGGCACCGGAGCAATGCCGGGTACTGGAAGTGACCCCGCTGGCGCGCGAACTGATCAAGCAGTTCTGCCTGTTCCCGGCCGACTACCCGGAGGGTGACAGCGCCGAGGCGCGGCTGGTGGCGGTGCTGCTCGACCAGTTGCGCATGCTGCCCGAGGTCGGTTTTTCGCTGCCACTGCCACGGCACCCGAGGTTGCTGGCGCTGTGCAATGGTCTGATCGCTGCACCGGACCAGTCGCAGACCTTGCAGCAGTGGGCGCGAGAGCTGGGGTGCTCGGAGAAGACGCTGATGCGGCTGTTCCAGCGGGAGACGGGCTTGAGTTTCCGCAACTGGCGGCAACGTATGCGGCTGTTGTCATCGCTAGCGTTGCTGGAGGCGGGGGAGAGTGTGACCGAGGCGGCGTTGGGATGTGGGTATGACTCCACCTCGGCTTACATTGCGGCGTTCAAGCAATTGTTCGGTGCGACGCCGGGGGAATTGAGGCTTTAGTGATTGGTCGCCTGTGCCGGCCTCTTCGCGGGCGCGCCCGCTCCCACAGGATCCCACTGCACTCAGGGCCTGTGCAGTACCTGTGGGAGCGGGCGTGCCCGCGAAGAGGCCGGCGCAGGCAACATCAGGTACGGAACCTGCGCACCAGCGCATCCAGCTCATTGGACAACCCGGCCAGGCTCTCCGAATCCATCCGCGCCGCCTGGGCCAGTTCGGCCACCAGTTGCGCATCACCGTGAATCTGGCTGATGTGCCGGTTGATGTCTTCGGCCACCTGGTGCTGCTCTTCGGCCGCCGTGGCGATCTGGGTGTTCATGTCGCGGATCACATCCACCGACTCGCGGATCTGCCCGAAGCTGTCACGGGCCAGGCCGATGCGGCTCACCGACTGCTGTGAAACCTCCAGGCTGGCGTGCATCTGTGCGGCCACTTCGGCAGTGCGGCTGGCCAGGTTGCCCAGCAGGCCGTCGATCTCGGCGGTGGAGTCGGCAGTGCGCTTGGCCAGCGCCCGCACCTCGTCGGCAACCACGGCAAAGCCACGGCCCTGCTCGCCGGCACGGGCCGCTTCGATGGCGGCGTTGAGCGCCAGCAGGTTGGTCTGTTCGGCAATCGAGCGGATGGTGCCGAGGATAGACTGGATGGCGTTGCTGTCACGCTCCAGCTGCTGGATCGACTGCGCCGACTGCTCAATCTCCTGGCTCAGGCGGTCGACGCTATGTACCGCGGCATCGATCTGCTGCTGGCCTTCGCGAGCCTGTTGCTGACCGCTGTCGGCCGACTGCGCCGCCTGGCTGCAGGAACGTGCCACTTCGTTGGCAGTGGCGACCATTTCGTGGAAGGCGGTAGAGACCATGTCCACCGCTTCGCGCTGGCGGCCGGCGGCTTCGGCCATGTCGCTGGAAACGCGGGTCGAGCTGCTGGAGGTGCTGAGGATCTTGCTGGCGGCAGCACCGATGTGCTGGATCAGGCTGCGAATGGCACCGAGGAACTGGTTGAACCAGCTGGCCAGTTGTGCGGTTTCGTCGCGGCCACGGATCTCCAGGTTGCGGGTCAGGTCGCCCTCGCCCTGGGCGATATCTTCCAGGCCGCTGGTGACGCTGTTGATCGGGCGCACGATCAGCTTGGCGAAGGTGGCACCGACCACGGCGAACAACGCAGCCAATACCAGGGCCACCACGCCGATCAGCCAGGTCAGGCGGGTGGTGGTCTGCATCACTTCGCTTTGTTCGATCAGGCCGATCAAGGTCCAGCCCAGCTGTTCGTCCGGGTAGATGTTGGCCATGTAGCGCACGCCATTCAGCTCCACTTCGGCCAGCCCCTTGCCGTGCTTGGCCAGCTCGGCGTACCCGTCGCCAAAGCTCGCCAGTTGCTTGAAGTTGTGCTTGGCGTCACGAGGGTCGACCAGTACGTTGCCGTTGTTTTCCACCAGTAGCACGTAGCCGCTTTCGCCCAGCTTGATCTGCTGGACGATCTCGGTGAGGCCTTTGAGCGAGACGTCGACGTTGACCACGCCGCCGGGGTTGCCCAACTGGTTGGAGACGGTGCGCACGGTGCTGACCAGCACGGCGTCGTCCGCAGCCCAGTAGTAGGCGCCGGTACGCAGGGTCTTGCCAGGGTTGGCCATGGCCAATTGGTACCAGGGGCGGGTGCGCGGGTCGTAATTGACGAACTTCTGCCCGGCCGGCCAGCCGACGTAACCACCGTCATTCACCCCGTAGGACAGGTACGCATAGCTGGGATGCGTGGTGGCCAGGCGGGTCATGAACTCCAGCAGCTTGCTGGCCTGGTCGCCCAGTTCATAGGATGGGGTTGCGCTCATGTACTTGTTCAGTTCGCTACCCGTGGCGGCGACCATCGGCTGCGCAGCCAGGTACTCGACGTTCTGGTTGATGCCCTGGAAGAAGATGTTCATCGCGTTGCTGACCTGGCGGATTTCCCGGCTGCTGCCATCGAGGAATCCGTCGCGGGCTTCGCCACGCAGGTTGAGGACCACCAGGGTGGCCACAAGGACGATGGGCAAGCCGGCGATGACCGCGAATGCCCAGGTCAGTTTCTGTTTGATGCTCATCGACGCTCCCGGATTTTTTATTTTCGATACACGAGGCAGGTAACAATTGCATCGGCAGCATCCGGGTTTAATGTAGGGAAACGCCCGTATTTATTGGATAAAGTCGCAGTTGGTGACTATTCGGTCGTGTTTGGACGTATATGGCATACCAAAGGGGCGCGGGGTGGCTCAGTGACAGCAGCCGCCCGTAGCACCATTGGCCAGGTCCTTCAGGATCGGGCAGTCCGGGCGCTCGTCTCCCTGGCAGTGCGAGACCAGTTCGCCGAGGGTGTCGCGCAGGCTCACCAGCTCTTCGATGCGCCGGTTCAGTTCAGCGATGTGCTGCGTGGCCAGCGCTTTCACATCGGCGCTGGCGCGCTGGCGGTCCTGCCACAAGGTCAGCAGCTTGCCGACCTCTTCGAGGGAAAAGCCCAGGTCGCGGGAGCGCTTGATGAAGGCCAGGCTGTGCAAGTCTTCCGCCTGGTACAGGCGGTAGCCGCTGTCGCTGCGCGTGGCGGGCTTGAGCAGGCCAATGGACTCGTAGTAACGGATCATCTTGGTGCTGAGCCCGCTGCGGCGGGCGGCCTGGCCGATGTTCATGGAGCCTCCTGGGTGTTGCTGGTGGGTTTCCACGCCTTGAGCCATAGCGCGTTGCTCACCACGCTGACGCTGGACAGGGCCATGGCGGCGCCGGCCAGTACCGGGTTGAGGTAACCCAGCGCGGCCAGCGGGATGCCGATCAGGTTATAGATGAACGCCCAGAACAGGTTCTGGCGGATCTTCGCATAGGTCTTGCGGCTGATCTCCAGGGCGGCCGGTACCAGGCGTGGGTCGCCGCGCATCAGGGTGATGCCGGCGGCCTGCATGGCCACGTCGGTACCGCCCCCCATGGCAATGCCGATATCGGCGGCGGCCAGCGCCGGCGCATCATTGATGCCATCACCGACCATGGCGACCACGCCATCCTGCTTGAGTGCAGCCACGGTCGCGGCCTTGTCGGCCGGCAGCACTTCAGCATGCACGTCGTCGATGCCCAAGGCATCGGCCACCACTTTGGCGCTGCCGCGGTTGTCGCCGGTCAGCAGGTGGCTGCTGATGTGTTGCGCGTGCAGGGTATCGATCGCCTGCGCGGCACCGGGCTTGAGGCTGTCACCAAAGGCGAACAGGCCCAGCACCCGCGGCTGTGCGCCGCGTTCGATCAGCCATGACAGGGTGCGCCCCTCGGCTTCCCAGGCCTGGGCCTTGGCGGCCAGGTCGCCGGGTGGCAGGGCGCTTTCATCGAGCAGGCGGCGGTTGCCCAGGGCCAGTTCGCGGCCTTCCACGCGCCCGGCGATACCACGCCCGGTCAGCGACTGGCTGTCGGCAACGTCAGGCACATCCAGACCCTGTTCGGCACAGGCATCCAGTACCGCCTTGGCCAGCGGGTGTACGCTGCCGCGCTGCAGGGCACCGGCCAGGCGGTGCAGGTCGGCGCTGCTGCCCACCTGCGCCTGGCTGTGGACAACGCGCGGGCTGCCAGAGGTGAGGGTGCCGGTCTTGTCGAACACCACACGGTTGACCGCATGGGCGCGCTCCAGGGCTTCGGCGTCCTTGATCAGGATGCCATGGCGGGCGGCGACCCCGGTGCCGGCCATGATCGCGGCGGGTGTGGCCAGACCGAGGGCGCAGGGGCAGGCGATGACCAGTACCGCGACGGCATTGATCAGCGCGGTTTCCAGTGGCGCGCCGGCCAGCCACCAACCGACCAGGGTAATCAGCGCCAGTACCAGCACTGCCGGGACGAATACCTGGCTGACCCGGTCGACCAGCTTCTGGATCGGTGCCTTGGCCGCCTGGGCGTCTTCCACCAGGCGGATGATGCGTGCCAGCACGGTTTCGGTGCCCAGTGCCTGAGTGCGTACCAGCAGCCGGCCTTCGCCGTTGATGGCGCCACCGGTGACGCTGTCGCCGGGCTGCTTGGGCACCGGCAGGCTCTCGCCGCTGATCAAGGCTTCATCGGCATGGCTGCTGCCGTCTTCGACCACGCCATCGACCGGGAAGCGCTCGCCGGGTTTGACCAGTATCAGGTCGCCGAGGCGCAGTTGGGCAATGGCCACGTCTTCTTCCCGGCCATCGACCAGGCGCACGGCCCGTTCCGGGCGCAGGGCCTCGAGGGCACGGATGGCGCTGGCGGTCTGGCGCTTGGCACGGCTTTCCAGGTACTTGCCCAGCAGCACCAGGGCAATCACCACGGCCGAGGCTTCGAAGTACAGGTGAGGGGCCATGCCGGTGGGGGCCTGCGCCCACTGGTACAGGCTCAGGCCGTAGCCGGCGCTGGTGCCCAGGGCTACCAGCAGGTCCATGTTGCCAGTCCCGGCGCGCACGGCTTTCCAGGCGGCCACGTAGAACCGCGCGCCGAGAATGAACTGCACCGGCGTGGCCAGCAGGAACTGCACCCACGCTGGCAACATCCAGTGCACGCCAAACGGCTGCACCAGCATTGGCACCACCAACGGCAGGGCGAGCAGCAACGCTGCGCCGACCGCCAGGCGTTCGTTACGCAGGCGGTGCTGGGCAGCGTGCTGGTCGTCCCTGGCGGTTTGCGGCAGGCTGGCGCTGTAGCCGGCCTTTTGCACGGCGTCGATCAGCAGGTTGTCGTCGAGGGCCGCGAGCACTTCGAGGTGCGCGCGTTCGCTGGCCAGGTTGACGCTGACCTGTTCAACCCCCGGCAGCTTGCCGAGGGCGCGCTCTACGCGGCCGACGCAACTGGCGCAGGTCATGCCGCCAATCTGCAGTTCGACGGTGCGGGTGGGCACGCCATAGCCGGCTTCGCGTACGGCGTCGACCAGCGCGGGCAAGCTGTTGGCCGGGGCCTGGACCCGGGCCTGTTCGGTGGCGAGGTTGACGCTGACCTGTTCAGCGCCGGTGACCTTGCGCAGGGCGCGCTCGACCCGGCCGGCACAGCTGGCGCAGGTCATGCCGGAGATCGGCAGGTCGTATGTGGTGGATGCGGGCATGGCTCTCCTCCTTGGACAGGCCTCCAGCATCAACCTTGCCATGCAGGTAAGGTCAATAGCCCAGGCCGGCTCGCTTCAACTCCAGCCCATATTGCCCCATGGCGATGCGGTATTTGTTGATCTGGCCCGCCTGCAGGTTCAGTCGTGTGCTGCGTTGGTCCTCGACACCCGCGGCGCAGCCGGGCATTTGCCCGGGCAGCAGGCGCAGGCGCACGTCCACCGGGCCGGGCGGCAGGTTGAACGAGGTGGATTGCTCCTGGAACACGCGCCCGGAGAGCTGGTCGTTGAGGTAGATGCCGATTTCGCAACTGGTGGCCACTTCCAGGCGCTCCCGGGAAATGATCAGCACGCTGTAGTCCGAGTTGCCCTCGGCACTGGCCGGTGGCACTGCAGCCAGCGTGCTCAATAGCCCGACGACGCCCAATGCTGCCCTGAACATGAAGAATCTCCTGCTTGCGTGATCATCAAAGACGCAGCTTGGCCGACGCGCGCGCGGATTTCCACCCCGGCTGTTGTCGGCAGATCTTGACCTTGCCCCGATGGCAAGCTTGAGACTCGTGGAAAACCTGAAGGAGGTAACCCCCATGCAAGTGTTCAATGTACAAGGCATGACCTGCGGCCATTGCGTGAAAGCCGTGACCCGGGCGGTGCAGGAGCAGGATGCCGCGGCCAAGGTGGAGGTCGACCTGGCGGCCAGGCAGGTAAGGGTGCAGAGCGAGTTGGCTCAGGAGCGGATTCTCACGGCCATTCGCGATGAGGGTTATCAGGCCGACGTAGCCTGATCAGGCCATGCGCTGAGCCCTGTAGGAGCGGCCTTGTGTCGCGATGGGCCGCAAAGCGGCCCCAGGATATTGGCATCGATGCATAAATTGCTGGGGCCGCTTTGCGGCCCATCGCGACACAAGGCCGCTCCTACAGGGGCCGCGCCAGGGCCTGTATTGTTGCAAATGTTTTCATGTCGATAGGGCCCACAGCAGGTAGAATCGAGCACTTGCTTAGCCTGCTATGGATTCCAGATGAACCTGCGAATGGTGCTCATCCTGGGCGCACTCAGTGCGTTCGGGCCCTTGGCGATCGACTTCTACCTGCCCGCCTTCCCGGCCATGGCGCAGGCGTTCGCCACCGATGAAAAACACGTCCAGTCCACCTTGGCCGCCTACTTCCTTGGCCTGTCCATCGGGCAACTGGCCTATGGGCCGGTGGCCGACCGCTTTGGCCGACGCAAGCCGCTGATGTTCGGGGTGACCCTGTTCACCCTGGCGTCACTGGCCTGTGCCTATGCCCCCAACCTCGACACCCTGGTGCTGGCGCGTTTCGTCCAGGCGCTGGGCGGTTGCGCCGGGATGGTGTTGTCGCGGGCCATCGTCAGTGACAAGTGCGACCCGGTGGCCTCGGCCAAGGTGTTCTCGCAGCTGATGCTGGTCATGGGCTTGGCGCCGATCCTGGCACCGATGCTGGGCGGGGTGCTGGTGAACGTGGCCGGCTGGCAATCGATCTTCCTCGCCCTGAGCCTGTTCAGTGCCGGCTGCCTGCTGGCGGTCAGCCTGGGCCTGCCGGAAAGCCTGCCCGAGCACATACCGCGGCAACCGCTGTCTGGCGCCTTGCGCCAGTACTTGCGCCTGCTCGCTGACCGGGTGTTCGTCGGCCATGCCCTGACCGGTGGTATCGCCATCGCCGGCATGTTTGCCTACATCGCCGGTTCACCTTTCGTGTTCATCAAGCTCTACGGCGTGCCGGCCGAGCATTACGGCTGGTTGTTCGGCACCAATGCCGCCGGCTTTATCCTGGTGGCGCAGGTGAACGCACGCTTGCTGGCCAAGCGCGGGCCGGCGTTCCTGCTGGCGCGTGCGGTGTGGTTGTACCTGGTTGCGGGCCTGGCGTTGCTGGGCGTGGCGGCACTGCGGCCAACTCAGCTGTGGCCACTTCTGGTACCGCTGTTCGTCTGCATCTCCAGCCTCGGCTGCATCATCCCCAACGCCTCTGCCTGTGCCATGAGCGGGCAGGGCGCGCGTGCTGGCAGTGCCTCGGCGCTGATGGGCTGCCTGCAGTTCAGCGTCGCCGCCGGCGCAGCGGCGCTGGTCGGGCTGCTGCATGATGGCAGTGCGGTGCCGATGGCGCTGGTGATCAGCCTGTGCGGGGCGCTGGTGGTCAGTGTCGCGCTGCTGACCCGACGCTTGCCGGCCAAGGCTCCCGCATAAGCGGGTGAGGTGCCTGCAGGCGGGTTTCCAACGTGGCGACGAAGGCACGCGCCTCGGCCTCGCTGCGGAAACTGACCACGTGTTGATCGAGCTGGACCTGCCAGGGGCAGGCGGGGTTTCGGCTCGACGCACTGACGACAATTTTCATCGCGGCATACCTCCAAAGGGGGGAGAGCGGATGAAGTGTAGCGCTGCACCTTGTGCCTGCCATGACCTGAAACAGTGTCCTGACTGACGGTCGGCAAGAACGTTTTCTACATGTTTTTTCCTGCTCGGGTGCAATGCCCGCAAACACGTGGAACCTTCGCTTTGGCTTGCGCTACTTGTGGAAATTGGTTGTCGGCCGCGTCCGAAGTTGCATCCGGTGTTTTTTCCGCCTGTGGTTCCCTTGCTCCCGCCATGTGGGCCGGGCTGCTTGCCCGCGCGGCCCGGGCAGCTTTCACGCACTGTTTCACTGCTTGCCATGGGTAGGCATACCCAGTGGTTTTTTGCCGTTGGTGCCACTGCGCAACGCTGCCTGAATGGCGTTTTTTGCGGCTTATACTGGCGAACCAGGCCAGTGCCAGCGAGAGGCGCTTCCCTGCCAGGGGTGGCCATCGCATCCACACAGTGAACTTGCAGGGAGTTACAGGGACATGAACGCAGCCAGCAGTATCAGCCAGATTGCCAGCCTGATGGCCGACCCCAAGCGCAGTGCCATGTTGTGGGCATTGATCGATGGCACGCCGCGGCTGGCCAACGAGCTCGCGGTAATGACAGGCCTGACCTCGTCATCGGCCTGCGCTCACCTTTCGTTGTTGTCATCGGCCGGTTTGCTCCGGCACGAAGCGCGGGGGCGCAAGCGCTACTTCCGGCTGGCCACCCCGCAAGTCGGGGCAGCGGTGGAGGCGCTGGCCAGTGTCCAGTTGGAGAGCGCCAGGGGGGAGCGGGCCAAGGCGCCGGTATCACCGCTGCCCATGTCGATACGCAGGGCGCGTCGCTGTGGCGATCACCTGGGCGGGGAACTGGCCGGCGAGCTGTATCACCGTCTGGTGGTGGCCGGCTGGCTGGAGGGTAGTGGTCGACAGCTGATGGTAAGCGAGGAGGGGCGGACGCAGTTGGCTTTGGTCGGGGTCTACATCGATGCCTTGGCGCCGCATCAGCAACGTGGCTGTGTGATCTGCCGCTGCACCGAGTGGAACGACCAGGGGCCGCACCTGGGTGGCGTGCTGGGGCAGGCCTTGTTCCGGCTGTTCCTGCAATCTGGCTGGATGCGCGAGGCCGAGGACTCGCGGGCATTGCATATTTCTGCGTTGGGTATCCAGCAGATCAATCGCATTGCCCGCGTGCCGACATTGCAGGTCGGTTGACCGCGATCGCGGTCAGATCACTCAGGCCAGCCGGGCATCCAGGCTGTTCTGGGCCAGGCGACGGGCCTGGTCTTCGGTCATGCCCAGGTGGGTGTGCAGGGCGTGGAAGTTTTCGGTGACATAGCCACCGAAGTAGGCCGGGTCGTCAGAGTTGACCGTGACCTTCACGCCGCGCTCGAGCATGTCGAGGATGTTGTGCTGGCTCATGTGGTCGAACACGCACAGCTTGGTGTTCGACAGCGGGCACACCGTGAGCGGGATCTGCTCGTCGATGATGCGCTGCATCAGGCGCTCGTCCTCGATGGCGCGCACGCCGTGGTCGATACGCTTGACCTTCAGCAGGTCCAGGGCGTCCCAGATGTACTCGGGCGGGCCTTCCTCGCCGGCATGGGCAACGGCGACCAGGCCTTCACTGCGGGCGCGGTCGAACACGCGCTGGAACTTGCTCGGTGGGTGGCCCATTTCCGAACTGTCCAGGCCAACGGCGATGAACGCATCGCGGAACGGCAGGGCCTGGTCGAGGGTTTTCTGTGCCTCATCTTCGCTGAGGTGGCGCAGGAAGCTGAGGATCAGGCCGCTGCTGATGCCCAGTTGCTGGCGACCGTCCTTGAGCGCCTGGTTGATGCCGTTGAGCACCACTTCGAAGGGGATGCCGCGGTCGGTGTGGGTCTGTGGGTCGAAGAACGGTTCGGTGTGGATCACGTTCTGCGCCTTGCAGCGTTGCAGGTAGGCCCAGGTCAGGTCGTAGAAGTCCTGCTCGGTGCGCAGCACGTCGGCGCCCTGGTAATACAGGTCGAGGAACTCCTGCAGGTTGTTGAAGGCATAGGCACCGCGCAAGGTCTCCACATCGGCCCACGGCAGGGCGATCTTGTTGCGCTCGGCCAGGGCGAACAGCAGCTCGGGCTCCAGCGAGCCTTCCAGGTGCAGGTGCAGTTCGGCCTTGGGCAGGGCGTTCAACCAGTCATACATGGTGGGTCATCTCGATCAGGTACGGTTGCCGCCATTCTACAGAGCCTGGCCGGGCATTGCGCACGGCCAGGCTGCGACCTGGTGAATCACCAGACCAAGGGTTCGCCCTTGTAGTTGATGAAGCGCAGGCCGCCGTTGCCGCTTTGCGCCTTGATCTGTTCAAGCATGCCGCGGGTGCTGGTCAGCACGTCGATCTCGGCGTTTTCACCGCCCATGTCGGTTTTCACCCAGCCCGGGTGCATGGCCAGCACGCACAGGTCGGGGCGTTGTTGCTCGACGACGAAGCTGTTGATCATCGAGTTCAGGGCCGCCTTGCTGGCCTTGTACAGGCAGATTTCGCCGCCATCGGGGATGGTCACGCTGCCCAGGATCGAGCTCATGAAGGCCAGCACGCCGCTGCCTTCGCGTACCTGGCCGACCAGGCGGCGGGCCACGCGGATCGGCGCCACGGCGTTGGTCATGAACAGGTCGCCGATGTCCTTGTTCTGTACCGCCTCCAGGTCCTGCGGCAGGGGGCCCATGACCCCGGCGTTGACGAATATCAAGTCGAACACTTGGCCTTGCAGGCGTTGCTTCAGGCCATCGAGCTGGGCCGTGTCGTTCATTTCCAGCTGTTCGATGCGCACGCCGGATACATCCGCCAGGGCGCCGGGCTGCTGCGGGTTGCGTACGGTGGCGGTGATGTTCCAGCCGTCTTCTTGCAGGCGTTGCACCAGGCCCAGGCCCAGCCCGCGAGAGGCCCCGATGATAAGTGCGTTTTTTGCGTTAGCCATGTGGATGCGCTCCGTGATCGGTTGGCAAAGAAAGGTATTGAGGATAATGCACTGTGGTGCCGGGCGCCTTGTCGTAGGTTGTACGAAAAATCACCAGTTGCCTCAGGCCCTTGTGCGGCGTGGCCTTCGGCTTGTTGGCGCACGGGTTATCCACAAGCTGGTCCACAGTTATTGTGTGCAAGCGCAGATGGCTGTGCAGGGCTACGCAGGCTGTGGGCCTGGGGATAACGTCAGGAGCATCAACGGTTTGCGGCTGTCATCAAATGGTGATCAAAATATGATCAAGGCTCTGCAGCCCTTGAGTAATGCCGCCTGCAAGCGAGTGCCCCAAGCTTATCCACAGGCCGGCCCACAGTTGTTGTGGGCAATGTTCAGCGTGCTTCGAGCAGAATGCGCCCGCGGCTCAAGTCGGCCAACTGCTGCTGCAGTGGCGCCAGGTGGGCGTCACCCAGTGCAATCAACAGGTCCACGCCATTGGCGGTGAACTGCTCGTCCAGGACCAGGCCGTCAACCTCCGCCAAGCGCAGCTTCACCAGCGCCAGTTCGCTGAAACTGCAACTGCAGGTGAATTCGCTGCGCTGCACCAGCAGCCGCTTGGGTGCCTGTTGCAGGCACTTGTTGGCACCGCCGCCATAGGCCCTGGCCAGGCCGCCGGTGCCCAGCTGGATACCGCCATACCAGCGGATCACCAGCACCACCACCTGGTCGCAGTCCTGTGCTTCGATGGCCGCGAGGATTGGCCGCCCCGCGGTACCGCCAGGTTCGCCGTCATCGCTGCTGCGGTACTGGGCGCCAAGCTTCCAGGCCCAGCAGTTGTGGGTGGCGGCCAGGTCGCTGTGGCGTTCGATGAAACTCATCGCGTCGGCGGCACTGCTGATCGGCCCGGCGAGGGTGATGAAGCGGCTTTTGCGGATTTCCTCGCGGTATTCGCAGAGGTCGAGCAGGGTAGATGGCATAAATGACGATCAGGCAGCCGGCTTGATGCCGCAGCCCTTCAGAATGATGTGGATAAGATTGTTGCTCGCGTCTTCCATGTCCTGCTTGGTCAGGCGGCTGCGGCCGGTTACCTGGCAGATCTGGGTGGCAAAGTCGGCGTAGTGCTGGGTGCTGCCCCACAGCAAGAAGATCAGGTGCACCGGGTCGACCGGGTCCATCTTTCCGGCTTCGATCCAGGCCTGGAACACCGCGGCCCGGCCGCGGAACCATTCGCGGTAGTCGGCACTGAAGTATTCGCTCAGGCAGGTGCCGCCGCTGATCACTTCCATGGCGAAAATCCGCGAGGCTTGCGGGTTGCGCCGGGAGAACTCCATCTTGGTGCGGATGTACTGGCTCAGGGCTTCGCCCGGATCGTCGTCGACGCTCAAGGCGTTGAAGGTGCTGTCCCACAACTCGATGATGTTGCTGAGTACTGCAATGTACAGGCCCAGCTTGTTGGTGAAGTAGTAATGCAGATTGGCCTTGGGCAACCCCGCCTTGAGGGCGATGGTGTTCATGCTGGTGCCCTTGAAACCATGGCGGGCAAACTCGTCTTCGGCGGCCTGGATAATGGCCTGTTCGTTCTTCTGGCGGATGCGGCCCGCGGGCTTGCCCGAGGCGGAGAGGCGATGCGCAGGGACTTCTAGGGTCATGGACGATTCCGTACGGGTCAGTGGCTGCGGCTGTCGGACAAGATTACCTGCCTGTGCCGAAGTGACAAGCGTTTGCGGCACAGACTGGCATCAGCGTGTCGCAGCCAGGCTTTCGAGGAAGCTTTCCAGTACCAGGTTCGGCCGCCGGCCCTTGCGCGTTACCCAGCTGAGACTCAGATCATAGAAGCGTTCCCGGGGCTTGAGGGCACGCAAGCGGCCTTGCTGCACCCAGAACGTGGCGTAGTGGTCTGGTAGGTAGCCGATGTAGCGCCCGGTAAGGATGAGAAACGCCATGCCTTCGCGGTCCGAAGCACTGGCCGTGCAATTCAGTGCCTGGTAATGCGCCTGGATTTCGGCCGGCAGGCGGAAGGTGGGGGTGATGGCTTCCTGGCTGTTGAGGCGGTCGTCGTCGATCTGCTGGTCATCTGCATAGAACAGCGGGTGGCCGACTGCGCAGTACAGCAGCGAGCGCTCACTGTACAGCGGCTGGTACTCGAGGCCCGACAGCGGGCTGGTCTGCGGCACCACGCCGACATGCAGGCTGCCATCAAGCACGCCGTGCTCGACCTGGCTGGGTGCGATCATGCGGATCTGGATGCGCACATCGGGGCCGCGGTCCTTGAGCTCGGCCAGGGCATGGGTAATGCGCATGTGCGGCAGCGTCACAAGGTTATCGGTCAGGCCAATGTTCAGCTCGCCACGCAAATGCTGGTGCAGGCCGTTGACCTCGGTGCGAAAGCTTTCCAGAGCGCTGAGCAGTTGCAGCGCCGAGTGGTAGACCTCGCGGCCTTCCTCGGTCAGCGAGAACCCGGCGCGTCCGCGCTGGCACAGGCGCAGGCCAAGGCGTTGCTCAAGGTCGTTCATTTGCTGGCTGATGGCCGAACGGCCAATGCCCAGCACGTTTTCGGCGGCCGAGAAACCGCCACACTCTACGACACTGCGATAGATCTTCAGCAGACGGATGTCAAAATCGCTGACTTGGGCGAGTGGATCGGGGCGTCGGCTCATTAGTTTAGTCAAGGCCTGTCTGAAGATTAGAAATGTTGGCTTTTCCAGACTTTATCGCCGTGCCAATTTAGCTGCAACAACATCCATCGTTGCCTAATCGTCTTCCGAGGAACCGCCGATGAACATGCCCGAAACCGCCCCCGCCGGTATCGCCAGCCAGCTCAAGCTGGATGCGCACTGGATGCCCTACACCGCCAACCGCAACTTCCAGCGCGACCCACGCCTGATCGTGGCGGCCGAAGGCAGCTACCTGTTCGACGACCAGGGGCGCAAGATCTTCGATGCCCTGTCCGGTTTGTGGACCTGCGGCGCCGGGCACACCCGCAAGGAAATCACCGAAGCGGTGGCTCGTCAGATCGGCACACTGGACTACTCCCCGGCCTTCCAGTTCGGCCACCCGCTGTCGTTCCAGCTGGCCGAGAAGATCACCGAACTTACCCCGGGCGACCTGAACCATGTGTTCTATACCAACTCCGGTTCCGAGTGTGCCGACACCGCGCTGAAGATGGTGCGTGCCTACTGGCGTCTGAAAGGCCAGGCGACCAAGACCAAGATTATCGGCCGTGCTCGCGGCTACCACGGCGTGAACATCGCCGGCACCAGCCTCGGTGGCGTCAACGGTAACCGCAAGCTGTTCGGTCAGCTGCTGGATGTCGACCACCTGCCTCACACCGTGCTGCCGGTCAACGCCTTCTCCAAAGGCATGCCGGAAGAGGGTGGTATTGCCCTCGCTGATGAGATGCTCAAGCTGATCGAGCTGCACGACGCCTCCAACATCGCTGCCGTGATCGTCGAGCCGCTGGCAGGTTCGGCTGGTGTTCTGCCGCCGCCGAAGGGTTACCTGAAGCGCCTGCGTGAAATCTGCACCCAGCACAACATCCTGCTGATCTTCGACGAAGTGATTACCGGCTTCGGCCGCATGGGCGCTATGACTGGCTCCGAAGCCTTCGGCGTGACCCCGGACCTTATGTGCATCGCCAAGCAGGTGACCAACGGCGCCATCCCGATGGGCGCGGTTATCGCCAGCAGCGAGATCTACCAGACCTTCATGAACCAGCCGACCCCGGAGTACGCCGTGGAATTCCCGCACGGCTACACCTACTCGGCCCACCCGGTAGCCTGCGCCGCCGGTATCGCCGCGCTGGACCTGCTGCAGAAGGAAAACCTGGTGCAGGCCGCCGCCGAGCTGGCGCCGCACTTCGAGAAGCTGCTGCATGGCGTGAAGGGCACCAAGAACATCGTCGATATCCGCAACTACGGCCTGGCCGGCGCGATCCAGATCGCTGCCCGCGACGGTGATGCCATCGTGCGTCCGTACGAAGCGGCGATGAAACTGTGGAAGGCAGGCTTCTATGTACGCTTCGGTGGCGACACCCTGCAGTTCGGCCCAACCTTCAACACCACGCCGCAGGAACTGGATCGCCTGTTCGACGCAGTAGGCGAAACCCTGAACCTGATCGACTGATCTTTCCGATTCTGATGCCAGGCGCGTGAGCACACCGCGCGCCTGCCTCAACCTTCTTTATCTGGAGTTTTGCATGAGCATTGTTCAGCACCTGATCCACGGCGAACTGGTTACCAAGGGTGAGCGCACCGCCGATGTCTTCAACCCGTCCACCGGCCAGGCCGTGCGCAAGGTCGAGCTGGCCAGCCGCGCGACCGTGCAGGAAGCGATCGACTCGGCCAAGGCTGCCTTCCCGGCCTGGCGCAACACACCACCGGCCAAGCGCGCCCAGGTGATGTTCCGCTTCAAGCAACTGCTGGAGCAGAACGAAGCGCGTATCTCGCAGATGATCAGCGAAGAGCACGGCAAGACCCTAGAGGATGCTGCCGGTGAACTGAAGCGTGGTATCGAGAACGTCGAGTTCGCCTGCGCCGCGCCGGAAGTACTGAAAGGCGAGTACAGCCGCAACGTCGGCCCGAATATCGATGCCTGGTCCGACTTCCAGCCGCTGGGCGTGGTTGCCGGTATTACCCCGTTCAACTTCCCGGCCATGGTGCCACTGTGGATGTACCCACTGGCCATCGCCTGCGGCAACGCCTTCATCCTCAAGCCTTCCGAGCGCGACCCGAGCTCGACCCTGTTCATCGCCCAGCTGCTGCTGGAAGCCGGCCTGCCGAAGGGCATCCTCAACGTGGTGCACGGCGACAAGGAAGCGGTGGATGCGCTGATCGAAGCGCCGGAAGTGAAGGCCCTGAGCTTCGTAGGTTCGACTCCGATCGCCGAGTACATCTACGCCGAAGGCACCAAGCGCGGCAAGCGTGTGCAGGCCCTGGGTGGTGCGAAGAACCACGCGGTGCTGATGCCGGATGCCGACCTGGACAATGCCGTGAGCGCACTGATGGGGGCTGCCTATGGTTCGTGCGGCGAGCGTTGCATGGCCATTTCGGTGGCGGTGTGCGTGGGTGACCAGGTGGCAGACGCCCTGATTGCCAAGCTGGAACCGCAGATCAAGGCCCTGAAGATTGGTGCCGGCACCTCGTGCGGCCTGGACATGGGCCCGCTGGTGACGGCTGCTGCCCGTGACAAGGTGGTGGGCTATATCGATGACGGTGTTGCTGCTGGCGCCAAGCTGGTGGTGGATGGCCGTGGTTTCCGTGTGGCCGGTAATGAGGATGGCTATTTTGTCGGTGGCACCCTGTTCGACAAGGTGACCCCGGAGATGCGCATCTATAAGGAAGAGATCTTCGGCCCGGTGCTGTGCGTCGTGCGTGTGAACAGCCTGGAGCAGGCCATGCAACTGATCAACGATCACGAGTATGGCAACGGCACCTGCATCTTCACCCGTGACGGTGAAGCGGCGCGCCTGTTCTGCGACGAGATCGAAGTGGGCATGGTCGGTGTGAACGTACCGCTGCCGGTGCCGGTGGCCTACCACAGCTTCGGTGGCTGGAAGCGCTCGCTGTTCGGTGACCTGCATGCCTATGGCCCGGACGGTGTGCGCTTCTATACCCGTCGCAAGGCGATCACCCAGCGCTGGCCACAGCGTGCCAGCCATGAGGCTTCGCAGTTTGCCTTCCCTAGTTTGTAAGGGATGAGCAGAAGCGGGGAGGGCGACAGGCCTCCCCGCTTTGTTTTTGGGGTTTGGTTGTTGGGTGCGTCAGGGCGGCTAGGGGCCTGTCTTGAGATGGTATTGGCTTTGAGAGGTGCCTGCCTTGTGTTTTCTGGCGCCTACAAGATCGAGCGCCGCCCGCGCGGCGCTTCGCAGCACAAGGCTGCTCCTACATCTGTTTCGGGCCAGTCTCTCCTGTGC
>NZ_JBIGLU010000078.1:0-3255 GCF_043658375.1 Pseudomonas sp. PsB | reverse complement strand
ATCAGGATCGAACTAACTACGCCTCCCTGGGGTGTACCCCTCGTGCGGGGTATCTGCTCCCCGTCCGCGGTTTCAAACGGCGCGCACAGCCACCGCTCAACGTACAGCAGGATCCAGTCTTCCCTGATGTGGCGCCGCACTGCTTTCATCAGCAGCGCATGGTCGATCTGGTCAAACGCCGCCTTGATGTCAAACTCAACAACCCAGTCGTATTTCCAGCAACGCTTTCGCGTCACGGCAATCGCCTGTTTCGCCGACTTGCCCGGCCGGTATCCATAAGAATCGGGATGAAACACCGGATCGAGTATCGGCTCGATCATGAGCTTGACTACAGTCTGCGCGATTCGATCAGACACAGTGGGAATGCCCAATTTTCTCGTGCCGCCCTTGGCCTTCGGAATCTCCACCTGCTTCACCGGTGGCGGGAAGTACGACCCCGATGACATTCGGTTCCACAGTTTGTATAGATTTCCCGAGAGATTCTGCTCGAACATGGCGATGGTTTCATCGTCCACGCCCGCAGCTCCGCGGTTGGCCCTCACCAGCTGGTACGCCTCCCACACAACCCGCTTCGCAATGCAATACGGTTTCGCTGATTTCATGTCACTCATCCAAGCAATGCCGGTTGGCAACATTCGTCAGTAGGATAACGCTGCCCCTTCGCTCCACCCTCATTACAAGGGCTTCGACACTGTCGGGTCGGAGGAGGCGCGCTTGCGCGCTGGCCTCCGTCCGCCGCTCAAACCGTGCGTGCAGTTCTCCCGCACACGGCTTTCACAAAGATGCGCCTTCATCGCAGATTGAGTGAAGGTATCAGAAAGACCAAGCGCACAAGACCCATCTCGCTATAAAGACGTCGTTCTGGTAGCTGTTTCCAGCCCCTGCAACGCCAGCGCTTGGATCGGTGCGACCAAATGCGCCGCAAGATCCAGCGGTCGAGACGGGCGAAGAGCTTGCGGACGTGGGCTTTACAGAAGTACAACCCCCAACCGCGAATGACCGGATTGATATCAGCGATCAGCCCCTGTGTATCCACAGGTGCCTTGCGCCGAGTGCGCTTGCGTATCTGATCCTTGAAGTGCTGAATCGATTTCTCGCGTGGATACGCGTAAAGGTCGCCCTCACGGGTGCCGCTACGGATCTTGCTAGAGGGCAGAGCAAGACGACGACTGCCTCGCTTGATCTTGTACCCAAGAAACTCGAAACCACGTGACACGTGAACAATATGCGTCTTGCTTTCGTTCAAGGTCACACCCAGCTCCGCCAGAATCCTTTTGGCTTGCTCTAACGCTTGGTGCGCTTCCGGCCGGGTGCGACATGTCACCACCCAGTCGTCTGCGTACCGCGTCAGTCGATAGCCACGCCTTCGCATCTCCCCGTCAAACGGAGTGAGAAGAATGTTGCTCAAGATCGGTGAAACCACCCCGCCTTGAGGCGTTCCCTGCTCAGTTGCCAGCCGCTTACCCTCGGCAATACAGCCCGCCTTGAGCATCTGCTCAATCAAGCGCAGCACGCGACTGTCCGAAACACGTTGGCCTACCAAGGTAAGGAGCTTCTCGTGCTCCACGGTCCCAAAGAAGTTCTTCAGATCCGCGTCAACGATCCACTCATACCCCTCGGCCAATTCCTTCCAGATCTTGCGCAGGGCATCCTTCGTCGATCTTCCTCGCCGATATCCGAAGCTGGCTGCATCGAACACCGACTCGAAGATCGGTTCCAGCCGGTTAAGCAGCGCCTGCTGGCATACTCGATCGTAAATAGTCGGTATACCCAACGGGCGAAACTTTCCCGGCTGCCCGGACTTCGGGATCAATTGTTGCAATACTGGGAGCGGCTCGTACTTCCCGTCTCTGAGCTCCGCGTGCAGGCGATCAAGTTGCTCTTCCAGACGCGACTCGAAGTCCTCCACACTTTGCTCGTCAACTCCCCCCGCCCCAGCATTGCGCTTCACCCGCAGCCAGGCCATCTCCAAGTTCTTGCGCTTGTAGACTTTGTCCACCAATGAGTGAACCTTCCTCTCTCCTGTTGGATTCAACCAGTCCGCGAGTCTCCTCGGACCATGACTTCTGGGTCTTTCACTTAAGGAACTTGTCCGCGTCATCGTCTTTACTCATCTCACGTTCTTGCCGTTTCCAACCATCTCTGCCAACCGCCTTCCCCAGCCCACTCCGCTGCCGCTTGCGCGGTCACATGGCTTTCACCACGCTTTCGGTACTATTCGGTTGTCCGACTACTCGCCCGGCCTCGTTTCCCACTTCGCTCTCGCTTATAGGGTCACTTATCCCAGTGCCACCCGGGAACCGGACGAGTTCTCCTGAGGTCACGCGCTGTTCTTCCGTACCGTGCCATCCGCAAACACCTTGATACGGTGGGTGAATGAGAACGCCTTCGCCCCCATAGTGCGGGCTCGACCTTGCCCCACCTTTGGCCGACCGGTTCATCATGGGGTCGCCCCCTCGATTACGGCCCGGTACTTCTCCTCATGCCCTTCGGATTCCACCTCGCGATGGACACCCTGCCCTCCGGAATACCGCAAGGTGGCGGCTTCAGGTCTGCCTTGGCTGTGTCCGGCTTTCGCCTTCGTGCCCGTTTAGACTTCTCCATACCTTCCACCTTTCTCCGGCCAGCGAGGCATTACCCCCGCTTTCGGATATGGCACCCCTCATCCGGGCGCCAGAGGGACTTCAACCCTCCTGAACAACGCGCTGCTCAGCGCACACTACGACCCGATCCGTCACCCTGGCACCTATGCCCGCATTTCCCACTCGCGGTTATAGCGGACATCTCCTCGACGGGATTTCTCCGCCGGGTGCCGAGGGCTTCTCCAGTTTCCACGTTATCCTTCACACCATGTCGCCGCTGATACCCCGCCGGTGAGAGTTGCCGTATCGGACTCGTTTCGGACAACTCTTGCTGCTTTCGCGCGTTATCGACCGTCTCAGCCACCGGGTTTTCGTGTGACGAGGCTACATCTGCGTTCACTGCACGTTGCAACCTGGTGCGTTGCATACACTCCTTTCTGAGCATACTGTCGGAGGGCTCCGTCATCTTGCTTTCGCGCCATGACGCCTCCCTAGCTACGAGGACTGAGTCTTTTGCCTCGGTCGGACTTTCACCGACTGGATAACGTGTCCTTATCTGGACACACCGATCTTCCAGCGCCGGTGGTACAGCGCCGCCATCTCGATGGCAGGTGCCAGCGCCGGGTCCAGCAGATTGGTGATCAGGCGATACTGCGGCTCAGCGTCAGGCACG
>NZ_JBIGLU010000077.1:0-3260 GCF_043658375.1 Pseudomonas sp. PsB | reverse complement strand
GCCGCGCCGCTTAGTCAGAATAGAGTCATCTTTCGCATTTTTGACACATGCCTGCGAAGGTCATAGATTTCAGCCTGACAGAAACGGGGTTTGAGGCACAACGGAACAGAAGGAGCACTTAAGCCGCCTTCAACCAAGGAGACATCGTGCAGGGGCACCGCATCGGCTACGTCCGGGTCAGCAGCTTCGACCAGAACCCGGAACGCCAGCTGGAACAGACACAGGTGAGCAAGGTGTTCACCGACAAGGCATCGGGCAAGGACACCCAGCGCCCCCAGCTCGAAGCGCTGCTGAGCTTCGTCCGCGAAGGCGATACAGTGGTGGTGCACAGCATGGACCGGCTGGCCCGCAACCTCGATGACCTGCGTCGCTTGGTACAGAAGCTGACTCAACGCGGCGTGCGCATCGAGTTCCTGAAGGAGGGCCTGGTGTTCACTGGCGAGGACTCGCCGATGGCCAACCTGATGCTGTCGGTGATGGGGGCCTTCGCTGAGTTCGAGCGCGCCCTGATCCGCGAGCGGCAGCGTGAGGGCATCACCTTGGCCAAGCAGCGTGGCGCGTACCGGGGCCGCAAGAAAGCCCTGTCCGATGAGCAGGCTGCTACCCTGCGGCAGCGAGCGACGGCCGGCGAGCCCAAGGCGCAGCTTGCCCGCGAGTTCAACATCAGCCGGGAAACCCTCTACCAGTACCTCCGCACGGACGACTGACACATGCCGCGTCGCTTGATCCTCTCGGCCACGGAGCGGGGCACCCTGCTCGCGTTGCCAGAAAGCCAGGATGACCTGATCCGCTACTACACCTTCAACGACTCCGACCTGTCGCTGATCCGTCAGCGGCGCGGCGACGCCAACCGCCTCGGCTTCGCCGTGCAACTCTGCCTGCTGCGCTACCCCGGCTATGCGTTGGGCACTGACAGCGAGCTGCCCGAACCGGTCATCCTGTGGGTGGCCAAGCAAGTCCAGACCGATCCGGCGAGTTGGACGAAGTACGGCGAGCGCGATGTGACCCGTCGCGAGCACGCCCAGGAACTGCGCACCTACCTTCAACTGGCCCCGTTCGGCCTGTCCGACTTCCGCGCCCTGGTGCGCGAGCTGACCGAACTGGCCCAGCAGACCGACAAGGGCTTGCTGCTGGCCGGCCAGGCGCTGGAGAGCCTGCGGCAGAAGCGACGCATCCTGCCGGCGTTGAGCGTGATCGACCGGGCTTGCTCGGAGGCCATTGCACGGGCCAATCGGCGGGTCTACCGCGCCCTGGTTGAACCGCTCACGGACTCGCATCGGGCCAAGCTGGACGAGCTGTTGAAGCTCAAGGCCGGCAGCAGCATCACCTGGTTGACCTGGCTGCGCCAGGCACCGCTGAAACCCAACTCTCGGCACATGCTTGAGCACATCGAGCGGCTGAAGACATTTCAGCTGGTGGACTTGCCCGAAGTCCTGGGCCGGCACATCCACCAGAACCGCCTGCTCAAGCTGGCCCGCGAGGGTGGGCAGATGACGCCCAAAGACCTCGGCAAGTTCGAGCCGCAGCGGCGCTATGCGACCCTGGCCGCCGTGGTGCTGGAGAGCACTGCAACCGTGATTGATGAGCTGGTGGATCTGCACGACCGCATCCTAGTCAAGCTGTTCAGCGGCGCGAAGCACAAGCATCAGCAGCAGTTCCAGAAGCAGGGCAAGGCGATCAACGACAAGGTGCGCCTGTACTCCAAGATCGGCCAGGCGCTGCTGGAGGCCAAGGAAGCCGGCAGCGACCCCTATGCCGCCATCGAGGCGGTGATCCCCTGGGACGAGTTCACCGAGAGCGTCAGCGAAGCCGAGCTGCTGGCCCGGCCGGAGGGCTTCGACCACCTGCACCTGGTCGGCGAGAACTTCGCCACCCTGCGCCGCTACACGCCGGCTCTGCTGGAGGTATTGGAGCTGCGCGCCGCCCCGGCCGCGCAGGGCGTGCTGGCAGCCGTGCAGACGCTGCGCGAGATGAACGCCGACAACCTGCGCAAGGTGCCGGCCGATGCTCCCACCGCCTTCATCAAGCCGCGCTGGAAGCCACTGGTGATCACCCCGGAAGGCCTCGACCGGCGCTTCTACGAAATCTGCGCCCTGTCCGAGCTGAAGAACGCCCTGCGCTCCGGCGACATCTGGGTCAAGGGCTCGCGGCAGTTCCGCGACTTCGACGACTACCTGTTGCCGGCCGAGAAGTTCGCCGCGCTCAAGCGGGAACAGGCCCTGCCGCTGGCGATCAACCCGAACAGCGACCAGTATCTGGAAGAGCGCTTGCAGCTGCTGGACGAGCAGTTGGCCACTGTCGCCCGCCTGGCCAAGGACAACGAGCTGCCCGATGCCATCCTCACCGAGTCCGGGTTGAAGATCACCCCGCTGGATGCGGCGGTGCCGGATCGGGCGCAGGCGCTGATCGACCAGACCAGTCAGTTACTGCCGCGCATCAAGATCACCGAACTGCTGATGGACGTGGACGACTGGACGGGCTTCAGCCGCCACTTCACCCACCTGAAGGACGGGGCCGAGGCCAAAGACCGGACGTTGCTGCTGTCCGCGATCCTCGGTGATGCGATCAACCTCGGGCTGACCAAGATGGCCGAGTCGAGCCCCGGTCTGACCTACGCCAAGCTGTCCTGGCTGCAAGCCTGGCACATCCGCGACGAGACCTATTCGGCGGCCCTGGCCGAGCTGGTCAACCACCAGTACCAGCATGCCTTCGCCGCCCACTGGGGCGACGGCACCACCTCATCCTCCGATGGCCAGCGTTTCCGGGCTGGCGGCCGGGGCGAGAGCACCGGACACGTCAACCCGAAGTACGGCAGTGAGCCGGGACGGCTGTTCTACACCCATATCTCCGACCAGTACGCGCCGTTCAGCACCCGCGTGGTGAATGTCGGCGTGCGCGATTCCACCTATGTGCTCGACGGCCTGCTGTACCACGAGTCCGACCTGCGGATCGAGGAGCACTACACCGACACGGCCGGCTTCACCGATCACGTCTTCGCCCTGATGCACCTGCTGGGCTTCCGTTTCGCGCCGCGCATCCGCGACCTCGGCGAAACCAAGCTGTACGTGCCGCAGGGCGTGCAGACCTACCCGACGCTGCGGCCGCTGATCGGCGGCACCCTGAACATCAAGCACGTCCGCGCCCATTGGGACGACATCCTGCGCCTGGCCAGCTCGATCAAACAGGGCACCGTCACTGCCTCGCTGATGCTGCGCAAGCTCGGCAGCTATCCGCGCCAGAACGGCCTGGCCGTGGCCCTG
>NZ_JBIGLU010000008.1:0-199206 GCF_043658375.1 Pseudomonas sp. PsB | reverse complement strand
TAGCCGCGAAGAATCCAACGCGGTGCATGGCACCGGCTGCGCCGGTGTTCGCGGCTAAAGCCGCTCCCACAGGGCCCTGCTAATTCAATGAGTTATGTGCAGTTCTATGGGGGCAGGCCTTTCAGGCCTGCATCGCCGTCACGAACTGGCGCACCATCGAACCTGCATCCCGCCTGCAAGCCATCGCCACAGTACTCTTACACCCTCCTTCCAGCGCCACGAAGCTGACTGAGGCTGGCGCAATCTCACGCATGCATTCCGGCAACAACGCCACCCCAAACCCCGCCTGAATCAGCTGCAACTGGGTGGTCTTGCGCGACAGCACCTGCGCCGCGCGCGGGAAAAAGCCTGCCTCCATGCACATCGAGGCCGACAGGTAGCTCAGCCCGCCACGGTCCCGGTGCGGAATGGAAATGAAGCGCTCTTCCCGCAGTTGTTCCAGTTTCACCTGTGGCGCGCTGGCCAAGGGATGCGCGGCGGCGACCGCCAGCAGCAGGGGTTCGCTGAACAGTTCATGCAGCACCACCCCTTCATGCTGGCGCAGCACCGGCAAGCGCAGCAGGCCGATATCCAACCGCCCGGCAGCGATATCCTCCAGTTGCGCCTCCGACGACTGCTGGGCAATTTCCAGCGAAACCCCTGGGTTGTCGCGCAAGTAGCCGCCCAGGCGAGCCAGCAACGGGCCGGTCAGCGGTACGGTACTGGAGTGGTTCAGGCGCAGGCTGCCCTGCAACCCTTCGCCAATATCGCGGGTAACCCTCTCGGCCTGCGCCAGGTCGGCCAGCAAGCGCCGCGCCCGTTCCAGGAAGGCCTGGCCAGCCAGTGTCAGCCGCGGCAGGCGCGCTGTGCGCTCGAACAGCGGCGTGCCCAGTTGCTGCTCCAGTTCCTTGATCTGCCGGCTCAGCGCCGACTGGGCGATGTACAGCCGCTCGGCGGCAGCGCTGAAGCTGCCGCATTCGGCGATTTCCACGAAGTAACGCAATTGGCGGATCGACGTCATGTCATGCCTTTTCGAGATGAGTGTGGCGACAAAGGCATATTAGTCGGCATGGCTCATGGCTGGCTAACCTTTGCCTGTCTTCCCAGGAGCTGCTGCCATGCTCGCCCAACTGTCGTTTTCCGGCCTTGACTGGCTGTCCATCCTGCTTGGTGTCGGCGCTGCCTACATCGTCTTCGGCATCGCCGGTTTCGGCACCGCGCTGGTGGCCGGCCCAGTGCTGATCCACTTCATGCCGCTGTCGCGGATCATCCCGCTGCTGGTGCTGCTGGACTTCGTCGCCGCCTTCGGCAACCTGTTGCCCTCGCGCCGTGATGTCGTGCGCGGCGAACTGCTGCGGCTGCTGCCGTTCATGGCCATTGGCTGCACGCTGGGCGTGGTATTCCTGCTACAGCTGAAGTCCGACCTGTTGCTGCTGCTGATGGGCCTGTTCGTCACGGCCTATGCCTTGTACGGGCTGGCGGTGAAGGTGCGGCCGGCCAGTTTGTCGGGTTTCTGGGCAATGCCGATGGGCACGGCAGGCGGGCTGTTCGGTGCCTTGTTCGGCAGCGGCGGCTTCCTTTATGCCCTGTACCTGAGCGCGCGGCTGGAGGTGAAGGAGCAGGTGCGCGCTACCCAGAGCGCGCTGATCAGTTGCAGTACGGTGGTGCGCCTGACACTGTTCCTGATCGCAGGTGTCTATGCCGACCAGAACCTGCTGCTGCTCGCCGCCTGCCTGTTGCCGGTCATGCTCGTCGGCCTCTGGGTAGGGCGCAGGCTCACCCACCGGCTGTCCCGCGAAGCTTTCGTGCGCCTGGTCACCTGGCTGGTGCTGGCCAGCGGCCTGGCGCTGATCGGTCGCTACCTGAGCGCCTGAGCAGGCGGTAGAATTGCGCCAATACCGCAGTTTTTTCAGGCTTGTCCCGTTCATGAACACCCAGAGCATCATCGTTCCCAAGCTGTCTACCGTCCCGGTGCACGAAGCCCGGGCCCGCGCCATCCTGCGCTGGCTGGTGCGCGAGAAAGTCGTCGAGGAACAGCTGACCACCTGTGGCCGCACCGGCAACCGCATGGGCCATGCCCTGGCCGAAGGTGCCCGCAAAGTGGCCCTGCACCCGCAGAAACTGCCCTTCGGCGAGCAGGTCAACGGCCTGGAGGTAATGCTCAAGCGCTGCATCTATACCCCTACCGAAGGTTTCCTCGAAGAGGCCGGTTGCCCCGAGTGCCGGCGCGAGGTGGGTGAGCCGCTGTTCGAAAGCCTGGAAGAATGGATGCCGGCGGTGAGCGACAACTTCACCTGCCCGTTGTGCGGCTTCGAAGATGACATCAATGGCTTCATTTACCTGCAGCCATGTGCCTTTTCCAACCTGGGGTTCATCTTCAACAACTGGGGCGAGGCCGGGTTCACCCAGGCCTTTCTCGACAGCTTCGCCGACTGGCTCGACCAGCCGGTGACCGTGGTACAGGTAAAACTGCCACAAGGCTGACCGAAGGCCCTTATTTTGCATTGAGCGGCGCGCCGTGCATGAGTATAATGGCGCGCTTCCATTTTTCCCGCCCGGGAGCCCCCGCGATGCTGCGTATCAGCCAAGAAGCCCTGACCTTCGACGATATCCTCCTTGTACCTGGCTATTCCGAGGTACTGCCCAATGAAGTCAGTCTCAAGACCCGTTTGACCCGCGGCATCGAGCTGAACATTCCGCTGGTTTCCGCTGCCATGGATACCGTGACCGAAGCGCGCCTGGCCATTGCCATGGCCCAGGAAGGCGGCATCGGCATCATCCACAAGAACATGACCATCGAACAGCAGGCCAGCGAAGTCCGCAAGGTCAAGAAGTTCGAGGCTGGCGTGGTCAAGGACCCGATCACCATCGACGCCGACGCCACCGTGCGCGACCTGTTCGACCTGACCCGCCTGAACAACATCTCCGGCGTTCCGGTGCTGGCGAACGGCGACCTGGTCGGCATCGTCACCTCCCGTGACGTGCGCTTCGAAAGCCGCCTGGACGCCAAGGTCCGCGACGTGATGACCCCGAAAGAGCGTCTGGTCACCGTCCGCGAAGGCGCCGACAAGAACGAAGTCCGTGAGCTGCTGCACAAGCACCGCCTGGAAAAAGTCCTGATCGTTGACGACAAGTTCAACCTCAAGGGCATGATGACCGTCAAGGACATCGAAAAGGCCAAGGCCTACCCGCTGGCCAGCAAGGACGACCAGGGTCGCCTGCGCGTCGGCGCCGCGGTCGGCACCGGCAAGGACACCGGCGAGCGCGTTGCCGCCCTGGTGGCTGCTGGCGTTGACGTGGTGGTGGTCGACACCGCCCACGGTCACTCCAAAGGTGTGATCGACCGCGTTCGCTGGGTCAAGGAAACCTACCCGCAAGTGCAGGTGATCGGCGGCAACATCGCCACCGGCGCTGCCGCCAAGGCTCTGGCCGAAGCTGGCGCTGACGCGGTCAAGGTCGGTATCGGCCCGGGCTCGATCTGCACCACCCGTATCGTTGCCGGTGTCGGCGTGCCGCAAATCAGCGCCATCGCCAACGTTGCCGCTGCACTGGAAGGCACTGGCGTGCCGCTGATCGCCGACGGCGGCATCCGCTTCTCGGGTGACCTGTCCAAGGCCATCGTCGCCGGCGCTTCCTGCGTGATGATGGGTTCGATGTTCGCCGGTACCGAAGAGGCTCCGGGTGAAGTCGAACTGTTCCAGGGCCGTTCCTACAAGGCCTACCGCGGCATGGGCTCGCTGGGTGCCATGGCACAGGCGCAAGGCTCGTCCGACCGCTACTTCCAGGACTCCTCGGCCGGCGCCGAGAAGCTGGTACCGGAAGGCATCGAAGGCCGTGTTCCCTACAAGGGCGCCCTGGCCGCGATCATCCACCAGCTGATGGGCGGCCTGCGTTCGTCCATGGGCTACACCGGCAGCGCAACCATCGAAGAGATGCGCACCAAGCCGGAATTCGTGCGCATCACCGGTGCCGGCATGGCCGAGTCCCACGTGCATGACGTGCAGATCACCAAAGAAGCCCCTAACTACCGCGTAGGCTGAGGCTTCAAGCAATACAAGCATGCGGGGCTGTCATGACAGCCCCGCGTCGTTTCCGATTTCCACTGACGAGATTGAGTCATGGCCCTCGACATTCACGCTCACCGCATCCTGATCCTCGATTTCGGTTCCCAGTACACCCAGCTGATCGCCCGCCGCGTGCGCGAAATCGGCGTGTACTGCGAGCTGCATCCGTTCGACATGGACGATGAAGCGATCCGCGAATTCAACCCGCGCGGCATCATCCTCGCCGGCGGCCCCGAGTCGGTCCACGAAGCCAACAGCCCGCGCGCCCCGCAGGCGGTGTTCGACCTGAACGTACCCGTGCTGGGCATCTGCTACGGCATGCAGACCATGGCCGAGCAGATGGGCGGCAAGGTCGAAGGTTCCGACCTGCGTGAATTCGGTTATGCCCGCGTGGACGTGGTCGGCAAGAGCCGCCTGCTCGACGGCATCGAAGACCACATCGACGCCGACGGCGTACTGGGCCTGGACGTGTGGATGAGCCACGGCGACAAGGTCACCCAGATGCCGGGCAACTTCCACGTACTGGCCAGCACCCCGAGCTGCCCGATCGCCGGCATGTTCGACGACGCGCGCGGCTACTACGGCGTGCAGTTCCACCCGGAAGTGACCCACACCAAGCAGGGCGGTCGCATCCTGTCCCGCTTCGTGCAGGACATCTGCGGCTGTGAAGCCCTGTGGACTCCGTCCAACATCGTCGAAGACGCCATTGCCCAGGTGCGTGAGCAGGTTGGTTCGGCCAACGTCCTGCTGGGCCTGTCCGGCGGCGTCGACAGCTCCGTCGTTGCCGCACTGCTGCACCGCGCCATCGGCGACCAACTGACTTGCGTATTCGTCGACAACGGCCTGCTGCGCCTGCACGAAGGCGACCAGGTGATGGCCATGTTCAAGGAGAACATGGGCGTCAAGGTCATCCGCGCCGACGCTGAAAAGCAGTTCCTCGACAACTTGGCCGGCGAAGCCGACCCGGAGAAGAAGCGCAAGATCATCGGCCGCACCTTCATCGACGTGTTCGATGCCGAAGCCAGCAAGCTGGAAAACATCCAGTTCCTCGCCCAGGGCACCATCTACCCGGACGTGATCGAATCGGCTGGCGCCAAGAGCGGCAAGGCCCACGTGATCAAGTCGCACCACAACGTCGGTGGCCTGCCTGAGGAAATGAACCTCAAGCTGGTCGAGCCGCTGCGTGAACTGTTCAAGGACGAAGTGCGCAAGATCGGCCTGGAGCTGGGCCTGCCGTACGACATGGTCTACCGCCACCCGTTCCCGGGCCCGGGCCTGGGCGTGCGTATCCTCGGTGAAGTGAAGAAGGAATACGCCGACATCCTGCGTCGCGCCGACCACATCTTCATCGAAGAGCTGCGCAAGGCCGACTGGTACCACAAGACCAGCCAGGCATTCGTGGTGTTCCAGCCGGTCAAGTCGGTTGGCGTCGTTGGCGATGGCCGTCGCTACGCCTGGGTCGTGGCCCTGCGTGCCGTCGAGACCGTGGATTTCATGACCGCGCGCTGGGCGCACCTGCCGTACGAACTGCTGGAAACCGTCAGCGGCCGTATCATCAACGAAATCGACGGTATCTCGCGCGTTACCTACGACGTGTCGAGCAAGCCGCCGGCCACTATCGAGTGGGAATGATCCCGCGTCCGGCATAAACCGGCAGCGACTTGCGTACAAAGTCCAGAAGCCCGCTTGATTGCGGGCTTCTGGTTTTAGCAGTCTGACAATTTGGCAGGCTGGCTCCGGTCGGAACCTTTTTCTGGTCCTTGTTCGCTATCGAATACCCAAAGCCCGAAGCCACGCATCGACCTGCCCAAACGCATCTAGCTGCCACTGTTCTGGGGTGCGATCGCCCAAGATCTGTGTTTCTTCAACAAAGCCGCGTACACAAGTGGGGCCAAAGCCCTCTACGCAGTCGAACTTTTTGGCGATAAATGTATAGCCGGCCTTTCCACTGGCTCATTTCGACCATTTCAGTTTCTCTTGTCGAAGAAAATCAGCCGCCTCGCGTCCTCGCTCTCCCGATTTGGAGAGATCAAGGTAGGTCTGCACAGGGCTGGTGCAAATGACTCCGGGGGCGGGCTCCACGATGTCGTCTAATAATCCTTGATCATCAAGCAGATAAACGATCACGTTCTCCCCTTTGTTACTGGGAGATAGTTTCAGAGTCGAGCGCAGTTTTTCCATCCCCTGCAAATCGGCGTAGAAGTAGTGGGTTCCAGTGCGTCCATACGGTGCCAGCCACATTGCTGCGGTAAACGAAGCCATTGCTGCAGTTACTTTCCCGTCTTGCTGTGGATGAAGCGTACGGATAGCTTCGTCAAACAATGCGCCATGCAGCGTCGTGTAAAAGCCTATTCGTTTGTGTGGGGGCGGTTCGTAATCCTCGCGCCAGGCATCGAGTAAAGCATCAGGATCAGACAGGAATATCCCTTGCTCTGAGCGTTCGGCCCACTCACGGTCCAGCAGCCCTGAGCGAACGTTGCTCACCAGGCCGAGACTGACACCAGCTGCTTCCGCCAGCTCAGCAACTCGCCATGGGTGCGCAGGCTCACGCAGAAGGCGCCGTAATACCTGAGCTGACTTTGGCTTGAACAAGGAGCGCAGTTCACGTCGTTCGGCTGTTGGTTTGCTGGCGACCTGACGAGAAATGAAGAACGTGCCAAAGGCAAACCGGGCATTCCCCTCCAGGTCGAGATACGCGACGTTGTACTGCCTGCACAATGCTTGAGCTTCGACTGACAAATAGGGCGCGATCAGTACAGGGACTACCGACTCAGGCTGGCGCCGTACATAGTCCTGTAGATGGAGTAGCGCAGCGCGAACATGACGAGGTTGCGCATTTGATTTCACCTCAGCTACCAGTGTGTGCCGTTCGCCGAATACCTCGAGTTGGGCGACCAGGTCTATTTCGTCGTTTCGCTTGGCTAAGCTGACTTCCAGCCGCTCGGCAGCCGGGACCTCGGCCAGGATGCTGCGGAGTGCATCGGCAGACCGCTCTTCAATTTTCATTGGATCTGCTAATTTCATCATCCGTTGAAAATAGGGCTTTTAATGAAAATCTGTCAAGTTTTTCAGTCGAATCACCAATTTCAGCGCTTGTTGAAAACATCTTTTTGACTGAAATTCGAGATACAGGGAGCCTGGAACCCTACTCGGCCCCGGGAGAATGCCCGAAATACGCCTTGTAGGCATGGCAGAAATTGGCAGGGTTGGCGTAGCCGACATGGTAGGCAACCTGCGATACCTGCCATCGACGCTCCAGCAGAAGGGCGCGGGCCAGTTCCATTCTTTGTTGCCGAACGTATTGCAGGAGCGACCGGCCGTATTCGTGGCTGAACGCGCGGCGCATGGTGGTTTCGCTCACCCCCAATTGGCGAGCGAGGGCTGCAGCAGTGGGCGGGGCGTTCAGGTTTTCGTCGAGCTGGCGGCGCGTTTCAACGGCCAGATCGCGGCGCCCCCGGTCCTGAATCTTCTCGGCAGACCTGTGCCCGATCAGGTGGTTGGCCAGCTCCAGCACGATGGCCAGGCTCAGGCTCTCGCAATGCAGGCGCCTGAGCCCGCCGGTGTAGGGCGACAGATAGAGCTGCTGGAACAGGCGGCTCACCGCTGGGCACTGTGGCAACTGGTCGAAGCGCATGCCATCGGCGACCAGCGCCAGCAGAGGCTTCAGCTGCGCGTCGTCCCGGGCCAGCTCGTGCAGGTAATCGCCAGCAATACGTACCCCGGCCATACGGGCGTGACTGTTGGCGGGCAATTGGTCCTGCGCCTCCAGGCTTTCACCAAGGCCCAGTATGTGCAATTCGCCAGGGGCATAACTGTTGAGCCTTCCGTCCACCGTGTGCTGCCACGCCCCGTCGAACACCTGCACGATGCACAGGCTTTGCGGCAGCACTTTGTCGATCTTCAGCGGCTCCGGAAATTGCAGGTTGCAATCGAAGTACTGCAACCCGTCGTGTACCGTCTGCGCCCGATAGTGGCCGGACGCGCTGCCCATCACCCGTGCGCTGCTCGCGTCCAGTACACCGGCCTCGGCGAGTGACCCGGGGCTATCGAATGAAAAGTCGGTGTCGAGGTAGGGGCTGATCGATCGCATGTGCGCTAGGCATCCTTGGCTGAGGGCGGCATGGCCGGAAATGGTAACGCGTGCACATTTTCAGCGACAGCCATTGTGCGCACGGCGCTGTCTGTTGTGCGAACCGGTCAGCGGGGTTGGCTATTCGGACCAGGCTTATTTCAATGGGCGTTTGTTCCGATTCAGGATGGAAAAGACATGCTCGCTTATCGCAAATGGACTGCCCTTCTGGTGGCTGCGCTCAGCCTGTGGCTGGGCCAGGTTCACGCTGAAGAACGGCCGGAAGTGGCTGACCAGGTAATTGCCTACACGGGGACGCAAGGTGCCAAGGTGTGGACGCTGCGCATCGGTGAACGCGCCGCCAACGAAGCGCTGGTACAAATCGAGGGCGTCGATCACGACTGGAACATGCGCATCCAGAAAATGCAGGTGGAGAAAACCAGCAGGGATACCCGTTACTCCACCACCGTGGATGGCAAGAAATACGTTGTGCTGATCATCCAGGGCAACTGGGGCGGCGAACTGTATCTGCCGGGTGAGGCTCAGGCAATGCAGGTCGGCTATTCGGAAGGGCTGTCGCATCAGGGCAATGCCCAGGCATTCCTTACCGATTACCTGGCAGCACAGAACACGGAGGCGCAATGACCATGGGCGAGTTCAACGACCCGCTGTCCGAACTGTCTGGCTCGCTCGGCCAGGACTATGAGCAAAGCCGTGCCGCCCAGCGCGACCGAGTGATCGCTGAGCTCAAGCAAGTGATCGAGCGCGTGCCCGAGCAGAGCGAGTTCACCAACTCCCGGCGTTACCGGGTCTGGGGGCCAATATTGTTGCTGGGTTCCCTGATCATCACGGCCGTGACATTCAACCCTGAACGCTTGGGGGCAGTTGCAGCTGGTGTCTTCATCACCTTGATTGCAGCAGCGGTGACCTGGCAACACCGTAATGCCGGTACCCAGGTATTCATGCGCCTGACCCGCCGGCAATTGTTTGTCGATACGCTGGATGCACCGGTAGACCTGGCGGAAGTGGAAGACGTTTCGGTCAAGGATGAAGGGCTGGTCATGGTGCAGACGCTGGAAATGAGCAGCGAAGCCGTCCTGCCAAAGCATCATGTGGTGAAACTGCAGTTCTTCGGTAACCAGGCCATGGTGTTGAAGAAACCGCGACCGCAGATCCGCATCATGTCCGCAGGCCTGGCGAGCAACGGACGCAAGCTGGGGAACGAGGAAGTGCTCGCGCTGCTGGCGGCCTACCGCGATGCGGCACATGCGCAACGGCAACTGGATCTGTTGCAGACCGATGGATAACGGCGAACGCGAAGCCCACCTCGCGTACCTGCAGGAGCAGGCTGATGGCCCCACCGACAGCTTTGTACTGCTGGAGCGCTCGCTCGGCAAGGCGCTGGCCTGCGCTGTGATTGGCCTGCTGTTCGGTGCACTGGGGATATGGCTGACCGCTCTGGCGGTGCAGTTCAGTCCCGGTGCCAGCAGCGGTGTCCTCTGGCTGATGTCTGGTTTCGGTCTCGGCCTGGCCGGCGTCGGGGTGGCGGGGCTAGCCTGCGCCGTCGTGCTATACCGCCGGCACGGCAAGCGAGTGCTGAGCGTAACGCCAGATACCCTGTGCTTCGCCAACGCGCAGGCGCCGACCCCACTGCATTCCTTCGACGGTTTCGAGGTCGAGCAGGGTTACTTCACCACCCGGCTGATCTTTACCGTGTCGGCGTTCAGCCATGCACCAGCGCTGGCACCGGCCTGTTTCAGGGCGCTGGCCTCGCCTGACGCGGTGGTCGTCGCGGGCGGCTTGCGCGTCAGGCTGTGGTTGTGCACGCCCGTCGTGGCCGGGCGACGCCTTGGCCTGCAGGAACTGGTGGATCTGCTTTATGCCTATGTGCAAGCGGCCCAGGCCAGGCGTACGTTGGCGCAGTTGTATCCGGGCGTGGCGCGTCTGGGTGAAGCGGCCAGATGAGCCTGATCGTGACCATTGGCGCTATGGGGCAATGAGGCGCTTCGGTTGGGGCCTGATCCTGCTGCTGCTGCCACTGGTGCTGTTCGGCTGGGGTAAAGTGCAGTACTGGCGGGCTGACACGGCGCAGGATCAGGCCCGGACCATACGGCAATGGCTGGCTGCCCCCAGTGAGACGTTGCTACGGCAATTGCCGTGGGAAGCCCGCAAGGAGCTTGCCAGGCATCTCGATCCGCGGCAGGCCCTGCAGCGCCAACTGGACCTGCTCGATGCGGATCGCCACTGGGTAAGCGTACGCAAGATGATGGCCAGTGTGAGCTGCTGGCTGGCGGTGGCCGCTTTGCTGGCAGGCCTCTGGGCCTGGCTCAAGCTGAAGTTGGACGCCTGGCGGGCGCTGCGTTCTGCGGCCTACCTGCATGAGCGCATGATGGCCAGCTGGCAGGGCCTGGGCTGTTGCTTGAGCATTTACATGGTCATGCTTGCCGGTTCGCTTTGCCTGTCGTTGCTCTACGAGGCAAGTTCCGGAGCGAGCCGCGCAGCGCAGGGCGGCATGACGGTGCTGATCGTGGTGCTGCCGCTGGCCTCTGTTCTGGTTGTGTGTGTTCGCCAGGTCTGGCGAATGCGTCGGCAGTGGCCGCTGATGCAGTCTCCGACCGCCAGTTTTCTAGCCCGCCCGCTCGGCAGGCAGGCGACTCCAGCGGTGTGGCAGTGGATCGAGACCTTGGCAGCGCAACTGCACGCGCCGGCCCCGGACCATATCGTGGTCGGGCTTGACCAAGGGTTTTTCGTCACCAGCGTCCCGATCCTGCTGCAGCCCGACGGGCAGGTCCTCAGGGGGCGCACATTGTATCTGCCTCTACCTTGCCTGGCCGCCTTGAGCCAGGCCGAGGCGGCCTCGATCATCGGTCACGAACTGGGCCATTTCAGGCGCCGTGATACGGAGCGGGGCAGCGAAACCAGTGCGCGATTCAGCCTGATGTGCGCGCATTATTCGGCCATGGTCGGCGACGAGGATGCTCCGCGCTGGGTGGTTCGGCCCACCTTGTGGCTGGCCGGGCAGTTCTTGCACCATTTCCAGCTTGCGGTTCATCACTGGGGGCGTGCACAGGAATTGCTGGCTGATCGGGCAGGTGCCGAGGTCGCTGGCCCGAAGCTGTTCGTACAGGCGCTGTTACGGGTGATTGCCCTGGGTCAGGTGATCGACGGCTTGTTGGTCGCACACGGTGGCAGCAACCTTTTGCAGGCGCTGGCGGCGCACCTGCAAGGCACGCCGTTGCAACTGGGCGAGGAAGTGTTGGGGCTGGCCACTACTCATCCGTTCGATACGCACCCCGACATAGCCACGCGTCTGAACAACCTGGACATCCTGCTCGACCCGCACTTGCTGCAGGTGGCCTTGCGCGTGCCGTCCGTTGGGGACCAGCAATGGTTCAACGACCTTTGTCTGGCCCCCGACAGCACGTGCGATAGCAAGGCTGCTGGTAGCATCCAAAGAGACTTCACTTAATATTTCCCATTTGCAGGTGTATCGTATTCGCCCTTCATCGTCAGCCATGCTGGCAGCTTGATTGCGCAGAACACGAGGTACCCGCACCGATGTCCTTCACCCGTCGACAAATGCTCAAGGGCCTGACCGGCCTGGTTGTGGTTGGCCTGGGCGCCGGTGGCGCGGCGCGTTACTGGCTGGGCAAGGTCGAAGATGACAACGCCGGCCATGACTACGAGCTGATCGCAGCGCCCTTGGACGTGGAACTGGTGCCTGGGCACAAGACCGAGGCCTGGGCCTTCGGCCCGTCGGCACCGGGTACCGAACTGCGCGTGCGCCAGGGTACCTGGCTGCGGGTGCGCTTCATCAACCACCTGCCGGTCGAAACCACCATCCACTGGCACGGTATCCGCCTGCCGCTGGAAATGGACGGCGTGCCCTATGTGTCGCAACTGCCGGTCAAGCCGGGCGAGTATTTCGACTACAAGTTCCGTGTGCCGGATGCCGGCAGTTACTGGTACCACCCGCACGTCAGCAGCTCCGAAGAGCTGGGCCGTGGCCTGGTCGGCCCGCTGATCGTCGAGGAGCGCGAGCCGACCGGCTTCCAGCATGAGCGCACGCTCAGCCTGAAGAACTGGCACGTGGACGAGCAGGGCGCCTGGTTGCCGTTCAGCATCCCGCGTGAGGCGGCGCGCAACGGCACCGCCGGGCGCCTGATCACCATCAATGGCCAGGCCGATTCGGTCACCGAGCTGCCAGCCGGCCAGGTTGTGCGGGTGCGTCTGCTTAACCTGGACAACACCTGGACCTACCGCATCAACCTCAAGGGCAACTGCGAGGCAAGAATCTATGCCCTGGACGGCAACCCGGTAACCCCGCGCCCATTGGACGATGACTACTGGCTCGGCCCAGGCATGCGTATCTGCCTGGCTATCCGTATTCCCGAGGCGGGGGAGGAGATCTCCCTGCGCGACGGTTTCGTGCGCCTGGGCACCCTGCGTTCGGTGGCCAGTAACGACGCGCCGAGCGACTGGCCGCCGGCGCTACCGCCCAACCCGATCGCCGAGCCGGACCTGGAGAATGCCGAAAAGCTCAACTTCAATTTCGAGTGGGCGGCGAAAGTCTCGGTCACTACGGACCAGGATAGGCCGTCGAGCATGTGGCAGATCAACGGCCAGGCCTGGGATATCACCGACAAGACTTGCGCCGATCGGCCGATTGCCACGCTGAAGAAGGGCAAGAGCTACATCTTCGAGCTGAAGAACATGACCCAGTACCAGCACCCGATCCACCTGCACGGCATGAGCTTCAAGGTGATCGGCTCCAACCGCCACGACATCAAGGAGCCGTGGTTCACCGATACCTACCTGCTGGGCAAGAACGAGCGCGCCCAGGTGGCGCTGGTGGCGGATAACCCGGGCACCTGGATGTTCCACTGCCACGTCATCGACCACATGGAAACCGGCCTGATGGCCGCGATCGCGGTGGTCTGATGCGCCCGCAGATCATCGATCGCAGCCGCGATCAGGAATTCATGCGCCTGGCCCTGGCCCTGGCCGCCGAAGGCGCGGCCATGGGCGAGGTGCCGGTGGGCGCGGTACTGGTGCAGCATGGGCAGGTGATCGGGCAGGGCTTCAATCGGCCGATCATCGACAGTGACCCCAGTGCGCACGCCGAGATGGTGGCCATTCGCGCGGCGGCGAAATCCGCCAGCAACTACCGGCTGCCCGGCAGCACCCTGTATGTGACCCTGGAACCGTGCAGCATGTGTGCGGGGTTGATCGTGCATTCGCGGGTGATGCGGGTGGTGTACGGCGCGCTGGAGCCCAAGGCGGGGATCGTGCAGAGCCAGGGGCAGTTCTTCGGGCAAGGCTTCCTGAACCACCGGGTGATGGTGGAGGGCGGGGTGCTGGCGGAGGAGTGCGGGCAGATCCTCAGTGACTTCTTCAAGGCTCGCCGGGCCAAGTCTTGACCTGTTCCGGCCCCTTCGCGGGTAAACCCGCTCCCACAGGAATACCACTATCTTCAAAACCTGTGATGTACCTGTGGGAGCGGGTTTACCCGCGAAGAGGCCGGTGCAGGCCTACATCGGCGGCGACTGCTCTGCCGGCTTGTCCTTGTTCACCCCGGGCACATGCAGGCTGCCCTCGGCCACCTGGCCTTCGAGCTGCGGCTGGGTCACCCAGGTGAGGATGTCGTAGTAGCGACGGATGTTGGCCACGAAATGCACCGGCTCGCCGCCACGTGCATAACCGTATTTGGTCTGCCGATACCACTGCTTCTGCGAAAGCCGCGGCAGCATCTTCTTCACGTCCAGCCACTTGTTCGGGTTGAGCTTCTCGCGCTTGGCCAGGGTGCGGGCGTCTTCCAGGTGGCCGGTGCCGACGTTGTAGGCGGCCAGGGCGAACCAGGTGCGGTCCGGTTCCTGGATGCTATCGTCGAGCTCTTCCTTGATCTTCATGAAGTACTTGGCGCCGCCCTGGATGCTCTGCTTCGGGTCCAGGCGGTTGGACACGCCCATCGCCTGGGCGGTGCGCTGGGTCAGCATCATCAGGCCGCGCACGCCGGTCTTGGAGGTGACCTCGGGCTGCCACATCGATTCCTGGTAGCCGATGGCGGCCAGCAGGCGCCAGTCCACCTGCTCGACCTTGGCGTAGCTCTTGAAGTGCTTCTCGTACTTGGGCAGGCGCTGCTGCAGGTGCTGGGCGAAGGTGTAGGCACCCACATAGCCCAGTACGTCGACATGGCCGTAGTAGCGGTCCTTCAGGCGTTGCAGGGTGCCGTTCTTCTGTGCCTTGTCGAGGAACTCGTTGACCTCGTTGAGCAGGCTGTTGTCTTCACCGGCCGCTACCGCCCAGCGCTGGTCGCGGGTGTCGCCCAGGTCGAAGGCAACCCGCACGTTGGGGAAGTACACCTGGTTCATCGCCAGCTCGTTGGAGTCGACCAGGGTCAGGTCGATCTGGCCTTCGTCGACCATGCGCAGCAGGTCGACCACCTCGACGGCGTCGGATTCTTCGTATTCCAGGCCCGGGTACTGCTTTTTCAGCTCGGCCAGCTGGTCGGCGTGGCTGCTGCCCTTGAGCACCATGATCTTCTTGCCGACCAGGCCCTTGGCGTTGGTGGGGCGCGTGCGGCCGTTGCGGTAGATGACCTGTGGGGTCACTTCCAGGTAAGGGTGGGAGTACCTGACCTGGGCCTTGCGCCGCTCGCTGGTGACCAGGCCGGCCGCTGCCAGCACCGGGCCGGAGGGCTTGCCGAGGCTGTCGTACAGCTCGTCGAGGTTGTCGGCGGTCTCGATCTGCAGCTTCACGCCGAGATCCTCGGCGAAATGCTGGACCAGCTCGTACTCGAAGCCGGTTTCGCCGTTGCGGTCCTGGAAGTAGGTAGCCGGGCTGTTGCGGGTGATCACGCGCAGCACGCCATCCTCCTTCACGCGCTCGAGGGTGCTGGGTTTTTCAACGCAGGCACCGAGCAGCAGAAAGAGTCCGGTTGCGAAAAGCCATCTGGCGCAACGCTGGCGCAAAGCAGTGTGGGCGAACATAGGTTGCAGTATACGCAAAGGACTGGCCCAACCATATCTCGACAACTGTTAGCTTGTCTGGTAGCGCTTTATGTGCAATGGCGGCCTGGTCCCCTTGTAGGAGCGGCCTTGTGTCGCGATGGGGCGCGCAGCGGCCCCGGGATATTTGCGGCGGAGCTGAAAATCCGGGGCCGTTGCGCGCCCCATCGCGACACAAGGCCGCTCCTACAGGGCGAGCGAGGCAGGTGTATTTTTTTGACCCGCAAGTCCGGTTCCGCCGCCCGGCAGCCGTGGCTTAGAGCGGGTGCCGAAACCCTTCGAATTAGGCTAGAATGCACGGCCTCTAAGCACACCCCTTCCTGAGGCTGTCCCGACGATGTTGATCCTGCGCGGCGCTCCTGCCCTTTCTGCCTTTCGCCACGGTAAATTACTCGAGCAACTGAGCCAGAAAGTCCCCGCTGTTACTGGTTTGTATGCCGAATTTGCCCACTTCGCCGATGTCGACGGCGAGCTGACCGCCGACCAGCAGCAGGTGCTGGGGCGTCTGCTCAAGTACGGCCCGAGCGTGCCGGTACAGGAGCCGAGCGGCCGCCTGTTCCTGGTCGTGCCGCGCCTGGGCACCATTTCGCCGTGGGCCAGCAAGGCCAGCGACATCGCCCACAACTGCGGCCTGCAGTCGATCCAGCGCCTGGAGCGCGGTATCGCCTACTACGTTGCCGGCAACCTGAGCGAAGCCGACGCCGAACTGATCGCCGCCGAGCTGCACGACCGCATGACCCAGCGCGTGCTCGGCCAGCTGGAGCAGGCCGCTGACCTGTTCAGCCATGCCCAGCCCAAGCCGATGACCTCGGTGGACATCCTCGCCGGTGGCCGTGACGCCTTGGCCAAGGCCAACATCGACCTGGGCCTGGCCCTGGCCGAAGACGAGATCGACTACCTGGTCAACGCCTTCCAGGGCCTCAAGCGCAACCCGAACGACATCGAACTGATGATGTTCGCCCAGGCCAACTCCGAGCACTGCCGCCACAAGATCTTCAACGCCAGTTGGGACATCGACGGCCAGGCTCAGGAAAAGAGCCTGTTCGGCATGATCAAGAACACCTACCAGATGCACAACGAAGGTGTGCTGTCTGCGTACAAGGACAACGCCTCGGTGATCGTCGGCAACGTTGCCGGCCGTTTCTTCCCGAACCCTGAAACCCGCCAGTACGGCGCGGTGCAGGAGCCGGTGCACATCCTGATGAAGGTCGAGACGCACAACCACCCGACCGCCATCGCCCCGTTCTCCGGCGCCTCCACTGGCTCCGGCGGTGAAATCCGCGACGAAGGCGCGACCGGCCGTGGCGCCAAGCCCAAGGCAGGCCTGACCGGCTTCACCGTTTCCAACCTGCGTATCCCGGGCTTCGAACAGCCGTGGGAGCAGGCCTACGGCAAGCCTGAGCGCATCGTCGACGCCCTCGACATCATGATCGAAGGCCCACTGGGTGGCGCTGCGTTCAACAACGAATTCGGTCGCCCGGCGCTGACCGGCTACTTCCGTACCTTCGAGCAGGCCATCAACACCCCGCACGGTGAAGAAGTGCGCGGCTACCACAAGCCGATCATGCTGGCCGGTGGCATGGGCAACATCCGTGAAGACCACGTGCAGAAGGGCGAGATCACCGTCGGCGCCAAGCTGATCGTGCTCGGTGGCCCGGCCATGCTGATCGGCCTGGGCGGCGGCGCCGCTTCGTCGGTGGCTACCGGTGCCAGCTCGGCTGACCTGGACTTCGCTTCGGTACAGCGCGAAAACCCGGAAATGGAGCGCCGTTGCCAGGAGGTCATCGACCGCTGCTGGCAGCTGGGCGACAACAACCCGATCGCCTTCATCCACGACGTTGGCGCCGGCGGTATCTCCAACGCCTTCCCTGAGCTGGTCAACGACGGTGGCCGTGGTGGCCGCTTCGAACTGCGCAACGTGCCCAACGACGAGCCGGGCATGGCCCCGCACGAAATCTGGAGCAACGAATCGCAGGAGCGTTACGTGCTGGCGGTCAGCGCCGTCGACTTCGAGCGCTTCAAGGCAATCTGCGAGCGTGAGCGTTGCCCGTTTGCCGTAGTGGGTGAAGCGACTGAAGAGAAGCACCTGACCGTAAGCGACAGCCATTTCGGCAACACGCCGGTAGACATGCCGCTCGACGTACTGCTGGGCAAGCCGCCACGCATGCACCGTTCGGTTACCCGCGAAGCCGAGCTGGGCGATGACTTCGACCCGAGCAAGCTGGACCTGGACAACGCCGTTCAGCGCGTCCTCAGCCACCCGGCCGTGGCCAGCAAGAGCTTCCTGATCACCATCGGCGACCGCACCATCACCGGCCTGGTAGCTCGTGACCAGATGGTCGGCCCGTGGCAGGTACCGGTGGCCGACTGCGCCGTCACCGCCACCAGCTTCGACGTCTACACCGGTGAAGCCATGGCCATGGGCGAGCGTACCCCACTGGCGCTGCTGGATGCCCCGGCGTCCGGCCGCATGGCAATTGGCGAGACACTGACCAACCTGGCTGCCTCGCGCATCGAGAAGCTGTCTGACATCAAACTGTCGGCCAACTGGATGTCTGCCGCCGGCCACCCAGGTGAAGACGCCCGCCTGTACGACACCGTCAAGGCTGTCGGCATGGAGCTGTGCCCGGAGCTGGGCATTACCATTCCGGTCGGCAAAGACTCGATGTCGATGAAGACCAAGTGGAGCGACGAGGGCGTCGAGAAGAGCGTTACCTCGCCAATGTCGCTGATCATCACCGGCTTCGCCCCGGTCACCGACATCCGCAAGACCCTGACCCCGCAACTGCGCATGGACAAGGGCGAGACCGACCTGATCCTGATCGACCTGGGCCGCGGCAAGAACCGCATGGGCGCCTCGATCCTGGCACAGACCTACGGCAAGATCGCTGCCCAGGCACCGGACGTCGACGACGCCGAAGACCTGAAGGCGTTCTTCGCCGTGATCCAGGGCCTGAACGAAGATGGCCACCTGCTGGCCTACCACGACCGCTCCGACGGCGGCCTGGTCACCACCGTGCTGGAAATGGCCTTCGCCGGCCACTGCGGCCTCGACCTGCACCTCGACCCGCTGACCGACAGCCAGGGCGACGTGCCGGCCATCCTCTTCAACGAAGAGCTGGGCGCGGTCATCCAGGTTCGCCAGGATGCCACCCCCGATGTACTGGCACAGTTCAGCGCCGCTGGCCTGGGTGAAGGCTGCGTCGCGGTGATCGGCAAGCCGGTCAACAACGGTGAAGTGTCCATCAGCCTGAACGGCGAAGTGCTGTTCGACGACGACCGCCGCATGCTGCAGCGCCAGTGGGCCGAGACCAGCTACCAGATCCAGCGCCTGCGCGACCACGCCGACTGCGCCGACCAGGAATTCGACCTGCTGCTCGAGGAAGACAACCCGGGCTTGTCGGTCAAGCTGGGCTTCGACGTCAACGACGACATCGCCGCGCCGTACATCAAGAAGGGCGTGCGCCCGCAAGTGGCCATCCTGCGCGAGCAGGGCGTCAACGGCCAGGTCGAGATGGCAGCCGCCTTCGACCGTGCCGGCTTCGCCGCCATCGACGTGCACATGAGCGACATCCTCGCTGGCCGTGTCGACTTCGAGGCCTTCAAGGGCCTGGTCGCCTGCGGTGGCTTCTCCTACGGCGACGTGCTGGGTGCCGGTGAAGGCTGGGCCAAGTCGGCGCTGTTCAACAGCCGCGCCCGTGACGCCTTCCAGGCCTTCTTTGAGCGTACCGACAGCTTCGCCCTGGGCGTGTGCAACGGTTGCCAGATGATGTCCAACCTGCACGAGCTGATCCCGGGCACCGAGCACTGGCCGCACTTCGTGCGCAACCGCTCGGAGCAGTTCGAGGCGCGTGTGGCCATGGTCGAAGTGCAGAAGTCCAACTCGATCTTCCTGCAGGGCATGGCCGGTTCGCGCATGCCGATCGCCATCGCCCACGGTGAAGGCCATGCCGAGTTCGCCAGCGAAGAAGCACTGCTGGCAGCCGACCTGTCCGGTTGCGTGGCCCTGCGCTACGTCGACAACCACGGCAAGGTCACCGAAGCCTACCCGGCCAACCCGAACGGCTCGCCGCGTGGTATCACCGGCCTCACCAGCCGCGACGGCCGCGTGACCATCATGATGCCGCACCCGGAGCGCGTGTTCCGTGCTGTGCAGAACTCCTGGCGCCCGGATGAGTGGCAGGAAGATGCCGCGCTGATGCGTATGTTCCGTAACGCACGGGTGTGGGTGAACTAAGGCGTGTACAAGCTCGCCTTCTTCGTCCCCGCCAGCCACGTCGAAGTGGTCAAGGCCGCTGTGTTCGCCGCGGGTGGCGGGCGCATCGGCGACTATGACCACTGCGCCTGGCAGACGCTGGGCCAGGGCCAGTTCCGCCCGCTGGACGGCAGCCAGCCGTTCCTCGGGCAAACCGGCCAGGTCGAGGTGGTGGAGGAGTGGAAGGTGGAGCTGGTGGTGGCTGACGACCTGATTGCCCAGGTCGTCGCTGCACTCAAGCAGAGCCACCCGTACGAGACGCCAGCCTACGAAGTCTGGCGGCTCGCCGAGTTCTAGACCGCATCAAGGCTATTCGCGGGTAAACCCGCTCCCACAGGGATCGCACAACCCTCGGATATTGTGCGATCCCTGTGGGAGCGGGTTTACCCGCGAAGAGGCACTACAATCCAGCCACAATCTCCTTGCCCTGCCCAGGCCGCTTCAACCACCCACAAGCCAGCAACCCCACCTCGAACAGCACCCACATCGGCACCGCCAGCATCGTCTGCGAAAACACATCCGGCGGCGTCAGGATCATCCCCACCACAAAGCAGCCGACGATCACGTAGGGCCTGCTGCGTCGCAACGTAGCCACATCGGCCAACCCCACCCAGACCACGATAAACGTCGCTACCGGGATCTCGAACGCCAGCCCGAACGCCAGAAACAGCGCCAGGATAAAGTCCAGGTACTGGCTGATATCGGTCATCATCGCCACGCCCTCTGGTGTCACGCTGGCAAAGAAGCCGAACATCATCGGGAACACCAGGAAGAAGGCGAAGGCCATGCCGGCGTAGAACAGCACGATGCTCGACACCAGCAACGGCAGGGCAATGCGCCGTTCACGGCGGTACAGCCCCGGCGCCAGAAAGCCCCAGGCCTGCTGCAGCAGCAGCGGCATGGCGACGAACACTGCGCACATCGCGGTCAGCTTGAACGGTGTAAGGAACGGCGAAGTGACGCTGGTGGCGATCATGCTCGCACCTTCCGGCAAGAAGCGCCGCAGCGGTTCGGAGATCAGCGTGTACAGCGTCTGGGCGAAGGGGAACAGCCCGGCGAACACCAGCGCCACCAGCGCCAAGCAACGCACCAGGCGTTTGCGCAGGTCGCGCAGGTGTTCGGTCAGCGGCATGCTCGCCGCCGGGTCCATGGCAATGCTCATGAAAGGTTTTCCTTGGGGGGAGCGACCGTGGCCGCATCATTGGCCGGCTCCGCGTTCAGGCTGATGCCTTGGCGGATCTCCTGTTCCAGGCGCTGCAAAGGCGCACTGTCGAGAGTGGGTAGCTCGACAGCGGGCAGTTCGATCTCCCGCTCTACCTGCGTGCGCAGGGCGTGCATGGCCCTGCGTGCCTGGCCCAGGCCGCGCCCGAGGGTGCGTGCCGCCACCGGCAGGCGCTCCGGGCCTAAAACCAACAGCGCGACGATGCCGACCAGCAGCAACTCGCTGAAGCCTACCTCGAACATCAGGGCTGACGGTCCGCTTGAGGCTGTTGTGTGGCCTGGCCAGTCAGCGGTGCCTGTTGCTGCACCTGCGCCTGGCCAGGGGCGTTGGCGTCATTGTCGCCGCCCATGGACTTGCGAAAACCCTGGATCGCCTCGCCCATATCGCTGCCCAGGCCTTTGAGGCGCTTGGTACCAAACAGCAGGAATACGATCAGCAGTACGATCACCAGTTGCCAGATTCCAATGCCACCCATTGCGACCACTCCTGTAAGGTCATGAAAAGGAAAGACAATCCTGCCTCGCGCAGATGACGTACACATGACGAACGGTCACTGCCATCTACCTGCAACACCGGGCGTGTTGACTGGCGTCTTTATTCGGACAGAGGCAGGCAAGGATGGGTGGCAGGCAACAGCAGGGCGCGGCCCTGCTGATGGTGATGGTGGTGCTGGCGATGCTGGCGGCGGGCATGGCCTGGCTGGTGGAAGATGGCCGGCGCCAGGTCGATGATGTGCGCCTGTTGCACCAGCGGGTGCAGGCGCGGGCGATGGAGCAGGCCGGCCTGGCCTATGCCGAGCAGGCCCTGCGTGACCCCAGCTGGCGGCTTAGCCCGCTGTTCTGGCAGGCCTTGCGCGGGCAGCCGTTGAACTACGATTTTGGCGCCGGCCAGGCGCAGTTGCGGGTGCGCGATCAGCACACCTGTTTCAACGTCAATGCGCTGCTTGGCGCTGACGGCGAGCGTGCTGCGCGCCAGTTGCGTTACCTGCTGGGCGACGACATGGCTGCCGAGCGCCTGGTCGATGCCCTGGCCGACTGGCTGGATGCCGACAGCGATACCCGCCTGCAGGGCGCCGAGAGCGCCCAGTACCTGCGCCAGCAACCACCGCGCCTGGCGGCCAACCAGCCAATGCTCGATACCAGCGAGCTGAACCTGCTATTGGAACCGGATGCCAGCCGCCAAAGCCGTTACCCAATGCTGTGCGCCTTGCCGCAGACCAGCGGCTGGCGGCTGAATGCCAATGCCTTGGGGCTGGAGCATCTGCCGTTGCTGGAAGCGCTGTATGAAGGGCGTTATCCGCGCTCGTTGCTCAGCCGCATCATCAGCGGCCGGCCGGCGTCGGGGTATGTGGATGCAACTGCGCTACGCCAGGCCCTGGGGGCGGTGGATGACGAAACCTTCGAGCGCTTGAGCGAAGGGCTGCTGCTGAACAGCGGGTACTTCCTGTTGCAGCTGTCGTTCGCGGAGGAGGGGCGGGTGATACGCAGCGAGTTCCAGGTGGAGGCGCTGGGGGTGGTGCAATGGCATGCCCGGGTGCCGGCGCAGCAAGTGCGGGTGCGTAGCCGTGAGCCGACGGTGTGGTAGGGCTTGAGATTGCCGGGGCTGCTTTGCAGCCCATCGCGACACAAGGCCGCTCCTACAGGGGAATGCGATCCCTTCGAACGGTTGAGCGCAGCGAGTTCCAGGTGGAGGCGCTGGGGGGCAATGGCATGCCCGGGTGCCGGCGCAGCAAGTGCGGGTGCGTAGCCGCGAGCCGATGGTGTGGTAAGGCTTGAGATTGCCGGGGCTGCTTTGCAGCCCTATCGCGACACAAGGCCGCTCCTACAGGGGGAATGCGATCCCTTGTAGGAGCGGCCTTGTGTCGCGATAGGGCCGCAAAGCGGCCCCCGTGCACAGATCGATCAGGCGGTGCCGATCTCCCCGCCATCGATACGCTGGATCACCACCGTCGCAGCCCGCGGCCTTACCGTGGTACCTGTCGGGGTGGCATCGGTGGCCTTGTCGGTATACGGCCAGTTCTCCGGGTGCTGGATGTTGACGAACAGCGTCTTGTTGTCCGGGGTAAAGGTAATCCCGGTCACTTCGCAGCCATTCGGCCCGACGAAGAAGCGGCGCAGGTCCACCTGGTTCTGTGCGTTCACCGGCACCTGCTTGCCGCTGGCATCCACCAGGTTGGTGGGGATCACTGCCAGCAGCTGGTCGTTGGTGTAGTCGGTCACGGTGCTCTCGCCGTTGTCGGTCTCGAACCACAGCACGCCACGGCTATCGAAGCTCATGCCGTCCGGGCTGGCGAACTGGTTCAGTTCGGTCAGGCCGGAGCGGTTGATGTCGGCGGTGCCGGCGGCGTTGGCGCCGAACACGAAGATGTCCCAGGTGAAGCTCAGCTGGTCGTCGCTGTCGTGCCAGCGGATGATGTGGCCGTGACGGTTCGGGCCGCGCGGGTTGGCTGCATCGACCTTTTCCGGGGTGCGCGCGCTGTTGTTGGTCAGGGTCAGGTACACGTCGCCGTTGAGCGGGTTGACCGTGGTCCATTCCGGGCGGTCCATCGGCGTTGCGCCCACGGCATCGGCAGCACCGCGGGTGTTGAGGATGATGCCCGGCAGGTCGCCATACAGTGCGCCCAGGGTACTGCCGCCAGTGGTGGCGGTGCCTACGTCCAGCAGCAGCCATACACCGGTGCCGTCGGCATTGAAGCGGGCGACGTAGAGCTTGCCCTGGTCGAGGTACTTGGCGCCGGTGGCCAGGCGGTCGGCCGGGTTGGCGTCGGCGGCGTCCCACACTGCGGTGGACACCCACTTGTACAGGTACTCGTTGTTCGAGTCGTCACCCATGTACCACACCAGCGGCTTGCCGGCGACGGGCAGGCCCGGGGCGCAGCCTTCGTGGCGGAAGCGGCCCAGCGCCGTGCGCTTGGTGGCCAGGGTGTTGCTGTTGTACGGGTCGATTTCGACGATATAGCCGTAGGTGCTGGCTTCGTTGCGGTAGTCGTCGGTGGCGCTGGCGCCTTTGACGGTGACGTCGAAACGGGCGAATTCGTCGGCCACTTCGCTGCTGTCACCGGCCGCGGTTTCCCACTTGTATTGGCCGCTGGAGGTGCCCACGCCAATGCGGCGCTGGTCTTCGGGGCGGGTGCCCTTGTTGACGAAGATGCCTGGCCAGTTCTCTTCACAGGTCAGGTAGGTGCCCCACGGGGTATAGCCGTTGCCGCAGTTGTTGTTGGTACCGCGGCAGTGGGTGCCGGCGGTGGAGTACTTGGTCTTGACGTGCTCGGTACCCCGTAGCGGGCCGGTGATTTCCATGCGCGAGGCGGTAGTGAAGCGGCGGTTGAGCGGGTCGTTGTCGACCACCTGCCAGCGGCCGCCGATTTTCTGCAGGCGCACCACGCCGGCGCCGTGGGCGTTGATTTCCTTGCGCACTTCCTCGACCGGGCGCTTGCCGTTCACATCGGTGGTCGGGCCGGCAGGGTGCAGGGCGGCGGTGTCGATGTACTCGAAGTTGATCGCCAGCAGGCCGTCTTCGGAGCTGCCATTGATGGGGAAGAAGTGCATGCCGTCATGGTGCATGCCCATGGCGTTGGCCTGGTCGGTCGAGGTGTTGCTGCCGTCGGACTTCCACGGGTTGCCGTTGCTGTTGATCGGCGTGCCCCAGGGCGCCAGCACGTAGGCGCTGTAGCCGGCGGCAACCACGCAGGCGTCGGTGCGCGAGCCCGGGATGGACTGGAAGCCCAGTGCCAGTTTCGGCACTTCCGGCTCAGTCACGGGTGGCTCGGTGACCGGCGGCTCGGTGACCGGATCATCGTGATCGGAACCACCACCGTCGAAGCAGCCTGTCAGGCCGGTACCGGCAATCATGGCGATGGCGGCTCCCAGGCTGCCGCGCATCACGCTGCGGCGGCTCAGGTAGGCGTCCATGACGCTGGCCATCGGCAGGTTGCCGCTTTGGTTCCGGTCCAGGTTGTCGCCGGTATCTCGACTCATCAGGGTGTCCTTATGTTGGCTGAGTTAGAGGAAACCGCGACTTTAGTGCGCAAATATGATGATTCATTGGCAGAAATGTTAAGGGGGTTTTAAAACAACTTGCTCTTAGAAGTGTGCTGTACAGATCACTTTGGAATGGCTGTCGGATTTCTGCCATCAAACTGTAATGCCAACGCCGCAACATCCGGGGCCCTGAATGAACATGGATAAGGATGGCGGGTTCGATGGCAAGCAGTGTGCACAGGCGCGAAGTGATCGGCTGGATGGGTATCGGTGCTTTGGCTCCGTTGCTCGGCGCCTGCTCCGCCTTCCCTGGGCAGCAGGGCGGCAACGCCAGCCTCGACCTGCTGTATGTGGCCGATACCCTCGATGCCCGCCAGCCTGGCCAGGCGGTGGTGCCGGCCACCCGCCTGGGGCCGGTCAGCCACCTGGGCCGCGCCCCATGGATGACCGGCAGCAGTGCCAGCATCGCCTACCCGAAACTGGCGCCGCTGCTCGATGCCAGCCAGGCTGCATCTGCCCAGCTGGGCGGCTACGCGGTGCTGGCTGCGTTGCTCGAGCAGCTGCGCGGCGAGGCTGGGGCGGGCAACAGCCTGACCCTGGAAAACGGCCAGGGCTGGAATGGCAGTGGCCTGGCCTACCTGACCCAAGGCGAAAGCGGCCTGCAGGGCAGCCAGCTGCTGGGCAGCGAAGCGCGGGTCAGCAGCGACGAGCGCGTGCTGTGGCCACAGCGCAGCCCGGCGCTGTATCGCCAGGCTGGCGCCGTTACCCTGGGCGCCGGGCTGGCAGACACGCAACGCCTGGCGTTGGGCCTGGAAGCCTTGCACGTCTTCGAACGCGGCGGTGCACGTATTGCCGTGGTCGGCGTGACCGACCCCTACGCCCAGGACCAGAAAGCCTCCCTTAAACAGTGGTACCAGTCATTGCAGCCGGTGTTCGAACAAGCCCGGCGCGAGGCCGACCTGGTGGTGGCCATGGCCGATGTCGGTACCGGGCCGGGTCTGTGGCTGGCCGAGCGGGTGGCGCAGATCGACGTGCTGCTGTGTGCCCGCGGCCAGGACCTGTGGCCGGCGCCGGTCGAGGTGAGCCAGGCCAGCGGCCGCCGCGTGCCGGTGCTGTTCGCCGGTTGCCGGGGCAGCGGCGCCTTCCGCCTGCGCTGCCAACGCGTGGCCGGGCTGTGGCAGTTCGACGGGCGTTTCTTCCCGGCCTTTGAGCAACAGCTGGCACCCGTCGCGCAACAGCGTGTCGGGGCATTGCAGGCAGAATTGCGCCAGCAGCGCGCCGGCCACGCGGCCTGGCTCGATCAGCCGCTGGCCCGCGCGCCCCAGGCGCTGTGGCGCCGCGATACCCGAGGCGGCAGCTGGGACCGCCTGCTGCATCAGGCCCTGGCCGACGACAGCAGCATGCCGGTGCTGCTGCCGGGCCTGCGTTACGACTACCCGCTGCCCGCCGGGGCGGCCATTACCCGCGAACACCTGATCAGCCTCACCGGTGGCTACCCGGCACCGGTGGTCGAAGCGCCGGCCCGGCAGGTCGAGCAAGTGTTGGAAAACGCTGCGGAGCAACTGTTCGGCGACCCGCTGCTGCTGGACAACAGCCAGGACCTGCCGCGCTGGCAGGGCCAGGCCTGGCGTGTCAGCTACAGCCCGCAAGGCAAGCGCATCAGTGGCCTGGAACCGGTGCAGGGCCTGTGCCGCACCTTTGGCCTGCAATTCGAAACCCAGGCCGGCGAGCCGCTGTGGCAACGGGTCGAAGCCTGGCTCGCCCGCCAGGCGAGCGACTGGCAACTTGCGCCGCTGCAACTGCCCGAAGTGCGCTACGTGCAGGGGCACCCGGGCTGGCACCCAAGGCAACTGGCCTCGTGATGCTCGCCTCGCGCCTGCTGACTGGCGCTGGCCTGACCCTGGCCGGCTGGCTGGCCGCCCAGTGCGTGCTGCAACTGGGCCGCCAGCCGCAACCGGCCACTGCGCCCGCCGCGCCCGCCAAGCCGCTGCCTGGCTTGATGGTCGGCCAATGGCAGGTACCCGTCGACGACGGCGCCATCGCCATCACCCGTCTGCCATTGCAATACCTGGGTGGCCTCAAGGCCCAGCCGCTGGCCTCCAGTGTGGTGGTGCTGCGCTATGGCGAGCAGGTGCGCACCTTGGCCCGCGGCCAGCGCCTGGCACCAGGGATCGTGCTGCAGGACATCGACAGCGATGGCCTGATTTTCAACAACCAGGGGCGGCGTGAACGCCTGCCCTGGCCGCCACGCTCCGCCGTGACCGGCTTCAAGCGGCAAGGATGAACGATGCCTGTTAGATATTGCGTGGCGGCCGCGCTGAGCCTGGCCCTGTCCATGGCCTGTGCTGAAGAGCCGGTGTTCGACGACAACGGCACGCCCATGTACGAGGTGAACTTCGTCGACACCGAACTGGGCGAGTTCATCGACAGCGTGTCGCGCATAACCGGCACCACCTTCATCGTCGACCCCCGGGTCAAGGGCAAGGTCACCGTGCGCACCGTCGACCTGCACGACGCCGATGCCATCTACGACATCTTCCTGGCCCAGCTGCGCGCCCAGGGCTACGCCACTGTCGACCTGCCCAACGGCAGCGTGAAGATCGTTCCCGACCAGGCCGCTCGCCTGGAGCCGGTGCCGGTGGAGGCGGGAGGGCAGCAGGGGGAAGGCAGCGACAGCGTGGCCACGCGGGTATTCAATGTGCGCAACGCCGCCAGCGAGCAGGTGCTGGGCATTCTCAAACCCCTGATCGACCCACGGGTCGGTGTGATCACACCTTATCCGGCGGCGCACCAGTTGGTAGTTACCGACTGGCGCAGCAACCTGGAACGTATCGCCAGCTTGCTGCGCCAGCTCGACCGCCCCCAGGACGCACCAGGCAGCGGCAGTACCCAGGTCATCTACCTGCGCCATGCCAATGCGGGCGAAGTGGTCAAGGTGTTGCGCGGGCTCAGCCAGGAAGGCATGGCGCCCTCTGAAGGTGCGGGCGAAGCAGAGGGCAAGGACAGGCCCGTAGTGCCTGTCGCCGGAGGCTCGGGCATCCGCCTGGAATACGAAGAAGGCACCAACGCCGTGGTCATGGTCGGCCCCGACAGCGAGCTGGCCGCCTACCGCGCCATCGTCGAGCAGTTGGACATCCGCCGTGCCCAGGTAGTGGTGGAAGCGATCATCGCCGAGGTGTCCGACAGCAGCGCCCAGGAACTGGGCGTGCAGTGGCTGTTCGCTGACGAGAAGTTCGGTGCCGGTATCGTCAATTTCGGCAGCAACGGGGTAAACATCGCCAGCATCGCCGGGGCCGCTGCCAGTGGCGACAACGAGGCCCTTGGCGACCTGCTGTCCAGCACCACCGGCGCCATGGCGGGTATCGGCCATTTCGGCGGCGGCTTCAACTTCGCCATGCTGGTCAACGCGCTGAAGGGCAAGAGCGGCTTCAACCTGCTGTCCACGCCCACCCTGCTGACCCTGGACAACGCCGAGGCGTCGATCCTGGTCGGCCAGGAAGTGCCCTTCGTCACAGGATCGGTGACGCAGAACAATGCCAACCCGTACCAGACCATCGAGCGCAAGGAAGTCGGGGTGAAGCTGCGCATCAAGCCGCAGATCAACGTCGACAACAGCGTGCGCCTGGACATCGTCCAGGAAGTGTCGTCGATTGCCGACACTACGGCTGCCAGCGACGTGATCACCAACAAGCGCGAGATCAAGACCAAGGTCATGGTCGAGGACAACGGCCTGGTGATCCTCGGCGGCCTGATCAGCGACGAACTGAGCACCAGCGACCAGCGCGTGCCGCTGCTTGGCGATATCCCTTACCTGGGCCGGCTGTTCCGCTCCGACGCCACCAAGAACACCAAGCAGAACCTGATGGTGTTCATCCGCCCGCGCATCCTGCGTGACGGGCCGAGCCTGGCCGGGCTCAGCGAAGACAAGTACCGCACCTTGCAGCAGACCACACCGCTGCAGTTGCCCGACCTTGCGGATGCGCAAGACGCTACGCCGTTGTTGCAGGTGTTCCCCTCCAGCCGTGCACGGCTGGAAGGCGGTGACTGGTGATGCTGCCTTATCGCCAGGCACGGCAGAGCGGGGTGGCCATGGCCCCTGCGGAGCAGGGCTGGCAGCTATGGTTGCGGCACGACGCCGACAGCGCCCAATTGCAGGAGCTGCTGCGCGTGCACGGCCAGCCCAGCCTGCTCGAATACCTGGAGCCTGCACTGTTCGACGAACGCCTCGGCCAGCTGTACCAGGCCGGCGATGCTGCCACCGAGGCGCTGATCGAAGGCATCGGCGACCAGGTCGACCTGGACAGCCTGATGAGCGAAATGCCGCGCATCGAGGACCTGCTGGAAAGCGACGACGAAGCCCCGGTGATCCGCCTGATCAACGGCCTGTTCGGCCAGGCCCTGCGCCTGCGCGCTTCGGACATTCATATAGAAACCTTCGAGCAGAGCCTGGTGGTGCGCCTGCGGGTCGATGGCCACCTGCGCGAAGTGTTGCGCCCACCGCGTGCGCTGTCGGCCATGCTGGTGTCGCGGATCAAGGTCATGGCCCGTCTGGACATCGCCGAAAAGCGCCAGCCCCAGGATGGCCGTATCACCCTGCGTGCGGCGGGGCGCGAAGTGGATGTGCGGGTCTCGACACTGCCCGGCATCCACGGTGAACGGGTGGTGATGCGCGTGCTCGACAAGCAGGCCAGCCTGCTGGCGCTGGGCAACCTGGGCATGCCGGCGGCGGTGTTGCAGGGCCTGCGCAGTTGCCTGGCACGGCCCAACGGCATCGTGCTGTCCACGGGGCCGACCGGTTCGGGCAAGACCACTACCCTGTATGCCAGCCTCAACAGCCTCAACGACGGCAGCCGCAACATCCTCACTGTCGAGGACCCGGTGGAATACGCTATCGCCGGCATCGGCCAGACCGCTATCAACCCGCGTGCCGGGCTGACCTTTGCCAGCGGCCTGCGCGCCATCCTGCGCCAGGACCCGGACGTGATCATGCTCGGCGAAATCCGTGACCAGGAGACCGCGCAGATCGCCGTGCAAGCCAGCCTCACCGGCCACCTGGTGTTGTCCACGCTGCACACCAACAGTGCGGTGGGCGCGGTGACCCGCCTGCGCGACATGGGCATCGAACCGTTCCTGATCGCCTCGTGCCTGCGCGGCGTACTGGCCCAGCGCCTGGTGCGGCGCTTGTGCAGTTGCGCCGTCGCGCACCCGCTGCAGCCGGCGGAACGCGACCTGTGGCCCGAGCTGGCGGCGCTGGGCAGCAGCTACCACGCGGTGGGCTGCGAGCAATGCCAGGGCAGCGGGTATGTCGGGCGCCTGGGCCTGTATGAATTCATCGAGCTGGATGCCGGGCTGATCGGCCTGTTGTACGACGGCGCCAGTGAACTGGCCATGCAGGACTACCTGGCCGAGCGCCGGCAGAGCCTGGTGGCGATGGCCAGCGACTGCCTGGCCCGTGGCGAGACCAGCCTGGCCGAAGTACTACGCGTGGTGCAGGGCTGAGCCATGCCGACCTATCGCTACCAGGCCGTCGACCTCGCCGGCAAGACCCACAAGGCCAGCTTGCAGGCCGACAGCGAACGCCACGCCCGCCAGTTGTTGCGTGAGCAGGGCCTGTTTGCCCGCCGCTTGCAGCGTCACGAAGCCGGCACCCGGCAACCCCGGCGCCAGCGCCTGAGCCGCGCCCAGCTGTGCGAACTGACTCGTCAGCTGGCCACCCTGACCGGTGCCGGCATCCCTCTGGTCGACGCCCTGGCAACCCTGGAACGGCAACTGCGCCAGCCCGCCCTGCACAGTGTGCTGGTGGCCTTGCGCGGCTCGTTGGCCGAAGGCCTGGGCCTGGCCCGCAGCCTGGCGCGTCAGGGGGCGCCGTTTGCCGGCCTGTACTGCGCGCTGGTCGAGGCCGGCGAGCGGTCCGGGCGCCTGGCCCAGGTGCTGACCCGCCTTGCCGACCACCTGGAGCAGGTACAACGACAACAGCACAAGGCACGTACCGCGCTGATCTACCCCACCGTGTTGATGGGAGTGTCGCTTGCCGTGGTGGTAGGCCTGATGACCTTCGTCGTACCCAAGCTCACCGAACAATTCGCCCATGCCGGGCAGAGCCTGCCGCTCATTACATCGCTGCTGATCGGCCTGAGCCAAGGGCTGGTGCAGGCCGGGCCCTGGCTTTTGGGGCTGGCCCTGTTGCTCGGCGCGCTCGGCGGCTGGTTGCTGCGCAAGCCGCACTGGTGCCTGCGCCGCGACCAGCTGCTGCTACGCCTGCCACATATCGGCAGCCTGCTTCAGGTGCTGGAAAGCGCGCGCCTGGCACGCAGCCTGGCAATCCTCAGCGGCAGCGGCGTGGCCCTGCTCGAAGCCCTGCAAGTGGCCACCGAAACCGTCGGCAACCGGCGTATCCGCCTGGCCATGGAGCAGGTGCGCCAGCAGGTGCAGGGCGGCACCAGCCTGCATCGCGCACTGGATGCCAGCCAGCAGTTCCCGCCGCTGCTGGTGAACATGGTCGGCAGCGGCGAGGCCAGCGGCACTTTGGCCGACATGCTCGAGCGCGTGGCCGACGACCAGGAGCGCGGCTTCGCCCGCCAGGTCGATACCGCCATGGCGCTGTTCGAACCCCTGATGATCCTGGTGATGGGCGCCGTGGTGCTGTTCATCGTGCTGGCGGTGCTGTTGCCGATCATGCAACTCAACCAGGGCCTGCAACTGTGACGACAAGGAGTACTGCCATGCAGCATCGACGTAACCGCCAGCGCGGTTTCACCCTCATGGAAATCATGGTGGTGATCTTCATCATCGGCCTGCTGATCGCCGTGGTCGCGCCCAGCGTGCTGGGCAACCAGGACAAGGCCATGAAGCAGAAAGTGATGGCCGACCTGGCCACCCTGGAGCAGGCGCTGGACATGTACCGCCTGGACAACCTGCGCTTCCCCAGTAGCGAGCAGGGCCTGGCCGCGCTGGTGAAAAAGCCGGCCCAGGAACCGCTGCCACGGGCCTGGCGCAGCGACGGCTACGTGCGCCGCCTGCCGGACGACCCGTGGGGTACCCCGTACCAGTACCGCATGCCCGGCGAGCATGGCCGGGTCGACGTGTACTCGCTGGGCGCCGACGGCCTGCCGGGCGGCGAAGGCCAGGATGCCGACCTGGGTAACTGGGAGCTGTAACGGGTGCGTCGTCAGCGGGGCTTCAGCCTGATCGAATTGCTGGTGGTGCTGGCCATCGCCGGGCTGATGACCGGATTGGCGGTGGCCGGGTTCGGCAACAGCCAGGCCAGTGTCGACCAGGCGCTGCAACGGCTGGCGAGCGAGATCCGGGCGCAGGCCGCGCTGGCCCGGCATACCGGGCAGCTGCGCGGGCTGCGCTGGAATGGCCAGCGCCCGGAGTTCGTCCGGCGCGAGGGTAATGGCTGGGAGGTCGAAGCTGTCGCCCTTGGTGACTGGCCCAAGGGCCTGCGCCCGGACTGGCCGGCCAGCCCACAGCCGCGCCTGTTGTTCACCCCGCATGGCTGGGCGCAACCGGGCAACGTGCGCTGGCGCTGGGCCGATGGCAGCGAGCAATGGGCCTGGAGCCGCGATGGCCGCTTGCAGGTGGTGGTCGCCCCATGAAGCGGCATCAGCGTGGTTTCACCCTGCTTGAGGTGACCGTGGCCCTGGCGATTGCCGCGGTGCTGGCAGTGATCACCAGCCAGGTTTTGCGCCAGCGCCTGGCGGTGCAGGACAACCTGCAGCAACACCGCCTTGGCCTGCTATGCGCGCGAGAACTGCAAACCCGCTTTGCCGTCGAGCAGTACTGGCCGGCGGCAAACCAGGTTGGAGGTGAACTGAGCCAGGGCGGCCAGCGCTGCCACTGGCAACTGCAGCTGCGCCGCACCGGCGTACGTGACCTGCGCCGTGGCGAGCTGCTGTTGTTCGCCGACCGCGACCAGCGCCTGCCGCTAGGCCAGTACACCGTGTTTCTGGAGCGGCCATGAGTTACAGAAACCGTGAAGCTTGCGCGGTCCCTGTGGGAGCGGGCATGCCCGCGAAGCAGGCGACTCGGTGTATGGCACCAGCTTCGCCGGTGTTCGCGGGCGCGCCCGCTCCCACAGGAAGGGCGCATACCCGTCAGCCCTGGACCCAGCCCAGCAAGCACCGCCAGGCCGGCCTGCCCCTGGAGCGGCCATGAGTTACAGAGATTGTGAAGCTTGCGCGGTCCCTGTGGGAGCGGGTTTACCCGCGAAGCAGGCACCGCGGTGCATGGCACCGGCTGCGCCGGTGTTCGCGGGCGCGCCCGCTCCCACAGGGAGGGCGTATACCCGTCAGCCTTGGACCCAGCCGAGCAAGCACCGCCAGGCCGGCCTTACCCTGATCGAGCTGATGGTCGCCCTGGCACTCACTGCTGTGCTCGGCATCATGCTCGCCGCCCTGGTCAACGGCTGGCTCAAGGTTCGCGAGCGCCTGCAGGTCACCGCGCAGGAAACCTCGGTGCTGGACTTCTGCCTGGCTCTGGAGCGTCGCTTCGATAGCCCGGTAATGCGCCGGGTCTACGACCAGCGCCTGCCCTTGGCAAGCCGCTGGCTGGACTGGCAACCGGCAAGCAACCAGTTGCTCTGGGTCGCCAGCACCGGCATGCCGGAAGCCGAGGGCGGCTCGCGCCTGCAGCGCCAGCGCCTGCGCTTCGAGGCCCGCGAGCAGCGCCTGCTGCTGGAAAGCTCGGCCGACCTCTACGCCGCCGCCGCCCCACGCTGGGTCCAGCGCGAGCGGCTCGACCGGGTCAGCGCCATGAATGTTCTCTATTACCAGGGCGGCCGCTGGCTGGCCTGGCCTTCCGACCAACCTGCGCACCCCGGCCGTGGCGTGCGTCTGGAACTGCAGCGTGACGGAGCACCCTATGTCTGCACCTTCGCCCTCCCGTGGGGGCGCTCATGAAGTTTGAATGGCGGCGGCGCAGCTCGACCCAGCCGTGGTTGTTGCTGCGACCAGGCGTTGTCTGGCACTGGGCGCTGGCCGAGGGCGGCCTTGTGCAACGCCAAGGGCAGGGCGAGCCCCCGGCGAACCTGCAGGCCCGTGTGGCGTTGATCCTGCCTGCCGAGGCCTGCAGCTACTTCCGCGTGCCGGCACCGCCGGGGCTCAAGCGTGAAGAATGGCCGCTGTTGCTCGAAGACCGCTTGCTGCAGGCCATTGACGAGGTGACATGCGCCTGCCTGGCCCGCGAGCCCGGCCATCTTCGGTTACTGGTAGTGGCTCGTCAGCAACTGGAGGACTGGCGCGGGCAGTGCGCCGAATGGGGCTTGCAGGTGGCACGTTGCTGGGCAGAACTACAGCTGCTGCCGCCGCCCGAGTCGGGACATGCCTGGCAATGGCAGCGCACACCCGGCATGTATTTGTACAAAGGGCTGGCCGAAGACAGGCAGGAGCACTGGCTGGCCTGGCCGGATGCATTGGGCGAGGTGCCACGGCAACCGTGGGCGGAGCTGCAAAAGGTTCCGCTGAGCGGTGACTGGCCCAGTACGCTGGCACCGCTCGATTCATTGCCCGGCCTGTTCGAGCGTACCCGCAAGGTGCGCTCGCTGCCAGTGGTGTCCCGGCCGCAGCAACGGCTGCTCGCGGCCTGTCTGGTACTGGCTGCCGTCTGGGGCGGGCTGTGGTTGAGCAAGCAGTGGGCCCAGGCGCAACTCTGGCGCAGCCAGGTCGTCGCCGTGACCGGTGAGCAGGCCAGCCCCCGGCAAGCCGCGCAGGCCCTCAAGCGCCTGCGCGAAAATGAATTGCAACAGCAGCTGCGCACGCGCCAGCTTGAAGACCTGCAGGCGGCGTTGCAGGCCTGGCTGCGTGACCACCCCGGCTGGCGCCTGCAAGCGGTGCGCTTCGATGGCCAGCGCTGGCACCTGCGTCTGGAGGGTGAAGGCAGTGCGCCGCCATGGAGCGACATGGCAACAGCTGCCGGGGCCTCGGTCCAGGTGCAGGACGGCCAAGTGGTGTTCGACCTGGGAGCAGCCTCATGAACCGGGACTGGGTACAGCGTCATCGCTTGAAGTTCGCCTGGGCACTGATTGCCCTGTTGCTGACCTTCCTGGCCCTGCGCGCAGGCCTTGCGCAATGGCGCGAGCTCAGCCAGTGGCGCGGGCTGGCCGAACAGGCCGCCAGCCTGCAAGGCGGCCCGGGGCTGAACCTGGAGCGGCTCCGACAGTCGGCCCAGGCGCGGCAGATCGAACTGGCCGAGGTCGATGCGCAGGGCAAGACCTGGCAACTGCGTGGGCAGGTGGCAGACGAGCGCGTACTGCAAGGCTGGTTGCAAAGCCTGCGTGCAGAAGGTGCACAGCTACTGCAATGGGGGCTGGAGCAGGATGGCAAGGGCCTGCGCTTCAATCTGGTGATGCAGCCATGAGCCGCAAGGGCATGGCGTGGGTTGTGCTGGTGTTCGTGGTGTCGGTATTGGTTGAGCTTCCGGCCAATTGGGTGGTGCGTGCATTCGGCCTGCCAATGCGTGACGCCAGTGGCAGCCTGTGGCAAGGCCAGGCCCAACAGTTGGGCCCCGTCGGGCCTTTGCACTGGACGGTCCAGCCTTGGCGCTTGCAGGCGAATGCGCAGCTGGGCTTTCAGGGCCAGGCCTGGCAGTTGCGCGCCGAAGGCTGGCCGTGGCGCTGGCGGCTCGACGCCTCTGCGGTGGGCGCCCAGGCGACCGTTCCGACGGATTACCGCCTGGCGGGACAGTGGCAGGGGGCATTGCGAATTCAGGGGGCAGGGCGCCAATGCCTTGCCAGCGAAGGCCGCATGACGGTAACCGACCTTGCCCTGAGCGAGCCCTGGTCACTGGGCCTGGGGCAGGGCTGGCTGGAAATGGACTGCCAAAGCGGCTGGCGCCTGCGCGGGCAGTTGGTGCAGCAGGGGCAGCATCAACTGGCCGTGGATGCCGACCTGCCAGGGCGCCGGGTGCAGGTAGTGTTCGAGTTGCAGTCGGAGGCGGCGCTGACGCCTTTGTTGCGTGGGGTGCAGTGGCTTGGGCCGCAGGCATTGGCAGGGCAGCAAGACTTGCGTTGGTAAGGGGAAATGCGTGGAGATTGCATGAAGGCTGGGAGGTGATCGGTTTGAGTCTTGAGTGGGGCGCATATCGAGCGCCGCGCGGGCGGCACTCGATCGGGCAGACGCCTGAAATGCCCCGACAAACCTCAGGGCCGAATTTCGATCAACGTGCCATCCCGCACCAGGTCCCACACTTCCTGCATGTCGCGGTTACGCATGGCAATACAGCCGTCCGTCCAGTCCAGGGTGTGGAAGTACCACTCCGGATACTCGTCGTTGATCGGCGTGCCATGGATCATGATCATGCTGCCGGCGCTCACCCCTTCGCGGGTGGCACGGGCGGCATCGGTGATGTTCGGGTAGTTGATGTGCATGGCCAGGTTGAAGCGGTCGCTCTGCTTGCGCCAGTCCAGCCAGTACAGGCCCTCGGGGGTTTTCTTGTCGCCTTCGCGCTCCTTGGCGCCCTTTGGCTGCTTGCCCAGCGAGATACGGTAGGTCTTCAGCGGTTCGCCACGGCTGATCAGCTGCAGGCGGCGCTCGGACTTGATCACCAGTACCTTGTCGATCAGCGGTTGCATGGCCTGCTGCGAAGGCGATGGGGTTTGCGCTGCCGGCTGGGGCTTGCGGATGATGGTCTCGGTGAAGGCCGCCTGGGACACCGAGGTAACGCAAAGGCAGAAAAGGGCAAGCAACCAGCGCATGTAACGGTATCCCTGAAGGCTTCTAGGTGGTGGGCGAGACGTTCATCGGCGGCAGGTATTCATGGCCTATGGGGTAGTGCTGCCCGATGCGATCGCGATAGTAGCATTCTAGTGTGCGAGTGACGGTGCGGAAAGCCAGCTCGCCCCACGGTATCTCATGTTCCTCGAACAGTCGCACCTCCAGGCTTTCGACACCGACCGCGAAATCAAGGTCCGCCAGCTCGGCGCGGAAGAACACGTGCACCTGGTTGATGTGTGGCAGGTCGAACAGCTGGTACAGGTTCATGCTGCCGACCTGGGCGCAGGCCTCCTCGACGGTTTCGCGACGGGCGGCCTGGTCCAGGGTTTCGCCGTTTTCCATGAAACCGGCAGGCAAGGTCCAGAAACCGCGGCGTGGCTCAATGGCGCGCCGGCACAGCAGCACCTGGCTGCCCCAGGTCGGCAACACGCCGGCTACGATGTTGGGGTTCTGGTAATGGATGGTCTGACAAGACTCGCAGACATACCGCAGGCGGCTGTCGCCATCGGGGATCCGCTGAGTGACCGGCTGGCCGCACGCGCTGCAGAATTTCATGTGTCGTTCCTTTTTACTCTGGGCTATCTTGGCGCGCCGGCCGTGCTGCCGCAAGCGCACGGGGCTTGGGTGCTTCGCGCCTTTGGTGCATCATGCAAGGCAGGCCTTGGATACGAGCGTGCGCAATGCTGGACGAGCTACTTCGCCGAATGAGCAACCACCAACCCGCATCACTGGAAACCGACCGGCGGTTCCCCGAAGCGGCGGTCCTCTTGCCCATTACCCGCAGCGAAGCGCCCGAACTGGTCCTGACCCTGCGCGCCAAGGGCCTGTCCACCCACGGCGGCGAAGTGGCCTTTCCCGGTGGCCGCCGCGACCCGGAAGACCCGGACCTGGTGTTCACCGCGCTGCGTGAAGCCGAAGAAGAAATCGGCCTGCCGCCAGGCCTTGTGGAAGTGATCGGCCCACTCAGCCCGCTTATTTCGCTGCACGGCCTGAAAGTGACGCCATTCGTCGGGATCATCCCCGATTTTGTCGAATACCGTGCCAATGATGCCGAGATCGCGGCAGTATTCACCGTGCCCCTGGAATTCTTCCGCCAGGACCCGCGCGACCATACCCACCGTATCGATTACCAGGGGCGCAGCTGGTATGTGCCCAGCTATCGCTATGGCGAATACAAGATCTGGGGGTTGTCGGCGATCATGATCGTCGAACTGGTCAACCTGCTGTTCGATGCCGGCATCAGCCTGCACCAGCCCCCTGAGCGTTACATCGAAAACTGAGCGGGGCCAACCCCGTCGTCTGCGTTGCAGCCTGAGGAGCAAGCATGAAATACCGCCTGGGCGACCTGCGGGTCGAGAGCCACCCCACCAGTTGGGCCGCACCCAACGCCACGCTGATCGGCAAGGTGCGCCTGCAGGCCGATGCCAGCGTGTGGTTTGGCGCGGTGCTGCGCGGGGACAACGAGCTGATCGACATTGGCGAGGGCAGCAACGTGCAGGATGGCACGGTGATGCACACCGACATGGGCTCGCCGCTGACCCTGGGCAAGGGCGTGACCGTTGGCCACAACGCCATGCTGCATGGTTGCACAGTGGGCGACTACAGCCTGGTCGGTATCAACGCGGTCATCCTCAACGGCGCACGCATCGGCAAGCATTGCATCATCGGCGCCAATGCGCTGATTGCAGAAGGCAAGGAGATCCCCGACGGTTCGCTGGTGATGGGCTCGCCGGGCAAGGTGGTGCGCGAGCTGACCGAACAGCAGAAGCGCATGCTCGAAGCCAGTGCCGCGCATTACGTGCACAATGCCCAGCGTTATGCACGGGAGTTGGTGGTTGACGATGAGTGATGTGGTAGAGCGGCCGGTGGCCTCGCCGTGCGTGAGTATCTGTGCGCTGGACGAGCAGGATATCTGCACAGGTTGCCAGCGAACCGTGGCCGAGATCGGCCGCTGGGGGCGGATGGACAACGACGAGCGCAGGGCGGTGCTGAAGCTGTGCCATGAGCGGGCAGTAGCTGCCGGCCTGATTATCGGTCGCTAAATACCTTGTCGGCTTCATCGCCGACCATGTAGGAGCGGCCTTGTGTCGCGATGGGCTGCAAAGCAGCCCCAGTAATTTGTGCATCAGCGCTGAAATCCAGGGGCTGCTTTGCAGCCCATCGCGACACAAGGCCGCTCCTACAGGGAGTACCGTTGCCTGCCGATGAAGCCAGCGGTAATCTGTGCGGCTTGCCCACAGACTACCCGCCATGTTCTATCTGATTGCCTACATCAGCAGCGTAGTGCTGATCAACTACGCCTTCTCCAGCGCGCCACACCTGGACATCATCTGGTCCGCCTGGGGCGGCCTGGTGTTCATCCTGCGCGACATGGTGCAGACCCGCTTCGGCCATGGCGCCCTGGCCGCCATGCTGGCAGCACTGGTGCTGTCCTATGTCACTTCGGAGCCGGCCATCGCCCTGGCCAGCGCCACCGCGTTCTTCATTTCCGAACTGATCGACTGGCTGGTGTTCAGCATCACCCGCCGGCCGCTGCGCGACCGCTTGTGGCTGAGTTCGGCGCTGAGCATCCCGGTGGACACCTTCATCTTCTTCGGCATGATCGGCGCCCTGACCCCAGCCGTGATTGGCACCGCCATGGCCTCGAAATTCGCCGGTGTCACCGCCGTGTGGCTGGCCATGGCATTTCGCGCCCGGCGGGCCGCCGTGGCGGGTTGATGGTGTAGAATAGCGGTCCTTTTTCAGCGGGCGGCGCCAAGCCTGGTGCGGCCCCGGACGCCTTCGAGGACCTGAAATGACCCGTATCGGAACCCCCTTGTCGCCCACCGCGACCCGTGTACTGCTCTGCGGCTGTGGCGAGCTGGGCAAGGAAGTGGTGATCGAGCTGCAGCGCCTGGGCGTCGAAGTGATCGCCGTCGATCGCTACGCCAATGCCCCGGCAATGCAGGTGGCGCACCGCAGCCACGTGGTCAACATGCTCGATGGCGTGGCCCTGCGCGCGGTGATCGAGGCCGAGAAGCCGCACTACATCGTCCCTGAAATCGAAGCCATCGCCACCGCCACCTTGGTCGAGCTGGAAAACGAAGGCTTCAACGTGGTGCCGACCGCCCGCGCCACCCAGCTCACCATGAACCGTGAAGGCATCCGCCGCCTGGCCGCCGAAGAACTGGACCTGCCAACCTCGCCGTACCATTTCGCCGACACCTACGAAGACTACGCCAAGGCCGTGGCCGATGTTGGCTACCCATGCGTGGTCAAACCGGTGATGAGCTCGTCGGGCAAGGGCCAGAGCCTGCTGCGCAGCGATGCCGACCTGCAGAAGTCGTGGGACTACGCCCAGGAAGGCGGCCGCGCCGGCAAAGGCCGGGTCATCGTCGAGGGCTTCATCGACTTCGAATACGAAATCACCCTGCTGACCGTGCGCCACGTTGGCGGCACCACCTTCCTCGAGCCAGTCGGCCACCGCCAGGAGAAGGGCGACTACCAGGAATCGTGGCAGCCGCAGGCCATGAGCCCGAAGGCGCTGGCCGAGTCGCAGCGGGTGGCCAAGGCAGTCACCGATGCCCTGGGCGGTCGTGGCCTGTTTGGCGTGGAACTGTTCGTGAAGGGCGACCAGGTGTGGTTCAGCGAAGTCTCGCCACGCCCGCATGACACCGGCCTGGTGACCCTGATTTCCCAGGACCTGTCGCAGTTTGCCCTGCATGCCCGGGCCATTCTTGGCCTGCCGATTCCGGTAGTGCGCCAGTTCGGCCCTTCGGCTTCGGCGGTGATCTTGCCCGAGGGGCAGTCGCAGCAGACCAGCTTTGCCAACCTGGGCGCGGCGCTGAGCGAGCCGGATACCGCCATTCGCCTGTTCGGCAAGCCGGAAATCAACGGTACCCGCCGCATGGGCGTGTGCCTGGCGCGTGACGAGTCGGTCGAAGCGGCGCGTGCCAAGGCGACCCGTGCTTCGCAGGCGGTCAAGGTCGAGTTCTGATCCGATTGGGGCTGCGTTGCAGCCCTTCGCGGGCACGCCCGCTCCCACAGGTTTCGGCGCTACCCCTGTGGGAGCGGGCGTGCCCACGAAGGGCCGCAACACGGCCCCAATTACTTCCAGATGCGTATTGCGGGTCTCTTTCAGGCACCGCACGGCAATCAAGCTGATCACCGCCGCCACCGACACATAACCCCCCACCCAGCTCAACCCACCCATGCTCACCAGCTTCTGGGCAAAGAACGGTGCCGCCGATGCGCCGACGATGCCGCCCAGGTTATACGCCGCCGAAGCGCCGGTATAACGCACGTGGGTCGGGAACAGTTCAGGCAGCAGTGCCCCCATCGGCGCAAAGGTCACGCCCATCAGGAACAGTTCGATGGCCAGGAACAGCGCCACACCTGCGGTCGACCCCGAAGTCAGCAGCGGCTCCATGGTAAAGCCCGAGGCCACTGCCAGCAGGCCGCCGACGATCAGCACCGGTTTGCGCCCGTAGCGGTCGCTGAGCCAGGCCGACAGTGGTGTGGCCAGGGCCATGAACACCACCGCGAAGCACAACAGGCCAAGGAACGTCTCGCGGCTGTAGCCCAGCGTGGTCACGCCATAGCTCAGCGAGAACACGGTGGAGATGTAGAACAGCGCGTAGCACACCACCATCGCCGCTGCGCCCAGCAGGGTCGGCAGCCAGTATCTGGAAAACAGGTCGACCACCGGCATTTTCACTCGCTCGTGGCGGGCGACGGCCTTGGCGAACACCGGGCTTTCTTCAAGCTTCAGGCGCACATACAGGCCCACCAGTACCAGCGCGGCGCTGAGCAGGAACGGAATGCGCCAACCCCAATCGCGGAACTGCTCGTCGCTGAGCACCAGGGCCAGGGTCAGGAACAGGCCGTTGGCAGCCAAAAAGCCGATCGACGGGCCCAGCTGCGGGAACATGCCGAACCAGGCGCGCTTGCCTTCCGGCGCGTTCTCGGTGGCCAGCAAGGCCGCGCCACCCCATTCGCCACCCAGGCCCAGGCCTTGGCCAAAGCGCAGCAGGCAGAGAATGATCGGCGCCCATACACCAATGCTGTCGTAGCCCGGCAGCACGCCGATGGCCGTGGTGGACACGCCCATCAGCAGCAGCGAGGCGACCAGGGTCGACTTGCGGCCGATACGGTCGCCAAAGTGGCCGAACAGTGCCGAGCCCAGCGGGCGCGCCAGGAAGGCGATACCGAAGGTGAGGAAGGCCGCCAGCATCTGCGCGGTGCCTGACCCGGACGGGAAGAACACCGGGCCGATCACCAGGGCGGCGGCAGTGGCGTAGACGTAGAAATCGTAGAACTCGATGGCGGTGCCGATGAAGCTGGCGGTGGCTACCCGCGCGGGCGAGTTGACCGGTGCGGCAGGCGCTTCGGCATAGGTGCTGCTGGTTGTCATTGAATAGGTCCCTGACAGTCTGGTCCGGCTCCATTGGGATAAGCCCCGCGGCGTGCAATGCAAAAGGGCAGGCACGGTGGCGCGGGCGCCGGAGCGTTTTGTTGTTGTGTGCGCCCGACTGACGATAGCCCAAGGGGGATAGGGGCGGGGGCGGGCACTGTTCGGGGTGTTGAAGCAGGACCGCAGGGCGTGTCAGTGGAGCGGACTGGCCGTGGAGCGCCGGGTGCGGGTAGCAGGCGGGACGGCGGGGCTGGGTAAGCGTGACCCGAGTATAGCTATCGGGTCACGGTCCACACCAGTACCTTGCTGGCACAATTGTCCTCTGTTTCGAGGATTTCCAGGCGATAGCGGCCGATCTTCAGGCAAACGGCGCTTTCCGGGATGCTTTCCAGCGCTTCGGTGACCAGCCCGTTGAGGGTTTTCGGCCCGCCGTCGCAGGGCAGGTGCCAGCCCAGGCTGCGGTTGATCTCGCGCAGCGAAGCGGTGCCGTCTATGACAAAGGTGCCATCGGGCTGCGGGTGCACGTGAGGGTTGTCCAGGCTGTGTTCATCCTCGAACTCGCCAACGATCTCCTCGAGGATGTCTTCCAGGGTGACGATCCCCAGCACTTCGCCGTACTCGTCCACCACCACGCCCATGCGGCGCTGCTGTTTGTGGAAGTTCAGCAGCTGCATTTGCAGGGGCGTGCTCTCGGGCACGAAATAGGGCTCGTAGCAGGCGCCGAGCAGCATCTCCAAGGTCAGCTCGGCCTTGGGCAGCAGGTGGCTGATCAGCTTGGTATTGAGGATTGCTTCAACCTGGTTGATGTCGCTGTGGTACACCGGCAGGCGGGTGTGGCGGCTGACGATCAGTTGCTCGATGATGCGCTCGATCGGCTCGTCGAGGCTGATGCCGTCCACTTCGTTGCGCGGTACCAGGATGTCGTTGACGGTCATCTTGTCCAGTGACTGCAAGCCGTCGAGCAGGCCGTGGCGCGGTGCTTCGTGTTCCTCATCCTCGTCGAACTCGTCGGCTTCCTGCGGGTGCAGGGCCACGGCCGTGGGTTGCACGCGGAACGGACGCAGGATCAGTTTGGCAATGCCATCCAGCAGGTAGGCCAGCGGTTGCAACAGGGCGAGGGGTGCTTTCAGCAGGCTGGTGCCGAGGCTGACGAACGCCTGCGGGTTGCGCCGGGCCAGGCGCCGCGGCAGGTATTCGGCAAACACCAGCAGGACGAGGGTGGCGGCCAACCCGGCCAGCCAGAAGCCGTGCTCGCCGCTATGGCGCTGGCCAACCAGGCAGGCCAGGCCCAGCACCAGCAGCTTGCCCAGGCTGGCGCACAGCACCAGGGCCTGGGCCGGCAGCACGGGCTGGCCATCCTCGCCGGTGCGCAGCGCGCCATTGAGTTGCAGGCGGGCGGCATCCACCGCGGTGAACAGCGCCGACCACAACAGCGCCAGTGCCAGGGTGCCGAATAGCGGTGCGTACGGCAGGGTATCCATGGGCGGCCGTCAGATATGCAGGATGAATTCGCGAACCAGCTTGCTGCCGAAATAGGCCAGCATCAGCAGGCAGAAACCGGCCAGCGTCCAGCGGATGGCCTTGTGGCCACGCCAGCCCAGGCGGGTGCGGCCCCACAGCAGCACGCTGAACACCACCCAGGCGACACAGGCCAGCAGGGTCTTGTGTGCCAGGTGCTGGGCGAACAGGTTGTCGAGGAACAGCCAGCCGGAGATCAGCGACAGCGACAGCAGGCACCAGCCGGCCCAGAGGAAGCCGAACAGCAGGCTTTCCATGGTTTGCAGCGGCGGGAAGTTGCGGATCAGCCCGGACGGGTGCTTGTTCTTCAGCTGGCGGTCCTGCAGCAGCAACAGCAGTGCCTGGAACACCGCGATGGTGAACAGCCCGTAGGCCAGGATCGACAGCAGGATATGCGCGAGGATGCCCGGCTCTTCGTTGACCAGCGGCACCGTGCCGGGGGGCGCGAACTGGGCCAGCAGCGCGGTCACCGCGCCCAGCGGGAACAGCAGCACCAGCAGGTTTTCCACGGGTATGCGCAAGCAGGCCAGCAGAGTCAGGGCGATGACCGCCACGGCGATCAGGCTGGCGGCACTGAAGAAGTCCAGGCTCAGGCCCAGCGGGGTGATCAGCTGGAAGAACAGCGCACCGGCCTGGGCGAGTACCGCGAAGGCACCCAGCAGGGCAAGCAGGCGCTTGTCGGCCTTGCGGTTCTGGGCAAGGTAAGAGCCCTGGTAGATTGCCGCAGCTATATATAGGCCGGCGGCGATCAGGTTGGGGATGAGGCTGGGTGAGGAGAACATAAGTCCTGGTTGGCGAGCCTTAAAGAGACGGAGTTTGGCATAGATCGCGCTGGTCTAGGAAGACTGGCAGACCGCGGTGCGGCATTCGCGGGTGAACCCGCTCCCACAGGTACGGCGCCGGTTTCGAATGTGGTGCAGACCCTGTGGGAGCGGGTTCACCCGCGAAGAGGCCGGCACAGCCACCGAATATCTACCAGGCCGCCAGCAAGGTGTGCGCCGCCGCCGCACTTCGCTATAATCGCCGCCTTGCTGTGCCCGGCGGGTATGCATTCCCCCCTGGGCGCCTGACAAACCTCGGCTTTTACTGGGCCTGAAAGGATCACCATGTTCGAAAACCTGACCGACCGCCTGTCACAGACGCTGCGCCATGTCACCGGCAAGGCCAAGCTGACCGAAGACAATATCAAGGACACGCTGCGCGAAGTGCGCATGGCCCTGCTCGAGGCCGACGTTGCCCTGCCGGTGGTCAAGGATTTCGTCAACAGCGTCAAGGACCGTGCAGTCGGCACCGAAGTATCGCGCAGCCTGACCCCGGGCCAGGCGTTCGTGAAGATCGTCCAGGCCGAGCTGGAAAGCCTGATGGGCGCGGCCAACGAAGACCTCGCGCTGAACGCCGCCCCGCCCGCCGTGGTGCTGATGGCCGGCCTGCAGGGCGCCGGTAAGACCACCACCGCCGGCAAGCTGGCGCGCTTCCTCAAGGAGCGCAAGAAAAAGAGCGTGATGGTGGTGTCCGCCGACGTCTACCGCCCGGCAGCGATCAAGCAGCTGGAAACCCTGGCCAACGACATCGGCGTCACCTTCTTCCCGTCCGACATCAGCCAGAAGCCGGTGGCCATCGCCGAAGCGGCCATCCGCGAAGCCAAGCTGAAGTTCATCGACGTGGTCATCGTCGACACCGCCGGCCGTCTGCACATCGACGCCGACATGATGGACGAGATCAAGGCGCTGCATGCCGCGGTCAAGCCGATCGAGACCCTGTTCGTGGTCGACGCCATGACCGGTCAGGACGCCGCCAACACCGCCAAGGCCTTTGGCGAGGCGCTGCCGCTGACCGGCGTGGTGCTGACCAAGGTCGACGGTGACGCCCGTGGCGGTGCCGCGCTGTCGGTGCGTGCCATCACCGGCAAGCCGATCAAGTTCATCGGTATGGGCGAGAAGACCGAAGCCCTCGAACCGTTCCACCCCGACCGCGTCGCCTCGCGCATCCTCGGCATGGGTGACGTGCTCAGCCTGATCGAGCAGGCCGAGCAGAACATCGACAAGGCCAAGGCCGACAAGCTGGCCAAGAAGCTGAAGAAGGGCAAGGGCTTCGACCTCGAAGACTTCCGCGACCAGCTGCAGCAGATGAAGAACATGGGCGGCCTCGGCGGCCTGATGGACAAGCTGCCGAGCATCGGCGGGGTCAACCTGTCGCAGATGGGCAACGCCCAGGGCGCCGCCGAGAAGCAGTTCAAGCAGATGGAAGCGATCATCAACTCCATGACCCCGGCCGAGCGCCGTGATCCGGAGCTGATCAGCGGCTCGCGCAAGCGCCGTATCGCCATCGGTTCCGGCACCCAGGTGCAGGACGTCGGCCGCCTGATCAAGCAGCACAAGCAAATGCAGAAGATGATGAAGAAATTCTCCGCCAAGGGCGGCATGGCCAAGATGATGCGCGGCCTTGGCGGGATGCTGCCGGGCGGCGGCATGCCGAAGCTGTAAACCCTATTCCGGGGGCCTGCCGTTTGTCCGGCAGGCGCCCAGAACCCCCGCCGTGGCGGGGCAATGGCCGCGGATTTCGCGGCTCAACCGGCAGATCTGGACGGCAGGGCAGGGCCTTGCCGAAAAAGTCATTTGCAAATGTCCGTGTATTCCCCGAGAATATGCGGCCTTTTGGGCACCCGTGTGCCTATTTGGCATTCAGATTTGCAGTACCAGCTGCTGTATCAACTGCAGCACCGACTATAGGAACGATGTTCACATGGTAACCATTCGTCTGGCCCGTGGCGGCTCGAAAAAGCGCCCATTCTACCACCTGACCGTGACCAACTCGCGTAACGCCCGTGACGGCCGTTTCGTTGAGCGCGTAGGTTTCTTCAACCCGATCGCTGCTGGCGCCGAAGTCAAGCTGTCGGTCAACCAAGAGCGCGTCAACTACTGGCTGAGCCAGGGTGCACAGCCGTCTGAGCGCGTTGCTCAGCTGCTGAAGGACGCTGCCAAGGCTGCTGCCTGAGTAGTATGAACGCGACGCCAGAAAAGGCTGACGACCTCATCGTCGTTGGCAAGATTTTTTCGGTTCACGGCGTTCGCGGCGAGGTGAAGGTGTATTCCTTTACCGATCCGATTGAAAACCTGTTGGATTATCCGCGCTGGACGCTTCGGCACGAAGGCAAGGTAAAGCAGGTCGAGCTGGTCAACGGTCGTGGCTCCCAGAAGGGCCTGGTCGTGAAACTGAAAGGCCTCGATGATCGTGATGAAGCCCGTCTTCTGAGCGGTTACGAAATCTGCATTCCGCGGAGCCTTTTGCCCAACCTGGCTGCTGACGAGTACTACTGGTACCAGTTGGTGGGCCTGAAGGTCATCAACCAGGACGAACAACTGTTCGGCAAGGTCGATCACCTGTTGGAGACCGGTGCGAACGATGTAATGGTGGTCAAGCCCTGCGCAGGCAGCCTGGATGATCGCGAGCGTCTGTTGCCCTATACGGCGCAATGCGTGCTCGACATCGACCTGGAAGCAGGCGTGATGCGGGTTGAATGGGACGCGGACTTCTAAACGATGGGTAACCTTCGCGTAGACGTCATCACGTTGTTCCCCGAGATGTTCTCGGCCATCACGGAGTACGGCATTACCAGCCGCGCGGTGAAACAGGGGTTGCTTCAGGTGACTTGCTGGAACCCGCGGGACTACACCACAGATCGTCACCACACGGTGGATGATCGGCCGTTTGGCGGTGGTCCGGGCATGGTGATGAAAATCAAGCCTCTGGAAGACGCCCTGGTTAGCGCCAGGCAAGCGACCGGAGCAGCGGCGAAGGTGATCTACCTTTCGCCACAAGGCCGCAAGCTGACTCAGCAGGCGGTCAAAGGCCTGGCCGAACAGGAATCGTTGATCCTGATCGCCGGTCGTTATGAAGGCATCGACGAGCGCTTTATCGAGGCTCATGTCGATGAGGAGTGGTCGATTGGCGACTATGTGCTTTCCGGTGGCGAGCTGCCGGCCATGGTACTGATCGATGCGGTTACACGGCTGCTGCCCGGAGCTTTAGGGCATGTGGATTCGGCGGAAGAAGATTCCTTCACCGACGGTCTGCTCGATTGCCCGCACTACACCCGGCCTGAGGTGTATGCGGATCAGCGTGTTCCCGACGTGTTGCTAAGTGGCAACCATGCACACATCCGGCGTTGGAGAATGAAGCAGTCCCTTGGTAGGACCTTCGAACGACGCGCCGATCTTCTGGAAAGTCGCTCGCTTTCTGGAGAAGAGAAGAAGCTGCTCGAGGAATATCTCCGCGAGCGGGACGATAGTTAAACGTATCGATGGTGGATCACGTATCCATCTTAGGAGCACAGCATGACCAACAAGATCATCCAGCAGCTCGAAGCCGAGCAGATGAGCAAGGAAATCCCGACCTTCGCACCAGGCGACACCGTTGTCGTTCAGGTTAAAGTGAAGGAAGGTGAGCGTTCCCGTCTGCAGGCGTTCGAAGGCGTCGTTATCGCCAAGCGTAACCGCGGTCTGAACAGCGCCTTCACCGTGCGCAAGATCTCCAGCGGCGTTGGCGTAGAGCGTACCTTCCAGACCTACAGCCCGCAAATCGACAGCCTGGCCGTGAAACGTCGTGGTGACGTGCGTAAAGCCAAGCTGTACTACCTGCGCGACCTGTCCGGCAAAGCCGCTCGCATCAAGGAAAAACTGTCCTGAGTGCAGTTTGCCCGGTGGCCAAGGCCGCCTAGCGAGAAAAAAGCAGCCTTCGGGCTGCTTTTTTGCGTTTTGAACCCCCGAAGATGTGATTGCCATGACTACCCGAGACCAGGAAATCCTGCGCCGCACCGAGCTGTCGGTGACCCGCGTGACCAAGGCGGTGTTCCCCAACACCACCAACCACCACAACACCCTGTTCGGCGGCACCGCCCTGGCCTGGATGGACGAAGTGTCGTTCATCGCCGCCACGCGCTTCTGCCGCCTGCCGCTGGTGACGGTGTCCACTGACCGCATCGACTTCAAGCACCCGATCCCGGCGGGCTCGATCGTCGAGTTGGTGGGGTCGGTCATCAAGGTGGGTAATACCAGCTTGCAGGTGCAGGTGGATGTGTTCGTCGAGAACATGTACCTGGACGGGCGCGAGCGAGCGATTCATGGGGTGTTCAGCTTCGTCGCCATCGACGAGGACAAGCGGCCGGTGCCGGTTTTGCCCCAGGCCTGAGTTCTCCTGCACTGGCCCTTTCGCGGCTAAAGCCGCTCCCACAGGGATCGCACATACCTCAAGGGCGGTGATATCTCTGTGGGAGCGGCTTTAGCCGCGAAGAGGCCAGTACAGACAACAATTATGCTGCTGTGAAACACTAAGCCACCTCCAACACCCAGCAGCCCCGAATGCCCGCCCTAGACCACCCCCTGATCGACCAGTTCCTCGACGCCCTGTGGCTTGAAAAGGGTCTGTCCGACAACACCCGCATGTCCTACCGCAGCGACCTGGCTCTGTTCAACGGCTGGCTGCAGGAGCACAGCGTCAGCTTGCCCGACGCCGGCCGCGACCTGATTCTCGACCACCTGGCCTGGCGCCTCGACCAGGGCTACAAGCCACGCTCCACGGCACGCTTCCTGTCCGGCCTGCGCGGCTTCTTCCGCTACCTGTTGCGGGAAAAGCTGGTGGCCATCGACCCGACCCTGCAAGTCGACATGCCGCAACTGGGCAAGCCGCTGCCCAAGTCGTTGTCCGAAGCCGACGTCGAAGCCTTGCTGCAGGCCCCGGACCTGGGCGAAGCCATCGGCCAGCGTGACCGCGCCATGCTCGAAGTGCTTTACGCCTGCGGCCTGCGGGTCACCGAACTGGTCAGCCTGGCCCTCGACCAGGTCAACCTGCGCCAGGGCGTGCTGCGGGTGATGGGCAAGGGCAGCAAGGAGCGCCTGGTGCCCATGGGCGAAGAGGCGGTGGTGTGGCTGCAACGCTACCTGCGCGATGGCCGCGCCGAACTGCTCAATGGCCGCCCCAGCGATGTCTTGTTCCCCAGCCAGCGTGGCGAGCAGATGACCCGCCAGACCTTCTGGCATCGCATCAAGCACCATGCCCGGGTCGCCGGCATCGACAAACCGCTGTCGCCGCACACCCTGCGCCATGCCTTCGCTACTCATCTGCTCAACCATGGCGCCGACCTGCGCGTGGTGCAGATGCTGCTGGGCCACAGTGACCTGTCGACCACGCAGATCTACACCCATGTCGCCAAGGCCCGCCTGCAGCAATTGCACGCCCAGCACCACCCGCGTGGATGAATGTTTTTCATGTTCCGCCGACCGGTCCTTGCAAGGCCCTTCACCGGCGGTGTGATGTGGTAGGCTTGGGCGGTTTGCACCAAGGGCCGCACGGTCACCGCGTATTTTCCGCAGGTGGCGCCCTCCGGCCCCTGTCCGCCTTCAGGAGTTCCCATGCGCGTGACCCAGTTTTTCGCCGCCGCCGCGTTGGCGCTGGCCAGTACCTTTGCCGTTGCTGCGGCAACCGACAGCAATGCCACTGCCGAGCAGGCCATCCGTAAGTCGTTGCAGAACCTCGAGCTGGAAGTGCCCGTCGAAAGCGTGGCCAGCAGCCCGGTCAGTGGCCTGTATGAAGTCAAGCTGCAGGGCGGCCGCGTGCTTTATGCCAGCGGCGACGGCCAGTTCGTGATGCAGGGCTACCTGTTCCAGATCCAGGACGGCAAGCCGGTCAACCTCACCGAGAAGACCGAGCGCCTGGGCATTGCCAAGCTCATCAACGGCATTCCAGCCGCCGAGATGGTGGTTTATCCTGCCAAGGGCGAGACCAAGTCGCACATCACGGTATTCACCGACACCACCTGCCCGTACTGCCACAAGCTGCACGCCGAGGTGCCCGAGCTCAACCGCCGCGGTATCGAAGTGCGCTATGTCGCCTTCCCGCGTCAGGGTCTCGGTTCGCCGGGTGACCAGCAGTTGCAGGCCGTCTGGTGTTCCAGCGACCGCCGTGCGGCGATGGACAAGATGGTCGAGGGTGAGGAAATCAAGGCCGCCAAGTGCGCCAACCCGGTCAGCAAGCAGTTCCAGCTGGGCCAGTCGATCGGCGTCAACGGCACGCCGGCGATCGTCCTTGAAAGCGGCCAGGTCATTCCGGGCTACCAGCCGGCACCGCAGGTCGCCAAGCTGGCGCTGGCCAAGTAATCCAATTCAGTACGCCGTCGTCATGGGGTGACGGCATGTTTCACGGTCGGCATAGGTGTCGGCCGTTCAATGGGGAGTTCACAGTGAAACCGGTCAAAGTAGGCATCTGTGGGTTGGGGACCGTCGGTGGCGGAACCTTCAATGTACTTCAGCGCAACGCCGAGGAGATCGCCCGCCGTGCCGGGCGCGGTATTGAAGTGGCACAGATTGCCATGCGCTCGCAGAACCCGAACTGCCAGATTACCGGTACCCCCATTACCGCTGATGTGTTCGAAGTTGCGAGCAACCCGGAAATCGACATTGTCATCGAGCTGATCGGTGGCTACACCGTGGCCCGCGAGCTGGTGCTCAAGGCCATCGAAAACGGCAAGCACGTGGTCACCGCCAACAAGGCGCTGATTGCCGTGCACGGCAATGAAATCTTCGCCAAGGCCCGCGAGAAGGGCGTGATCGTCGCCTTCGAAGCGGCCGTGGCCGGTGGCATCCCGGTGATCAAGGCCATCCGCGAAGGCCTGTCGGCCAACCACATCAACTGGCTGGCCGGCATCATCAACGGCACCGGCAACTTCATCCTCACCGAAATGCGTGAGAAGGGCCGCGCCTTCCCGGACGTGCTGGCCGAAGCCCAGGCGCTGGGTTACGCCGAAGCGGACCCGACTTTCGACGTTGAAGGCATCGATGCCGCGCACAAGCTGACCATCCTGGCTTCGATCGCTTTCGGCATCCCGCTGCAATTCGACAAGGCCTACACCGAAGGCATCACCCAGCTGACCACTGCTGACGTGAATTATGCCGAGGCCCTGGGCTACCGCATCAAGCACCTGGGTGTGGCTCGCCGCACTGCCGAAGGTATCGAGCTGCGCGTACACCCGACGCTGATCCCGGCCGACCGCCTGATCGCCAACGTCAACGGCGTGATGAACGCCGTCATGGTCAACGGCGACGCCGCCGGTTCCACCCTGTACTACGGCGCCGGTGCCGGCATGGAGCCTACCGCTTCGTCGGTGGTCGGCGATCTGGTCGATGTGGTCCGTGCCATGACCTCCGACCCGGAAAATCGCGTACCGCACCTGGCCTTCCAGCCGGATTCGCTGTCGGCCCACCCGATCCTGCCGATCGAGGCCTGTGAAAGCGCCTACTACCTGCGCATCCAGGCCAAGGATCACCCGGGCGTACTGGCCCAGGTGGCCAGCATCCTCTCGGAGCGTGGCATCAACATCGAGTCGATCATGCAGAAGGAAGCCGAGGAACAGGACGGCCTGGTGCCGATGATCCTGCTGACCCATCGCGTGGTCGAGCAGCGTATCAACGACGCCATCGTCGCCCTGGAAGCCCTGCAGGACGTGGTCGGCAAGGTCGTGCGCATTCGCGTCGAGCAGCTCAACTAACAATAGTGCCGGCGGGCCGCCAGTGCGGCCCCGGCCCCAGCATCGAAGGTTTGCACCCATGCGCTATATCAGTACCCGCGGCCAGGCTCCGGCCCTCAATTTCGAAGACGTCCTGCTGGCTGGCCTGGCCAGCGACGGCGGCCTGTACGTCCCGGAAAACCTGCCACGCTTCACCCAGGAAGAAATCGCCTCGTGGGCCGGCCTGCCGTACCACGAACTTGCCTTCCGGGTGATGCGCCCGTTCGTCGAAGGCAGCATCGCCGACGCCGACTTCAAGAAGATCCTCGAAGAAACCTACGGCGAGTTCGCCCACGCCGCGGTTGCCCCGCTGCGTCAGCTGAACAGCAACGAGTGGGTGCTGGAGCTGTTCCACGGCCCGACCCTGGCGTTCAAGGACTTCGCCCTGCAACTGCTCGGCCGCCTGCTGGACCACGTGCTGGCCAAGCGCAACGAGCGCGTGGTGATCATTGGCGCCACCAGCGGTGACACCGGTTCCGCCGCCATCGAAGGTTGCCGTCGTTGCGACAACGTCGACATCTTCATCCTGCACCCGCACCAGCGCGTGTCGGAAGTGCAGCGCCGGCAGATGACCACCATCTTCGGCGACAACATCCACAACATCGCCATCGAAGGCAACTTCGACGACTGCCAGGAAATGGTCAAGGCCAGCTTCGCCGACCAGTCGTTCCTCAAGGGCACCCGCCTGGTTGCGGTCAACTCGATCAACTGGGCGCGGATCATGGCCCAGATCGTCTACTACTTCCACGCTGCCCTGCAGCTGGGTGGCCCGGCGCGTTCCGTGGCGTTCTCGGTGCCGACCGGCAACTTCGGCGACATCTTCGCCGGCTACCTGGCACGTAACATGGGGCTGCCGGTCAGCCAGCTGATCGTCGCCACCAACCGCAACGACATCCTGCACCGCTTCATGAGCGGCAACCAGTACGTCAAGGAAACCCTGCACGCGACTCTGTCGCCGTCGATGGACATCATGGTCTCGTCCAACTTCGAGCGCCTGCTGTTCGACCTGCACGGCCGCAACGGCGGCGCCATTGCCGAACTGATGGCCAACTTCAAGCAAGGTGGCGGCTTCAGTGTCGAGCAAGACCGCTGGACCGAAGCGCGCAAGCTGTTCGACTCGCTGGCAGTGAGTGACGAGCAGACCTGCGAAACCATCGCCGAAGTGTTCGCCGCCACCGGCGAAGTGCTTGACCCGCACACCGCAATCGGCGTCAAGGCCGCCCGTGAGTGCCGCCGTAGCCTGGACACGCCGATGGTGGTGCTGGGTACCGCGCACCCGGTCAAGTTCCCGGAAGCGGTGGAGAAGGCCGGTGTTGGCAAGGCGCTGGAGCTGCCGGCGCACCTCAGCGACCTGTTCAGCCGTGAAGAGCGTTGCACGGTGCTGGCCAATGACCTGAAGGCTGTGCAGGGCTTTGTCAGCCAGCATGGCAACCGCGGCAAGCCACTGTAACGGCGTTGCTTTCCGGGGCTGCTACGCAGCCCTTTCGCGACACAAGGCCGCTCCCACAGGAGAATCGCGTTCCCCTGTAGGAGCGGCCTTGTGTCGCGATGGGCCGCAAAGCGGCCCCAAAATCTAGGCCTTTTCCCACATCTCCATCAGAAACTTCCTATTCGGCCCGCCCAGCGCAAAGCCTAAATTAGCCGGTCCTCCCATCAGGAGCGGCTCATGCACCAGCCCTACGTGTTGATCCACCAGGCTCGCCCATCCCATCAGATCCTCCTGCACCAGGCCCTCAATGCCCAAGGCATGTTCCATGTGCGCATCAGCGAAACCAGCGCAGACCTCGACGCCTGCCTGAACGCCGATCACCGCCCCGATCTGTTGATCCTTGACCACGCCATGCCAACCCGGGCCGGCCTTGCCTTGCTCGAACACCAGCACCGAACCCGCGCTTTGCTGTTCGTCGGCCAGGCTACCCCCAAGCGCCACAACCTTGCCCAAGAGGCCAGAAACCGGGGCCTGTGGGTGCTCGCCGAACTGCCCTGGCCGCTGTCGATGCCAAGCCTGCAGCGTGCCCTGCAAGCACTGCAGGCGCGCCCGTGGCGGCGTATTCAAACTGTCACGTCCGCCCCGCATGCTCACTGAAGCAGCCGCGGTGTAACGAACTTTCCGCTGCGCCTGTTGGTCAGTTCCTCTATATCCCACCACGCAGCGAGTGATCCGGATGGAAAGAATCTGCAGACTGCTCAACGAAGCCCTGACCCCCTATCAGACCCACCTCGGCGTCGCCGATGCCCAGGGTAATCGCCAATTGACCATTCACGACCGCCTCGCCGGCATCACCCTGCGGCGCACGGTGAGCGAGCGCCAGTTGCAGGAACAAAGCCTGTTGATCGACCTGGTGGATGGCCTGCACCGCGACCTGCAGATCGCCGAAGGGCGTTTGCAGCCCTGTGTGATCGCGGCATTGCAGCAGCGCCAGCAACCCCATGGAACCTTTGCCTGAGTGGTTTATCAGACACTGTAGGGGCAGCCGGGCCAGTGCTTTGCTCCGGCGCTGGCAAGGCTGTCACGGGAAGCCCCCAAGGGCTTTCGCTTGGCCCCGGGCGTGTTTCCCCAGCGCCCGGGGTTTCTTTTTGAGTTGCCTGCACCGGCCCTATCGCCGGCAAGCCAGCTCCCACAGTTACTGCACATGGCTTGAGGTTGATGCGGTCGAGGTGGGAGCTGGCTTGCCGGCGATAGGGCCGGTGCAGGCAATCAGTGGCCTTCGAAGAAACGCTTGCTCTCTTCCAGGTAATCTTCCTGCAACGCCGGGTCCAGCCAGCGTGCATACAACCCCGGCAACACATCCCGGCGCAAGGCAGGCAGCAGTTGGTCGATGTGCACAATCGCTTCACGCCCCAGCTCGCTGTTCGAACAACCTACATGCAGAAACTGGTAGCGGTTGACCCCTTGCACAGGATGAAACCGGTAGTCAGCCAGTGCCCCGCCTTGCTGCTCCACCAGGTAGCGCACTTCGGGCCAGTAGCCGAGCACCATGCGCAGGCGCCCGAGCTGTTGCATCTGTAGCAGGTTGGCGGTGGCGTCGTTGCCGTAGTGGCGGCTGAACGCGCTGTCGGGCAACTGGCGCAGGATGGCGTCGATCTGCGTGCCATAGCTGCGCTCGGCGACAACCCCCAGCTTCAGCGGGGCCTTGCTCAGCAGGCCATGCAGGTCTACCTCCTGGCCGTCGAGGTAAGGCGCCACCAGCGCCTCGCTGTCCTTGCGCAGCACCAGGCCGCCACTGAGCACGCCCAGGGAGGGCACGGAAAACCTCACATATTCGGCGCGTTCCGGCGTCCACAGCAGGGTCGGGTCGCAGGTGAAGCTTTTCGGGTCCTGCAGCATCTGGATGCCGCGGGCGCGGTTGACCCGCACGATGCTGTGGTCGTACTCGGGCATCTGCCTGATCAGCAGGGGCAACAGCTGGTCGATCACCCCTTGGCCTTTCTCCGGCCCTTCCAGAATGGTGAACGGCGGCAGGTCGCGTACCAGCCAGAAGAGGCGCTCCTTGGCGCTGACAGGCTGCAACAGCAATGCGGGCAGCAGCCCGCACAGCAGGACCAGGTGACGTAGGCAACGGGCAGCGCGCATGGACCAGGGCCGCGCCAGGGTCAGACCGTGCCTGCTGCGCGCAGGCTGGCGATGGCCGCCGCGTCGTAGCCCAGGTTGCCGAGCAGCGCTTCGGTGTGTTCGCCCAGCGCCGGGCCTACCCACTCGGTGGAGCCTGGGGTGTCCGACAGCTTGGGCACGATGCCCGGCATGCGGAATGGCTTGCCGTCCGGCAGCTTGGCCTGCAGGAACATTTCGCGTGCCAGGTACTGCGGGTCGTTGAACATGTCCTCGGCCGAATAGATGCGGCTGGCCGGCACTTCGGCGGTGTTCAGCACCTGTATCAGTTGCTCCAGCGGCAGGCTGTTGGCCCAGCGGTCGATTACCCCGTACAGCTCGTCACGGCGCAGGTCGCGGCCATCGTTGGTGGCCAGGGTCGGGTCGTCGGCCAGGTCGGTGCGGCCAATGGCCTGCATGAAGCGCTTGAAGATCGCATCGCCGTTGGCGCCGATCTGCACATGCTTGCCGTCGGCGCTGGTGTGAATGGAGGAGGGCGTGATGCCCGGCATGATGTTGCCGGTGCGTTCGCGGATAAAACCGAACACATCGAACTCCGGGACCATGCTTTCCATCATGGCGAAGATCGCTTCGTACAGGGCCACGTCCACCACTTGGCCCTGGCCGCCGTTGACTTCACGGTGTCGCAGCGCCATCAGTGCGCCGATCACCCCCCACAGGGCAGCAATCGAGTCACCGATGGAAATGCCCGTGCGCACCGGTGGGCGGTCGTCGAAGCCGGTGATGTAGCGCAGGCCGCCCATCGACTCGCCCACGGCGCCGAAGCCCGGCTGGTCCTTCATCGGCCCGGTCTGGCCGAAGCCCGACAGGCGCACCATTACCAGGCGCGGGTTGAGCGCGTGCAGCACGTCCCAGCCCAGGCCGAGTTTTTCCAGCACGCCCGGGCGGAAGTTCTCGATCAGGATGTCGGCGTCGGCCAGCAGGCGCTTGAGAATCTCGCGGCCCTCTGGGTGCTTGAGGTTGAGGGTGAGCGACTGCTTGTTGCGAGCCTGCACGAACCACCACAGCGAGGTGCCCTCGTACAGCTTGCGCCATTTGCGCAACGGGTCGCCACCATCGGGCGATTCGACCTTGACTACCTCGGCGCCGAATTCGGCACAGATGCGCGAGGCGAACGGGCCAGCGATGAGGGTGCCGAGTTCGACAACTTTTAGACCGGCGAGGGGTTTGCTGGGCGTAGTCATGGGGCATCCGTGGCAGCTGGGCAGATGCGTGGTTTTATCATAGGTCCGAAGCGGCAGATACTGCTGCGGGGCAACGAAGGGCAGTATCGGTTAGACTGTGTCACTTTTTCTCTGCGCAAGAAGCCCGTCGACCATGGCCCAGCCGTCCACCACCTACAAATTCGAACTGAACCTGACCGACCTCGACCGCGGCGTGTACGAAAACGTCCGTCAGACCATCGCCCGCCACCCTTCGGAAACCGAAGAGCGCATGGCCGTACGCCTGCTGGCCTATGCCCTGTGGTACAACGAGAACCTGTCGTTCGGCCGTGGCCTGTCCGATGTGGACGAAGCGGCGCTTTGGGAAAAGAGCCTGGACGATCGCATCCTGCACTGGATCGAAGTGGGCCAGCCGGACGCCGACCGACTGACCTGGTGTTCGCGCCGCACCGAGCGTACCAGCCTGCTGGCCTACGGCAGCCTGCGCGTATGGCAGAACAAGGTGGTAGACGCGGTCAAGGGCTTGAAGAACCTGAGCATTGCCGCCGTGCCGCAGGAGGTGCTGGAAACTCTCGCCACCGACATGCCCCGCACCATCAAGTGGGACGTGATGATCAGTGAAGGCACCTTGTTCGTCACCGACGACCGTGGCCAGCACGAAGTGCAGCTGGAGTGGCTGCTTGGTGAGCGCGGCTGAAGCACCCCATGCGTATCGAACCTCGCCCGCTGCCGCCGACCCTGCCATTCCTGGGTAACCTGCCACCCTTGCTGACCCGCCTGTACGCTGCGCGCGGCGTGCAGAGCGAGGCCGAGCTGGACAAAAGCCTCGCGCGCCTGCTGCCGTACCAGCAGCTGAAGGGCATCGAGGCCGGTGTGGATCTGCTGGTCGAGGCTATCGACCAGCGCCAGCGCATCCTCATCGTCGGCGACTTCGATGCCGACGGCGCCACTGCCAGCACTGTCGGCGTGCTGGGCCTGCGCCTGCTGGGCGCGGCCCATGTCGACTACCTCGTGCCCAACCGCTTCGAATACGGTTACGGCCTGACCCCGGAAATCGTCGAGGTGGCGCTGCAACGCCAGCCGCAGCTGCTGATCACCGTGGACAACGGTATTTCCAGCGTCGACGGTGTGGCAGCCGCCAAGGCCGCCGGGCTCAAGGTGCTGGTCACCGACCACCACCTGCCCGGTGCGGAGTTGCCCGACGCCGACGCCATCATCAACCCCAACCAGCCGGGCTGCAGTTTCCCAAGCAAGGCGCTGGCCGGGGTAGGGGTGATCTTCTACGTGCTGATGGCCCTGCGTGCGCGCCTGCGTAGCCTGGGGCGCTACGAAACGCAGCCGCAGCCGAACATCGGCGAATTGCTCGACCTGGTTGCCCTGGGCAGCGTCGCCGACGTGGTGCCATTGGATGCCAACAACCGCATCCTGGTGCACCAGGGCCTCGAGCGCATTCGCGCCGGCCGCGCCCGGCCGGGGCTCAAGGCCATTCTTGAAGTGGCCCGTCGCGATCACCGGCGCATCACCTCGACCGACCTTGGCTTCATCCTGGGCCCGCGGCTGAACGCTGCCGGGCGCCTGGACGACATGAGCCTGGGCATCGAATGCCTGCTGTGTGAAGACGCGGCCCTGGCCCAGGACATGGCCCAGCAGCTGGACGACCTGAACCAGGACCGCAAGTCCATCGAACAGGGCATGCAGCGCGAGGCCCTGGCCCAGCTCAAGGACCTGCCTGTCGAGTCGATGCCATATGGCCTGTGCCTGTTCGATGCCGACTGGCACCAGGGGGTTATCGGTATTCTGGCTTCGCGCCTGAAGGAGCGTTACCACCGGCCGACCATCGCTTTCGCCGACGCTGGCGAGGGCATGCTCAAAGGGTCGGCGCGTTCGGTGCCGGGGTTCCATATTCGCGATGCGCTGGATGCCGTGGCGGCGCGCCACCCGCAGTTGATCAGCAAGTTCGGCGGCCACGCGATGGCGGCGGGGTTGTCGTTGCCTGAGGCCAATTTCCCGGCATTTGCCGAGGCGTTCGACGAAGAAGTGCGACGCCAGCTGCGCGAAGAGGACCTGACCGGTCGGCTGTTGTCCGACGGCAGCCTGGCGGTGGAGGAGTTCCACCTCGACCTGGCCAAGGCCCTGCGCCATGCCGGGCCCTGGGGGCAGCACTTCCCCGAGCCGCTGTTCCATGGCGTGTTCCAGCTGGTGGAGCAGCGCGTGGTGGGCGAGCGGCACCTGAAGGTGGTGCTCAAGAGCGAGTGCGGCTCGGTGCGGCTGGACGGCATTGCCTTTGGCATTGACCGCGAAGTGTGGCCGAACCCGACGGTGCGTTGGGTCGAGTTGGCGTACAAGCTGGATGTGAACGAGTTTCGTGGCAATGAAAGTGTGCAGTTGATGATTGCCCACATGGAGCCGCGTTGACGGTAGATACCGCCGCTGCTGACGGCCTGGCGTTGGCCCGTTGTGGGAGCGGGTTCACCCGCGAACACCGGCGAAGCCGGTGCCATCCACCGCGTCGCCTGCTTCGCGGGTAAACCCGCCCACAAGGCTCTGCGGCGGGCTGGCGAATGTGCTCCATGTGCGATCGATGATCACATCAAACTCAGCGCGCCATACCTAACTCGGCATCATCCATCAGCGCCTTGGCCATTGCACTGAGATAGTGCGCAGCCCAGATCATCATGGGTTTCTCATCCATCAGCCCGACGATGGTCAACTCCCGCACATAGCCCATCAATTCCGAAGCCTGATCGCGGGCGTCTCGGCACGGAATGCCCGCTTCGATGCGAAATAATGGGTGGGTCTGGTTTTCACCCTGAAAGAAAGTGGTCTTGCCGACGGTGAACTGGGTGTCTTCTGTAGTCATTTTTCTAGCAATTCCTTGAAGGTTAAAGGAGTTGCCACCGCCGTTTCCACACGAAGGGCGGCAACTGTATGCAGGGTGGAAAACCGGCCTTCAAGGAACCCGGTAGGCCAAAAGGCCTCCCGCACACAGCTGCCATTACGACAGGAACTTGAAGGTTGACCGGGTTTCCACACCCGCATCGCTGGATTTCAGCGACCTGAAAAGACTAAGTGGCAGTGTTTCCAGGAACAATCAGACGCCTGTCGACAGAACATGTAGGGTATTTCCTCAGGCCAGGTGTCACCAGATCCGACTCGTAGGGGATATCTGAAATGCCTGTCAGAGGGCTTGCCTTTAGCGACGGTCAGGGCTGCCATGTGCCTGCCTTGAGAGTGATGTCGCCTAGGAGATCGAGCGCCGCCCGCGCGGCGCTTCGCAGCACAAGGCTGCTCCTACATCTGTTTCGGGCCAGTTAATCCTGAGGCAAAGGCGCGCGCCCCCTGGCGTTCACCTCGATATTGCGTCGGGCAAACAAGGCGGTCGTGTGCGCAGGTACAGGCGTTACTGGCCCGAAACAGATGTAGGAGCAGCCTTGTGCTGCGAAGCGCCGCGCGGGCGGCGCTCGATCTCATAGGCGCCACCACTCTCGATCCAACCCCCCCCTCGCATCCCACCCGAAATCCCATGGAACCTCCCCCCCAACCATTCTGGTCTAGTCTGAAGTTATGACCGGACCTGGGCCAGGGACGTGCAATTGAGTGTCCGGGCCGGATCACCATTGGAGTCCTTGGGAGGTGCCCTCATGAGCCTGCTGCTCGAGCCTTACACCCTGCGTCAGCTGACCCTGCCCAACCGCATCGCCGTTTCGCCGATGTGCCAGTATTCCGCCGTCGATGGCCTGGCCAACGATTGGCACCTCGTCCATTTAGGCAGCCGCGCCGTGGGTGGCGCTGGCCTGGTAATCACTGAAGCCGTGGCGGTGACCGCCGATGGCCGCATCACCGCTGAAGACCTCGGCCTGTGGGACGACGCTCAGATCGCCCCGCTGCAACGCATCACCCGTTTCATCACCGCCCAGGGGAGCGTGCCCGGTATCCAGCTGGCTCACGCCGGGCGCAAGGCCAGCACCTATCGCCCGTGGCTGGGCAAGCAAGGCAGCGTCAAGCTCGAAGAGGGCGGCTGGCAGCCGGTGGGCCCGTCGAAAATCGCCTTCGACCCGCAGCACACCGCGCCGCGTGAATTGACCAAGGATGAAATCGATCAGGTGATCGCCGCCTTCGTCGCCTCGACCGAGCGCGCCCTGAAGGCCGGTTTCAAGGTGGTCGAGATCCACGCCGCCCATGGCTACCTGTTGCATCAGTTCCTGTCGCCGCTGAGCAACCAGCGTCGCGACGAATACGGCAGTTGCTTCGAAAACCGCATCCGCCTGACCCTGCAGGTGGTCGAGGCCGTGCGCAAGGTCTGGCCTGCCGAGTTACCGCTGTTCGTGCGGGTATCGGCGACCGACTGGGTCGAGGACGGCTGGAACCCGGATGAAACCGTCGAACTGGCCCGCCGCCTGCGTGGCTTGGGCGTCGACCTGATCGACGTGTCCTCCGGCGGCACCTCGGTCAACGCCGAAATCCCCACCGGCCCGGGCTACCAGACGCGCTTCGCCGAGCGTGTGCGCAAGGAATCGGAAATCGCCACCGGCACCGTGGGCATGATCACCGAACCTGCCCAGGCCGAGCACATTCTGCGCACTGGCCAGGCCGACATCATCTTCCTCGCCCGCGAACTGCTGCGCGACCCTTACTGGCCGCTGCACGCCGACGACGACCTGGGTGGCAACAAAGCTACCTGGCCTGCGCAATACCAGCGTGCCACCAGCCGGGCCAACCCGATTCACGAGTCGGACCTGCGGGATTGACCTGACCCAAGCATTACGCGGTCGTTGTAGGAGCGGCCTTGTGTCGCGAAAGGGCTGCGAAGCGGCCCCAGGTTTCCAGCTCTGCCGCTGATATTGCCGGGGCCGCTTTGCGGCCCTTTCGCGACACAAGGCCGCTCCTACAACGACCGCGTCGGCATCTCAATTCAGCTATAGGCAGCCTTGCTGAGAATATCGCTTACCCACTGGTTGATACTCTTCTCGGCCAGCTCGGCCTTGGCCGCCACACTGGCATGAAGGGTAGGCTCCAGGCGCAGGCTGAGCTTGCCGGAGTAGGTTTTCTGTGGCTCACGGCCCAGGCGTTGGCAAGTCTCAAGATAATCGTCCACGGCGTCTTCAAATGCCTGGCGCAGCTCACTGATCGATTCGCCATGGAAACCGATCACATCGCGAATACCTGCGACATGGCCGATCAGTAACTGGTCTTCGTCGCTGTATTCGATACGAGCGGCGTAGCCGCGGTAGGTCATGACATTCATGGTATTACTCCTGCCTGCTCGAGGAACTGGCGGGCGTCTCTTAGTTGATAGGGCTTGGCGTGCCTGTCCGGATGAGGGCGATGGAAGGTTGCTACAGCGCCATTGAGTTCAAAGCGAACCCGTGACCCTCTTCCTTCGATGACCCGGGCACCCAGTGATACCAACATTGACTCCAGTCGCACCCATTCCAGCGTCCTGGGAACCGGCTTTTTCAGTACTGCTTCGAGTGTGGCTTGCTGATGGTTATTCATGGTATCAGATTATGATACCAATGAGAGGGGCTCAATGGATGAGTAGTAGGATGAAGGGGATCGTGCTTGAAGGAAACGTCTGAGATGTTGACCGAGGGGATGCAAAGCCCCTCGGTCAACACGACCGCTTAATGCTTGATCATCACATGCCGCACACAGGTGTAGTCCTCCAGCCCATACATTGACATGTCCTTGCCATACCCCGAATGCTTCTGCCCGCCATGGGGCATTTCGCTGACCAGCATGAAGTGGGTGTTCACCCATGTGCAGCCATACTGCAGGCGCGCTGCCAGGCGGTGGGCGCGGCCGGTGTCGCGGGTCCATACCGATGAGGCGAGGCCGTAGTTGGAGTCGTTGGCCCATTCCAGCGCCTGCGCTTCGTCGTTGAAGCGGGTCACCGACACTACCGGGCCGAACACTTCGTTACGCACGATTTCGTCGTCCTGCAGGGCGTCGGCCAGCACGGTCGGTTCGAAGAAGAAACCGTCGCCATCAATCGCCTTGCCACCGGTAACCAGGCGAATGTGCGGCTGGGCGATGGCCCGTTGCACCAGCCCTGCGACCTTGTCGCGGTGCTGGGCACTGATCAGTGGCCCCAGTTCGGTGTCCTCGGCTTCCTGCAGGCCTGGCTTTAGGCTGGCCACTGCGGCCCCCAGGCGTTCGACGAAACGATCATAGATGCCATCCTGCACGTACAGCCGACAGGCGGCGGTGCAGTCCTGGCCGGCGTTGTAGAAGCCGAAGGTACGGATGCCGTCGATGGCGGCATCGATGTCGGCATCGTCGAACACCAGCACCGGGGCCTTGCCGCCCAGTTCCATGTGCATGCGTTTCACGCTGTCGGCGGTGGCGCTGATGATGTGCGCGCCGGTGGGGATCGAGCCGGTCAGCGACACCATGCGCACCTTGGGGTGGTTGACCAGCGGGTTGCCGACCGTCTGGCCACGGCCGAAGAGGATGTTCAGCACCCCCGGTGGCAGCAGGTCCTGGGCCAGTTCGCCGAGGCGCAGGGCGGTCAGCGGGGTCAGCTCGGAGGGTTTGATCACCACCGTGTTGCCGGCAGCCAGGGCCGGGGCGATCTTCCACGCCAGCATCATCAACGGGTAGTTCCACGGTGCGATCGAGGCCACCACGCCCAGCGGGTCGCGGCGGATCATCGAAGTATGGCCCGGCAGGTATTCGCCGGCTGCCGAGCCGCCCAGGCAGCGCGCCGCACCGGCGAAGTAGCGGAACACGTCGGCAATTGCCGGGATCTCGTCATTCAGCGCGGCGCTCAGCGGCTTGCCGCAGTTCTGCGATTCCAGTCGGGCCAGTTCATCGCCATGGGCTTCGATAGCGTCGGCCAGCGCCAGCAAGGCTTGCGAGCGTTCCTTGGGGCTGGTTTGCGACCAGCTGTCGAAGGCCTGGTCGGCGGCGCGCACGGCGCTGTCCACCTGGGCCTCGCTGGCTTCGTTGATCTGCGCCAGGGCACTGCCCAGCGCCGGGTTGAGCACGGTCCAGGCCGGGCCTTCGCCAGCGACCAGCTGGCCATTGATCAGCATCTGCGTTTGCATCGGGGACTCCTCCAGGGTCATTTGCCGCTGCCCGCGACGCTTTCACCGCCACGGGTCAGGTAATAGGCGCCAAGGATCGGCAGCATGGTCACCAGCATCACCAGCATGGCGACCACGTTGGTCACCGGCACGTCGCGCGGGCGGCTGAGCTGGTTGAGCAGCCAGATCGGCAGGGTGCGTTCGTGGCCGGCAGTGAAGGTGGTGACGATGATTTCGTCGAACGACAGGGCAAAGGCCAGCATGCCACCGGCCAGCAGCGCCGAGCCGAGGTTGGGCAGGATGATGTAGCGGAAGGTCTGCCAGCCGTCGGCGCCCAGGTCCATCGAGGCTTCGATCAGGCTCTGCGAAGTACGCCGCAGGCGGGCGATCACGTTGTTGTAGACGATCACCACGCAGAACGTGGCGTGGCCGACCACGATGGTGAACACCCCGGGCTCGATCCCCAGGGTCTTGAACGCCGAGAGCAGGGCGATACCGGTGATGATGCCGGGCAGGGCGATGGGCAGGATCAGCATCAGCGAAATGCTCTCCTTGCCGAAAAAGCTGCGCCGGTACAGCGCCGCCGAGGCCAGCGTGCCGAGCACCAGGGCGATCAGCGTGGCCAGGCAGGCCACTTGCAGTGACAGCTTGATCGCTTCCAGCACATCGGGCCGGGCGAAGGCCACGGCGAACCACTTCAGGGTAAAGCCCTTGGGCGGGAAGCTGAACGCCGCGTCTTCGGTGTTGAAGGCATACAGGAAGATGATCAGGATCGGGAAGTGCAGGAACAGCAAGCCGCCCCAGGCCGCCAGGCGCAGCCCGGTCGAGGCTTTTTCAGAGTGCATCGAAGGCCCCCAGTCGCTTGACGATGGACAGGTACACCGCGATCAGCACGATCGGCACTAGGGTGAACGCGGCGGCCATCGGCATGTTGCCGATCGCCCCTTGCTGGGCATAGACCATGCTGCCGATGAAGTAGCCGGGTGGGCCGATCAGCTGCGGCACGATGAAGTCGCCCAGGGTCAGCGAGAAGGTGAAGATCGAGCCGGCGGCAATGCCCGGGATCGACAGCGGCAGTATCACCTGCACGAAGGTTTGCCCGGGCCGGGCGCCGAGGTCTGCCGAGGCTTGCAGCAGCGATGGCGGCAAGCGTTCCAGCGAGGCCTGGATCGGCAGGATCATGAACGGCAGCCAGATGTACACGAACACCATGAAGCGCCCCAGGTGCGAAGTCGACAGCGTGCTGCCGCCCACGCCCGGCACCGCCAGCACCGTTTGCAGCAGGGTATCCAGGTGCAGTTGCTGGACGAACCATTGGGCCACGCCACCCTTGGCCAGCAGCAAGGTCCAGGCGTAGGTCTTGACGATGTAGCTGGCCCACATCGGCATCATCACTGCGATGTAGAAAAATGCCTTGGTCTTGCCGCTGGTGTAGCGCGCCATGTAGTAGGCGATGGGGAAGGCCAGCACCGCGCTGGCCAGCGACACCGCCAGCGCCATTCCCAGGGTGCGCAGGATGATGTCGAAGTTCGACGGGTTGAACAGCGCGGCGAAATTGCCCAGGGTCAGGTCCGGGGTCACCGCCATGGTGAAGTCGTCGAAGGTATAGAAGCCTTGCCACAGCAGGTTCAGCAGCGAACCCAGGTAGATAGCGCCGAACCAGGTCAGCGGTGGGATCAGCAGCAGGGCCAGGTACAGGTTGGGGCGCCGGTACAGCAGGTTGGACAGGCCGCGCAGTGTGCTCATGTCAGCGGCCCTCGGTTTCCTGCAGCACCGTCATGGCTTCGCGGGGCCAGTGCGCCTGTACCCGTTGCCCGGGTTGCCAGGCCTGTGCCTGCGCCTGCCAGCGGTCGTTGGCCTGGCTCACCGCCAGCAGCTGGCCGCTGTCCAGTTGCAGCTCGTAGCGGGTGGCACTGCCCTGGTACTGGATATCGCGCAGCTGGCCGCTGACCTGGACGTGCTGGCCGGCTGTGGCCGGGTCGCCGAGGCGGATGTGTTCGGGGCGGATGGAGAAGGGCGCCGGGCTGCCATTGAGGGCCATGGCCAGTTCGCCACGCACCACATTGGAGGTGCCGACAAATTCGGCGACGAAGGTGGTGGCCGGTTGCATGTAAAGGTTGCGCGGGGTGTCGACCTGCTCGATACGGCCGCGGTTGAACACTGCGACGCGATCGGACATCGACAGCGCCTCGGTCTGGTCGTGGGTGACGAAGATGAAGGTGATGCCCAGCTGGCGCTGCAGCTTTTTCAGCTCGCCCTGCATCTGTTCGCGCAACCTAAGGTCCAGCGCGCCAAGCGGCTCGTCCAGCAGCAGTACCCGTGGCCGGTTGACCAGCGCGCGGGCCAGGGCCACGCGTTGGCGTTGGCCACCGGACAACTGCACTGGCTTGCGTGCGCCGTAGCCGGCCAGGGCCACCATTGCCAGGGCTTCTTCGGCGCGGCTGTGGCGTTCGGCCTTGGCCACGCCTTTTACCTTCAGGCCGTAGGCGATGTTGTCCAGTACGTTCATGTGCGGGAACAGGGCGTAGTCCTGGAATACGGTGTTGACGTCGCGCTGGTAGGGCGGTACGCCCGCAGCCTCGACACCGTGGATGCGGATCGAACCGCTGCTGGGTTGCTCGAAGCCGGCGATCAGGCGCAGGCAGGTGGTCTTGCCCGAACCAGAGGGGCCGAGCATGGAGAAGAATTCGCCATCGATGATGTCGATGCTGACCTGGTCGACGGCCTTGACCTCGCCGAAGGTGCGGGAAACCTGGGTGAACTGGACGGCTAGGGGCATGCATAGGCTCCGGACAACTGGCTTACTCCTGTGCTGGCCTCTTCGCGGGTGAACCCGCTCCTACAGGTTCATCACCGCCTGTAAGGGTGGTGCTTTACCTGTGGGAGCGGGTTCACCCGCGAAGAGGCCGGCACAGGCATTCAGGTAACCTCAGCGCCCGCCCATGATCGCAATGTAATCCTGGGTCCAGCGGCTATACGGCACGAACTTGCCGCCCTGGGCCTGCGGGGTTTTCCAGAAGGCGATCTTGTCGAAGTTGTCGAAACCGTTGGTCTTGCAGCCCTCGGCCCCCAGCAGCTCGCTGCCGGTGCAGGCCGCCGGCACCGCCGGCAACGAACCGAACCAGGCCGCCACATCACCCTGTACTTTCGGCTGCAGCGACCAGTCCATCCATTTGTAGGCACAGTTGGGGTGCTTGGCCTCGCTGTGCAGCATGGTGGTGTCGGCCCAGCCGGTCGCGCCTTCCTTGGGAATGGTCGAGGCCACGGGCTGCTTCTCGGCCTTGAGGCCATTGACCATGTAGCCCCAGGAGCTGGAGGCAACCACGCCTTCGTTCTTCACGTCGCTCATCTGCACCGTGGCGTCATGCCAGTAGCGGTGGATCAGCGGTTGCTGCTGGCGCAGCAGCTCCAGCACGGCCTTGTACTGCGCTTCGCTCAGCTCGTACGGGTCCTGGATGCCCAGCTCCGGCTTGGCTGCCTTCAGGTACAACGCCGCATCGGCGATGTAGATCGGCCCATCGTAGGCCTGCACGCGGCCCTTGTTCGGCTTGCCGTCGGGCAGGTTCTGCGGCTCGAACAGCACGCCCCAGCTGGTAGGCGCCTGCTTGAACACATCGGTGTTGTACAGCAGCACGTTCGGCCCCCATTGGTAAGGGGTGCCGTAGACCTGCTTGTCGACCACGTACCAGCCACCGTTCTGCAGCCGTGGGTCGATGTTCTTCCAGTTGGGGATCAAGGCGGTGTTGATCGGCTGTACCCGCTTGCCCGCGATCAGCCGCAGCGAGGCATCGCCCGAGGCGGTGACCAGGTCGTAGCCGCCCTTGGTCATCAGGCTGACCATCTCGTCCGAGGTGGCGGCGGTCTTGACGCTGACCTTGCAGCCGGTTTCCTTCTCGAATCCGGTCACCCAGTCGTAGGCCTTGTCGCTTTCACCGCGCTCGATGTAGCCGGGCCAGGCGACGATGTCCAGGCGGCCCTCGCCGGGCCCCAGGGCCTTGGGCGGTTCGGCAGCCTGCAGGCTGGCGTTGGCCAGCACGGCGCAGGCGGTTGCGCCGAGCAATGCGGTCTTGTGCACTGACATGGTGTTCCCTCTTCTTGGAGATTTTGGTCGGGGCAGTCATCAAGCAAGCCGTGAAGCGATCGTCATGAACGTGGTGCGGTTAGCGCGGTATTGGCGATATCGAGTCTAGTTGGCTTTTTGCCAGCCAATGCAACATCCGGAAGCAAATCCCCCCATGGCGATCGGGCGGGCAGGGCTTAACCTGACGGCTCCCTTGGCCAACGTGGAGACCGTTTGATGAATACCCGGGGATTGCTCGACCAGTTGCTCAAGTCCGGCCAGGACTTGCTCGCCAGCCAGGCCGGCAAGGGCAGCTCTGGCAAGCCAGGCGCCAGTGCCGGCGGCCTTGGCAGCCTGCTTTCCGGTGCCGGTGGCGGCGCCCTGGCGGCGGGCGCCATGGGCTTGCTGCTGGGCAACAAGAAGGCCCGCAAATATGGCGGCAAGGCCCTCACCTATGGCGGCCTGGCCGCGCTCGGTGTGCTGGCCTACAAGGCCTACGGCAACTGGCAGGCGCGCCAGCAGGTGGCCGCCACCGAGCCACAGACCGTCGACCGCCTGCCGCCGGCCCAGGCCGAGCTGCACAGCCAGGCGGTACTGCGGGCGCTGGTGGCGGCGGCCAAGTCCGATGGCCATATCGACGAACGCGAGCGTGCGCTGATCGAGGGTGAATTCACCCGCCTGGACAACGACCGCGAGTTGCAGCACTGGCTGCATGCCGAGCTGAACAAGCCGCTGGACCCGGCCGAAGTGGCCCGTGCCGCGCAAACGCCGGAAATGGCCGCCGAGATGTACCTGGCCAGCGTGATGATGGTCGACCAGGAAAACTTCATGGAGCGCGCCTACCTGGACGAACTGGCCCGCCAGCTGCGCCTGGACCCGGCCCTGCGTCAGGAACTGGAAAGCCAGGCAAGGCAGGCGGTAGTGCAGTAGCAGCGCTTGTCACGACATTTTCAGCGTCTGTGAGATCGAGCGCCGCCCGCGCGGCGCTTCGCAGCGCAAGGCTGCTCCTACATCTGTTTCGGGCCAGTAACGCCTGTACCAATGCACGCGACCGCCTTGTTTGTCCGGCATGACATCGGGGTGGACGCCAAGGGGACGCGCGCCTACGGTGCAGGAATGATTGGCCCGAAACAGATGTAGGAGCAGCCTTGCGCTGCGAAGCGCCGCGCGGGCGGCGCTCGATCTCACAGGCGCTGAAAATATCGCGACAAGCACCCGGTAGCTTTTACTCCATTCCCACATTTCAGCCGCATGAGCGCTGGGCGCCTGGGCTATACTTCGGCGATTTTTCCCGCTCGTTGTGAATTCCTGAGGGCTGAATGTGAAGAACTGGACCTTGCGCCAACGGATCCTGGCAAGTTTCGCCGTGATCATCGCCATCATGCTGCTGATGATCGTGGCCGCCTACTCGCAGTTGGTGACCATCGCATCCGCCGAGCAGGCAGTGGGGACCGACAGCATTCCCGGCCTCTACTACAGCTCGATGATCCGCAGTGCCTGGGTCGACAGTTACGTCACCAGCCAGCAGCTGGTGGGGCTGTCCAATCACCGCGAATTCACCTCGGCCGACGCGGAGCTGTTCAAGAGCTTCCAGGACCGCCTGAAAGAGCACATGGCCAGCTACCAGGGCACCATTCAGGATGATGACGACCAGGCGCGCTTCGACGCCTTCATCCAGATGGAAGTTGCCTACCTCAAGATCGTCGACCAGGTGCTGGAAGCCTATCGACAGCGCAACTATGCGGAAGCCCAGCGGTTGATCACCGATGTGCTCACCCCAGCCTGGCTCGAAGGCCGCAAGCACCTGAACGAAGTGATCGAGCACAACCGCGCCTCCGCCGACACCGACACCAACGAGATCGTCGGCGCCGTAAGCACGGCCAAAGGTAGCATGATAGTTTCGCTGCTGCTGGCGATCATCGCCGCCGGTATCTGCGGCCTGTTGCTGATGCGCGCCATCACCGCGCCCATGCAGCGCATTGTCCATGCCCTCGACAAACTGCGCTCGGGCGACCTGAGCATGCGCCTGAGCCTGGACCGCAAGGACGAATTCGGCGCCATCGAAAGCGGCTTCAACGAAATGGCCGAGGCCCTGGCCAACCTGGTGGCCCAGGCCCAGCGTTCGTCGGTGCAGGTGACCACCTCGGTGACCGAAATCGCCGCAACCTCCAAGCAACAGCAGGCCACCGCCACCGAAACGGCCGCCACCACCACCGAAATCGGCGCCACCTCGCGGGAAATCGCCGCCACTTCGCGTGACCTGGTGCGCACCATGACCGAGGTCACCTCGGCCGCCGACCAGGCCTCCAGCCTGGCCGGTTCCGGTCAGCAGGGCCTGGCACGCATGGAAGAAACCATGCACCAGGTGATGGGCGCCGCCGACCTGGTCAACGCCAAGCTGGGCATCCTCAACGAAAAGGCCAGCAACATCACCCAGATGGTGGTGACCATCGTCAAGGTCGCCGACCAGACCAACCTGCTGTCGCTCAACGCTGCCATCGAAGCGGAAAAGGCCGGCGAGTACGGCCGCGGCTTTGCCGTGGTAGCCACCGAAGTGCGCCGCCTGGCCGACCAGACCGCCGTGGCCACCTACGATATCGAGCAGATGGTGCGCGAGATCCAGTCGGCGGTGTCGGCCGGGGTCATGGGCATGGACAAGTTTTCCGAAGAAGTGCGCCGCGGCATGTTCGAAGTGCAGCAGGTGGGCGAACAGCTCAGCCAGATCATCCACCAGGTGCAGGCCCTGGCACGGCGAGTGCTGATGGTCAACGAAGGCATGCAGGCACAGGCCACCGGTGCCGAGCAGATCAACCAGGCGCTGGCCCAGCTCAGCGATGCCAGCACCCAGACGGTCGAATCGCTGCGCCAGGCCAGTTTCGCCATCGATGAGCTGAGCCAGGTGGCCGCTGGCCTGCGTGGCGGCGTGTCGCGCTTCAAAGTCTGACTGCGATGAACGACTTGCAACCGCGCGCCGCGCGGGCGGTCAACGCCAAGGGGGCGTTGTACCTGCAGTTTCGCATCCGGGAGCAACGCTTTGCCCTGAGCGTGCACGAAGTGATCGAGGTGCTGCCGCGCCAGCCGCTCAAGCCGATCGCCAAGGCGCCTGCCTGGGTCGCAGGCATCCTTGCACACCGGGGCCTGCTGGTACCGGTGGTCGACCTGGCGGCATTGAGCTTCGGCCAGCCGGCGGCGCAGCGCACCAGTACCCGCCTGGTGCTGGTGCACTACCGAGGCGGCCTGCAGCTTGGCCTGATCCTGGAGCAGGCCACCGAAACCCTGCGTTGCCACCCCGACGAGTTCCAGCCGTATGGCGTGGACAGCGGTGAAGCCCCGTACCTGGGGCCGGTGCGTCAGGACGAGCAGGGCTTGTTGCAGCGCATCGAAGTCAACGATCTGCTGCCCGATGCCGTGCACGAGTTGCTGTACGCGGATGATCCGACAGGGATGCCGACATGAACGAACAGCATTTTTTCCGCTTCCTGCGCGAACGCATCGGCCTGGACGTGGAGTCGGTGGGCGCGCCCATGGTCGAGCGTGCGCTGCGCCAGCGCTGCGTGGCCGTGAACGCTGCGGACCTGGATGATTACTGGCTGCACCTGCAGCAGTCGATGGATGAGCAACAGGCGCTGATCGAAGCGGTCATCGTCCCGGAAACCTGGTTCTTCCGTTACCCCGAGTCCTTCACCGCCTTGGCCAGCCTGGCGCACAAGCGCCTGGCCGAGCTGGCCGGGGCGCGCCCGCTGCGCCTGCTCAGCCTGCCTTGCTCGACAGGCGAGGAACCCTATTCGCTGGCCATGGCCTTGCTCGATGCCGGTATCGCGCCGGGGGCGTTCATGATCGACGGCATGGACATCAGCCCCAGTTCCGTGGCCAAGGCCGGGCAGGCCGTGTACGGGCGCAATGCCTTCCGTGGCAGCGACCTGGGCTTTCGCGAGCGTTACTTCGATGCCCTCGAAGAAGGCCACCTCCTGCATGAGCGGGTGCGCGAGCAAGTCAGCCTGCAGGTGGGCAACGTGCTCGATCCGGCGCTGGCCAGCCGCGATGGCCTGTACGACTTCGTGTTCTGTCGCAACCTGCTGATCTATTTCGACGTGCCGACCCAACAACGGGTGTTCGAAGTGCTCAAGCGCTTGTTGCACCCACAGGGTGTGCTGTTCATCGGCCCGGCCGAAGGCAGCTTGCTGGCGCGATTGGGCATGCGCCCGCTGGGGATTGCCCAGTCGTTCGCCTACGTGCGCCAGGAGGGTGGCGGCGCTGCGCTGGCTACGCCCCCGGTCCAGCCCTTGCGGCGCACATCGCCAGCACCGGCCAAGCCAGGCTATCCGTTACCGAGCGCAGCGTCGTCACCGCGCCCACTGCGAGTGCTGCCCGTGGCCGTCAAGCCAGCGCCGGCGCGCGAGCACAAGCGCGAGGAGGCAAGCGAGTTGCTGGCCAGCATTGCCCGGCTTGCCAATGCCGGCGCCAGCGAGCAAGCCCGTGCCGAATGCCAGCGCTACCTGGGCCAGTTCGCGCCTTCGGCGCAGGTTTACTACTGGCTGGGGCTGCTCAGCGATACCGAAGGCGATGCGCAGCAGGCACTGACCCACTATCGCAAAGCCCTGTACCTGGAACCGCAGCACCCTGAGGCGCTGGTGCACCTGGCGGCCTTGCTGGCGGCCCAGGGCGACCTTGCCGGTGCCCGGCGCCTGCAGGAGCGCGCCGCACGGGTTGGCAGGGAGTCTGAACGATGAAGGAATCCGCGATGCAATTGCTCGCCGAGGATGACGCGCACATCGACGACTGCTGGAACCGCATTGGCGTGCACGGCGACAAGCAGTGCCCGCTGCTGGAACGTCACGTTCACTGCCGCAACTGCGAGGTATATGCCGCAGCGGCCACACGCCTGCTCGACCGCTACGCGCTGATGCAGGACCACCAGGCTGCCGCGGCGCCACCGGTCGAGGAAAACACCGGCCGCTCCATGCTGCTGTTCCGCCTGGGCGAAGAGTGGCTGGCGCTGGCCACCGCCTGCCTGGCCGAAATTGCCCCGCTGCAGGCGGTGCATTCGCTGCCGCACCAGCGCTCGCGGGTGTTGCAGGGGGTGGCCAACGTGCGCGGTGCGCTGGTGCCGTGCCTGTCACTGGCCGACCTGCTGGGTGTGCAGGCCAGCGCTGCCGAGCAACGTAGCGGCCGGGCGATGCCACGCATGCTGATCCTGGCTGCGGATGGCGGGCCGGTGGTGATGGCGGTCGAGGAAATCGACGGCATTCACCGGCTCGACCCGCTGCTGCTGGGCAGCGGCCAGGACGCCTCCCACTTCACCGCAGCGGTCCTGCAATGGCGTGGCCGCAGCGTGCGGGTGCTGGACGATCAACACTTACTGTCTGCCGTGCAGCGGAGCCTGTCATGACCCCAGAGCAAATGCGCGACGCATCGTTGCTCGAACTGTTCAGCCTGGAGGCCGAGGCGCAGACCCAGGTGCTCAGCGTCGGCCTGATGGCACTGGAGCGTAATCCCACGCAGGCCGACCAGCTCGAGGCTTGCATGCGCGCGGCCCACTCGCTGAAGGGCGCGGCGCGGATTGTCGGGGTGGACGCTGGCGTCAGCGTCGCCCACGTCATGGAGGACTGCCTGGTGGCCGCCCAGGAGGGCCGCCTGCGGCTGAGCGCCGAGCATATCGATACCCTGTTGCAGGGCACCGACCTGTTGATGCGCATCGCCACGCCTGGCGATGCCGGGGCGCAGGCGACCCTGCCGGTGTTCCTTGCGCAAATGGCCAACCTGCTCGACCCGGGGGCGGCAGCCGTGCCCCCCGCGCCGCCAGCCGTGCCAGCGCTGCCGGAAGCGCCGGTGCAAACCGTGCAAACCGAACCTTTGCCGCTGCCTGTCGAACCCTTGGAGCCTGAGCCCGAGCCCGAGCTGGCCCCACGTCGCAAGGCCGGCAAGCGCACTGGCGAAGGTACGGAGCGGGTGCTGCGGGTCACCGCCGATCGCCTCAACAGCCTGCTCGACCTGTCCAGCAAGTCGCTGGTGGAAACCCAGCGGCTCAAGCCTTACCTGGCCACCCTGCAGCGCCTCAAGCGCATGCACGGCCAGGGCATGCAGGCGCTTGATGGCCTGCGCATGCAACTGGAGGACAGTGGCCAGAGCAGCGAGGTGCTCGAAGCCCTGGCACAGACCCAGCGCCTGCTGGCGGAAACCCAGCAGATCCTGCAGCAGCAGGCTGCCGACCTGGACGAGTTCGGCTGGCAGGCCAGCCAGCGCGCACAATTGCTGTACGACACCGCGCTGGCCTGCCGGATGCGGCCGTTTGCCGATGTGCTGACCGGCCAGAGCCGCATGGTGCGCGACCTTGGCCGTTCGCTGGGCAAGCCGGTGCGGCTGCTGGTGGAAGGGGACAAGACCCAGGTCGACCGCGATGTGTTGGAAAAGCTCGAAGCACCGCTGACCCACCTGTTGCGCAATGCGGTCGACCACGGCATCGAGCTGCCCGAGCGGCGCCTGCTGGCGGGCAAGGCGGAGGAGGGGGTGATCCGCCTGCGGGCCTCGCACCAGGCCGGAATGCTCAGCCTGGAACTGATCGACGACGGTGCCGGCATCGACCTCGAGCGCCTGCGCAGCAGCATTGTCGGGCGTGCCCTGTCGCCCGCTGACACAGTGGCGCGGATGAGCGAGCAAGAGTTGCTGACGTTCCTGTTCTTGCCCGGTTTCAGCCTGCGCGACAAGGTCACCGAGGTGTCCGGGCGCGGCGTGGGCCTGGATGCGGTGCAGCACATGATCCGTGAACTGCGCGGTTCGATCGAGCTGACCCAGCTGGCCGGGCAGGGCTGCCGTTTCCACCTGCAGGTGCCACTGACCCTGTCGGTGGTGCGCAGCCTGGTGGTCGAGGTGGGCGGCGAGGCGTATGCCTTCCCGCTCGCCCATATCGAACGCACGCTGGAAGTGAGCGCCGAAGAGATCGTGCAGATCGAGGGGCGCCAGCACTTCTGGCACGAAGGCCGGCACATCGGCCTGGTGGCGGCCAGCCAACTGCTCAACCGCCCGGCCGGGCAAACGCAGGAGAGCAGCCTGCGGGTGGTGGTGATCCGCGAGCGCGAGCAACTGTACGGCGTGGCCGTGGAGCGGCTGGTGGGCGAGCGGGTGCTGGTGGTGATGCCGCTCGACCCACGGCTGGGCAAGGTGCAGGACATTTCTTCCGGCGCCTTGCTCGACGATGGCTCGGTGGTGCTGATCGTCGATGTCGAGGACCTGCTGCGCTCGGTGGAGAAACTGCTCAGCACCGGCAGCCTGGAACGCATCGAGCGCGGCAGCAGCGGCGCCCGTGGCGTGGCGCGCCAGCGCATCCTGGTGGTCGACGATTCGCTGACCGTGCGAGAACTGCAGCGCAAGCTGCTCGGCAACCGTGGCTACGACGTGGCCGTGGCGGTGGATGGCATGGACGGCTGGAACGCCTTGCGTGGCGAAGACTTCGACCTGCTGATCACCGACATCGACATGCCGCGCATGGACGGCATCGAGCTGGTCACCCTGGTGCGCCGCGACCAGCGCCTGCAATCGCTGCCGGTGATGGTGGTGTCCTACAAGGACCGTGAGGAAGACCGACGGCGTGGCCTGGATGCCGGCGCCGACTACTATTTGGCAAAGGCCAGTTTCCATGACGATGCGTTGCTGGATGCTGTAGTTGAGCTGATCGGAGGTGCTCAGGGATGAAGATCGCCATCGTCAACGACATGCCCATGGCCGTGGAGGCGCTGCGCCGGGCGGTCGCCTTGGAGCCGGCGCATGAGGTGGTATGGGTGGCCAGCAATGGCGCCGAGGCGGTGCAGCGCTGCACCGAGCAGCAGCCAGACCTGATCCTCATGGACCTGATCATGCCGGTCATGGATGGCGTCGAGGCCACCCGGCGGATCATGGCCGAAACCCCATGCGCCATCGTCATCGTCACGGTCGACCGCAAGCAGAACGTGCACCGGGTGTTCGAAGCCATGGGCTACGGCGCCCTCGACGTGGTATACACGCCGGCGCTGGGCGCGGGCGATCCCCGTGAAGCGGCGGCGCCACTGCTGCGCAAAATCCTCAATATCGGCTGGCTGATCGGCCAGCAGCGTGCGCCTGCCGCCCGCCCGGTGGCCACGCCGCTGCGCGAGGCTTCCCAGCGCCGCGGCCTGGTGGCGATCGGCTCGTCGGCAGGTGGCCCTGCGGCGCTGGAAGTGTTGCTGCAGGGCCTGCCGGCGGCGTTTCCGGCGGCCATCGTGCTGGTCCAGCATGTGGACCAGGTGTTTGCCGCGGGCATGGCCGAATGGCTCAGCAGCGCTGCCGGGCTGCCGGTGCGCCTGGCCCGGGAAGGCGAGCCGCCGCAGCCGGGGCAGGTGTTGCTGGCAGGCACCAATCACCACATCCGCCTGCTACAGAACGGCCAACTGGCCTACACTGCCGAACCTGTCAATGAAATTTACCGGCCCTCGATCGATGTGTTCTTCGAGAGTGTGGCGCGCTATTGGACCGGCGATGCGGTGGGCGTGTTGCTTACCGGCATGGGCCGCGATGGTGCCCAGGGCCTGAAGCTGATGCGCCAGCAGGGCTTCCTGACCATTGCCCAGGACCAGGCCAGCAGTGCGGTGTACGGGATGCCCAAGGCCGCTGCGGCCATCGATGCCGCAGTGGAAATCCGCCCGCTGGAACGCATAGCCGGGCGCTTGATGGAATTTTTCGCAAAATGACGAAGTGTATTGAATCACGCCGCCAGGCCGGCAGTGATCGGGTGAACAGGTATGAATGATTTACCGATCGAAGGTTTCACGACCCCCAACGAGAACTCGGCGATGGTGCTGCTGGTCGACGACCAGGCCATGATCGGCGAGGCGGTGCGGCGTGGCCTGGCCCATGAAGAGAACATCGACTTCCACTTCTGCGCCGACCCGCACCAGGCGGTGGCCCAGGCCGTGCGCATCAAGCCCACGGTGATTTTGCAGGACCTGATCATGCCTGGCCTGGACGGGCTGACCCTGGTGCGTGAATACCGCAACAACCCGGCGACCCAGGATATCCCGATCATCGTCCTGTCGACCAAGGAAGACCCGCTGGTCAAGAGCGCGGCCTTTGCTGCCGGGGCCAACGATTACCTGGTCAAGCTGCCGGATACCATCGAGCTGGTGGCGCGCATCCGCTATCACTCGCGTTCCTACCTGACCCTGTTGCAGCGCGACGAGGCCTACCGCGCCCTGCGCGTCAGCCAGCAGCAACTGCTCGATACCAACCTGATGCTGCAGCGGCTGATGAACTCCGATGGCCTGACCGGGTTGTCCAACCGCCGCCACTTCGACGAGTACCTGGAACTGGAGTGGCGCCGGGCCATGCGTGAGCAGCAGCAGTTGTCGCTGCTGATGATCGACGTGGACTACTTCAAGGCCTACAACGACAGCTTTGGCCACCTGGCCGGTGACGAGGCCTTGCGCCAGGTGGCCGAGGCGATCCGCGGCTCGTGCTCGCGGCCAACCGACCTGCCGGCGCGCTATGGTGGCGAGGAATTCGTCCTGGTATTGCCCAACACCACGCCGGGCGGGGCACGGCTGGTGGCCGAGAAGCTGCGCCAGACCGTGCTCGGCCTGGGCATCCCGCACACCGCGCCGGTGCCCGACTCGTATCTGACCGTGAGCATTGGCCTGGCCACCCAGACTCCGTCCATCGGCAGCCATAGCCGGCAACTGATCTCGGCTGCGGACAAAGGCCTGTACCAGGCCAAGAATGGTGGGCGCAACCAGGTTGGTATCGCCTGACAGGGCCTGCACCGTACCCTTGTAGGAGCGGCCTTGTGTCGCGATGGGGCGCGCAGCGGCCCCGGAATTCAGCTTCGCAGCAGATACTGCAAGGGGCCGCTGCGCGCCCCATCGCGACACAAGGCCGCTCCTACACGAGTAATTGCGGCCATTCGGGCGCCCGGCGGGTCTGCCGCCCTGCGGCGGACTCGGTTATACTCGCAGGCTTTTCACCGAATTCGTGCGAGTAGCCAGCCCATGGAAATCCAACCGATCCTGAACACCATCAAGGACCTCACCGAGCGTTCCCAGTCCATTCGGGGGTATCTTTGACTACGATCACAAGCATGACCGCCTGATCGAAGTCAACCGCGAGCTGGAAGACCCCAACGTCTGGAACAAGCCCGAGTACGCCCAGGCCCTGGGCCGCGAGCGTGCCATGCTGGCACAGGTCGTCGAGACCCTGGACAAGCTGTCCGGTGGCCTGGCCGACTGCCAGGACCTGCTCGACATGGCCGTCGAGGAAAATGACGAAGGCGCCGTCGGCGACGTCGTGACCGAACTGGAAGGCCTGGAAGAAAAACTGGCCCAGCTCGAGTTCCGTCGCATGTTCAGCGGCGAGATGGACATGAACAACGCCTACCTGGACATCCAGGCCGGCTCCGGTGGTACCGAGGCGCAGGACTGGGCCAACATCCTGCTGCGCATGTACCTGCGCTGGGCCGACAAGCGTGGTTTCGATGCCACCATCATCGAGCTTTCCGAAGGTGAAGTCGCCGGCATCAAGGGCGCCACCGTGCATATCAAGGGCGAGTACGCCTTCGGCTGGCTGCGCACCGAGATCGGCGTGCACCGCCTGGTACGCAAGAGCCCGTTCGACTCAGGTGCCCGTCGCCACACCTCGTTCTCGGCGGTGTTCGTGTCGCCCGAGATCGACGACAAGGTCGAGATCGAGATCAACCCGGCCGACCTGCGTATCGACACCTACCGTTCCTCCGGTGCCGGTGGTCAGCACGTGAACACCACCGACTCGGCGGTGCGTATTACCCACGTACCGACCAACACCGTGGTGGCCTGCCAGAACGAACGCTCCCAGCACGCCAACAAGGACACCGCCATGAAAATGCTGCGGGCCAAGTTGTACGAGCTGGAAATGCAGAAGCGCAACGCCGCCTCGCAGGCGCTGGAAGACAGCAAGTCGGACATCGGCTGGGGCCACCAGATCCGCTCCTACGTGCTGGATGACTCGCGTATCAAGGACCTGCGTACCGGTGTCGAGCGCAGCGACTGCCAGAAGGTGCTGGACGGCGACCTCGACCAGTACCTGGAAGCGAGCCTCAAGCAGGGGCTGTAAACCGCACACAACCGCCGCGGTACCTGGCCTGGGGCCGGTATCGCGTGCCCTGCCCGAAAGGGGCACCGAACACCTGATGGAAAGAATGACGAAATGAGCGACCTCAAGACCGAAGCGCAAGACCTGCAACAGGAAGAAAACGCCCTGATCGCCCTGCGCAAGGAAAAGCTTGCCGCCGAGCGCGCCAAAGGCAATGCCTTCCCCAATGACTTCCGTCGCGACAGCTACTGCAACGACCTGCAGAAGCAGTATGCGGACAAGACCAAGGAAGAACTGGAAGCTGCAGCGATTCCGGTCAAGGTTGCCGGCCGCATCATGCTCAACCGCGGCTCGTTCATGGTCATTCAGGACATGACTGGCCGTATCCAGGTCTACGTCAACCGCAAGACCCTGCCGGAAGAAACCCTGGCCGCGGTCAAGACCTGGGACCTGGGCGACATCATCAGCGCCGAAGGCACCCTGGCCCGTTCCGGCAAGGGCGACCTGTACGTCGAAATGACCAACGTGCGCCTGCTGACCAAGTCGCTGCGCCCGCTGCCCGACAAGCACCACGGCCTGACCGACACCGAGCAGCGCTACCGCCAGCGTTACGTCGACCTGATGGTCAATGAAGAAACCCGCCACACCTTCCGTGTGCGTTCGCAGGTGATCTCGCACATTCGCAAGTTCCTCATCGAGCGCGACTTCCTCGAAGTCGAGACGCCGATGCTGCAAACCATCCCGGGTGGTGCTGCGGCCAAGCCGTTCGAAACCCACCACAACGCCCTGGACATGGCCATGTTCCTGCGTATCGCGCCGGAGCTGTACCTCAAGCGCCTGGTGGTTGGTGGCTTCGAGAAGGTGTTCGAGATCAACCGCAACTTCCGTAACGAAGGCGTTTCGACTCGTCACAACCCTGAATTCACCATGCTCGAGTTCTACCAGGCCTACGCCGACTACCGCGACAACATGGACCTCACCGAGGAACTGTTCCGCGAGCTGGCGCAGCTGGTACTGGGCACTACCGACGTGCCGTACGGCGACAAGGTGTTCCACTTCGGCGAGCCGTTCGCCCGCCTGTCGGTATTCGACTCGATCCTCAAGTACAACCCGGAGCTGACCGCTGCCGACCTGCAGGACGTCGACCGCGCCCGCGACATCGCCAAAAAGGCCGGCGCCAAGGTGCTGGGCCACGAAGGCCTGGGCAAGCTGCAGGTGATGATTTTCGAAGAGCTGGTCGAGCACAAGCTGGAGCAGCCGCACTTCATTACCGAGTACCCGTTCGAAGTGTCGCCGCTGGCCCGTCGCAACGACGACAACCCGGCTGTTACCGACCGTTTCGAGCTGTTCATCGGTGGCCGCGAGATCGCCAACGCCTACTCCGAGCTCAACGATGCCGAAGACCAGGCCGAGCGCTTCCTGGCCCAGGTGGCCGAGAAGGACGCTGGTGACGACGAAGCCATGCACTACGACGCCGACTTCGTTCGCGCCCTGGAGTACGGCATGCCGCCGACTGCAGGTGAAGGCATCGGCATCGACCGCCTGGTGATGCTGCTGACCAACTCGCCGTCGATCCGCGACGTGATCCTGTTCCCGCACATGCGTCCGCAGGCCTGAGTGAATTGAATGAGCCGCCTTTCGAGGCGGCTTTTTCTTGCCCGTACACTTGAATTGCCTGTACCGGCCCTTTCGCGGCTAAAGCCGCTCCCACAGGGACCCCACTACCCTCAGGCTGGTGCGGTCCCTGTGGGAGCGGCTTTAGCCGCGAAGAGGCCGGCACTGACGAAACACTGTCCATGAGGTACACCCCGTGACACCCGCAATGCCTCACCAGGGCGCCGCCGGCATCGCCACCGCCGTCGCCGAAAGCGTGCAATACCAAGGCCGCAAGACTGCCCGCCAGGGCAGCGAGCAGCGTCGCCAACTGATCCTCGACGCCGCCATGCGCATTGTCGTGCGCGATGGCGTACGCGGTGTGCGCCATCGCGCCGTCGCCGCCGAGGCCGGTGTGCCATTGTCGGCCACCACCTACTACTTCAAGGATATCGAGGACCTGCTCACCGATACCTTTGCCCAGTACGTCGAACGCAGCGCCGCCTACATGGCCAAGCTGTGGGCCAATACCGAGGTGGTGTTGCGCCAGTTGCTGGCCGAGGGTGACGGCAGCCCGCAGGCGCGGGCACGCCTGGCTGACGAGGTAGCGCGCATGACAGCCGACTACGTACAGCGGCAACTGTTGAACCGCCGCGACTTCCTGATGGCCGAGCAGGCCTTCCGCCAGGAGGCGCTGCTTTGCCCGCGCCTGGCTCAACTGGTGTGCGCCCATGAACAGATCCTGCTGCATGGCACCCGCCAATTGCTGCAGGTGGTGGGCTCGCAGCAACCGGAACAGGACGCCCAAATGTTGACGGCGATTATCGAGCAGATGGAATATCAGGGCCTGCTCAAGGATGCGAACGCGCAAGCCGATGGGCAGATGCTCGCTATGCTTAGCCGATACCTGCAGCTGGTGCTGGCATCGGCCTGAGCCGAGACCGACTTTTCAAGGAGAACCTGATGAAAGCCTGGCGTGTGGTGTTGTTGACTTTGTCATTCCTGCTGCTGGGCGGTTGTCTGGTGACCTTCCACGAGCCCTTGCCGAGCAACCAGGCGGCGCCCAAGGCCCTGCTGGGCAAGTGGAGCAGCAAGGACGCCTGGGGCGAGCCGCTGAAGCTGGTGATCAGCCGTAGCGGCGGCGATGCCTACAAGGCAGTGGCCACGGCCAAGGGCAAGGCCCCCGAGGAATACGTGTTCACCGTGTCGCGCCACGGCAACCGCTGGTACCTGTCGGCTGGCGTGCCGAAGCGCCTGGGTGGCAACTTCCTGATCGGCGGTTTCGATATCGTCGATGGCAAGGAACTGGTGGTCTACAACCTGGATGTCGAGCAGGTGCAGCAGGCGGTGGACAAGAAGGAGCTGACCGGGCGCAGCACCGAGGTGCCGGAGGACAACGGCGACGGCGTGCTGATCGACAGCCCGTCGGCGCGGGTGCTGGCGTACCTGGACGACCCGGCCAACTCCGACCTGTTCGTTGAAGTGGCGCGGTTCCAGCGTTCCGGCAAATGACCGCGCTGGCTTCTTCGCGGCTGAAGCCGCTCCCACAGGGATTGCAGTACCTGTAGGAGCGGCTTTAGCCGCGAAGAGGGCGGTTCAGGCAATGCAAGGCTTGGCACTTTGTTCCAATAAGGAGTCCCCCGGTGGACGAATACCAGCAAACCATCCGTGCCCTGTCCGACCGCATCGTCGCGGCCCAGACCCCGATCCGGGTGCTGGACGCGGTGAAGTGGGACGACAACATCCGCCAGGGCTTCCTCAAGGCCAAGGGCAAGGAGCCGCCGGCCGTCGACCGTGCCTACTACCAGTCGCGCCCGCTGGCGTTCGACTCCAGCGCGGTCAAGGCCGAGTTCCAGGGCATCGAGCGCGACATCATTCGCCAGCTCGGCCAGTTCAACCCGGTCGGGCAGATCATGAAGCGCATGTGCCGCGAATACCGCATGGTGGTGCGCATGCTCGAAGCGCGCGGCACCGAGGATTTCGGGCTGATCTCCCAGGAACTGTACGGCGCTGCCTCGGATGCCTTCCACGCTGGTGATCCGACCTTGGCCGACCTCGGCCTGATGCTGTCGGACTACCTGAACAACATCGATGGCCGTGGCGACCTCAAGGACGAACCGAAGAACCTCACGGCCAAGGAGGCCGTGGAAATCCTCCAGCACCGGCTGAACAAGGTGTTCGGCGAGGCCGAGGAGACCATCCGTGTGTTCGAGTCCGACGGCATCGTCGCCGATGCCGCGGCCGGGGCCGACTACATCAAGGTGCGTGCCGACGCCATGTTCAACGCCCGTGACGTGCGCGCCCTGGAGGTGCACGAAGGGCTGGTGCATGTTGGCACCACGCTCAACGGCCTGAACCAGCCGATCTGTACCTTCCTGGCCAAGGGCCCGCCCTCGTCGACGGTGACCCAGGAAGGCCTGGCCATCCTCATGGAGGTGATCGCCTTCGCCTCCTACCCCAGCCGCCTGCGCAAGCTCACCAATCGCACCCGCGCCATCCACATGGTCGAGGAGGGTGCCGATTTCATGCAGATCTACAACTTCTTCCGCGAGCAGGGGTTCGAGATGGCGCAGAGCTACAGCAACGCCAGCCGGGTGTTCCGTGGGTCGGTGCCCAATGGCCTGCCATTTACCAAGGACTTGTCCTACCTCAAAGGCTTCATCATGGTTTACAACTACATTCAGTTGGCCGTGAAGAAGGGCAAGCTCGAACAGATCCCGTTGCTGTTCTGTGGCAAGACCACCCTGGAAGACATGCGTACCCTGCGACAGCTGGTAGAGGAAGGCCTGGTCGAGCCGCCCAAGTACCTGCCCGAGCAGTTCCGCGACCTCAATGCGCTGTCGGCCTGGATGTGCTTCTCCAACTTCCTCAACCACCTGAGCCTGGACCGCATTGAAGCCGACTACGCGAACATTCTCTGAGTGCTGCCGCCTGCTGGCCCTGGGTTTGATCCTGCTGGGCCTGGGCGGTTGCAGCAGCCTGCTGTTCTATCCCGAGCGCGGCCAGCCGTTCACGCCCGAGCGGGCCAAGCTCGAGTACCGCGATGTCACCCTGACCACTGCTGATGGCATCCGCCTGCACGGCTGGTGGTTGCCGGCCAAGGCCGGGGTCGAGGTCAAGGGCACGGTGCTGCACCTGCATGGCAATGGCGGCAACCTGCCTGGGCACCTGGGCGGCAGCTACTGGCTGCCGGAACAGGGCTACCAGGTGTTGATGATCGATTACCGCGGCTATGGCCTGTCCCAGGGCGAGCCGAGCCTGCCCGAGGTGTACCAGGACATCGCCGCGGCCATGGCCTGGCTGGAGCAGGCCCCCGAGGTCAAGGGCAAGCCGCTGGTACTGCTGGGGCAGAGCCTTGGCGGGGCCATGGCCATTCACTACCTGGCGGCCCACCCGGAGCAGCGCCAGCGTTTCAGTGCCCTGGTGTTCGACGGTGTGCCGGCCAGTTACCGTGCGGTCGGGCGCTTTGCCCTCAGCACCTCGTGGATGACCTGGCCGCTGCAGGTGCCGCTGTCGTGGCTGGTGCCGGACGGCGACAGCGCGATCCGCTCGATCGAGCAGCTGAGCAGCCCGCCCAAGCTGTTCTTCCACAGCATCGACGACACCCTGGTGCCGATGGACAATGGCATCCGCCTGTACCAGCACGCGCCAGCGCCGCGGGTGCTGCAGCTGACCCGTGGTGGCCACGTGCAGACCTTCGCCGACCGGACCTGGCGCCAGGTGATGCTGCGTTTCCTCGACGACCCCAGCCATTTCAACGGCCTGCGGCGGCTGGCCGAAGTACCCAATTACCCTGACGAGAAGAACAAGCAATGAGTGAAGAACGCAACGCCATCCCGCTGATCCTGACCGGTGTCGGCAGCATCATCGTGACGGTGGGGGCCTTGTGGTACTACGGTTACCTGCATTTTGCCAAGCCCGAGGATGCCCTGTTGTTGCAGGACTTCACCATGCTCAAGACCATCCCCGGCGAGGACTACAAGGTCTCGCTGGACCCGGCGGCACAAGTGGCCCAATGCGTCGATGGCGTGCTGGTGCTGTTCGACACCCAGCAGAAAGGCCTGACCGGGGTGCTGGTGGACAACCGCAAGCGCGCGGTGCGTTGCATGGGCGAGGAAACCCCGCAGCAGGTGCAGTGAGCCATTATCTCTGCTGCCTGTGCTGGCCCTTTCGCGGCTAAAGCCGCTCCTACAGGGACCGCGCCAGTCCCTGTGGGAGCGGCTTTAGCCGCGAAGAGGCCGGAACAGGCAAAAGAAAGCCCCGCTTCGATCGCGGGGCTTGTCAGTTCAGCTAGCCAGCCTTACTGCTGTACCTGGCTCACCGAGCGTGGTGCTACCGGCTGGTTGTCGTTGGAGATGGTCACCTCCACCCGACGGTTCTGCGCACGCCCCGAATTGCTCGAGTTGTCCGCTACCGGGTACTCCTTGCCATAGCCCTGGGCGACGATGCGCGCCGGGTCGACGCCGGCACGTACCAGTGCCATGCGCACGCTGTTGGCGCGGCGCTCCGACAGGCCCTGGTTGTAGTTGGCCGAGCCGACGCTGTCGGTGTAACCCTCGACGATCACCTTGCGTTCCGGGTTTTCCTGGAGGAACTGCGCCAGCTTGGTGACGTTCGGGTAGGCGTTGCTCTTGAGTTCGGCCTTGTTGAAGTCGAACAGCACGTCACCGAAGGTGACCAGCGTGCCGCGGTCGGTCTGCTTGGCGTTGAGGCTGTCCTGCAGCTTGGCGATCTGTGCGTCGCGGGCGTCCAGCTTGGCCTGGGCGCGCTGGGCCGAGGCGTTCTTCAGTTCGCCTTCGGCGGTGCGCAGGGCGATGGTCTGCTTGGCCACCTCGACGCGCTGGTTGGTCAGGTAGGCCAACTGGTCGACCTTCTTCTCGTCTTCACGGTCCATGTAGGCCTTGTCGGCCTTGTTCAGCCAGTCCTGGGCGTCCTTGGTCTCCAGCGCGGCAACCTTGCTCGATTGCGGGTCGCTCTGCAGCGAGGAGAAGTTGGTGCGGGCCGATTCGAGGTTGGCGTTAGGGTCGTGCGAGCAGGCAGCAAGGCCGACGCTCAGGGCCAGCAGGGCGGGAATCATGACGTAGTTGCGCATAGTGTTCATCCTTTGATCGTGTGCGAAGGCCGAGGTGGGCGGGGCAGGGCTCACTGAGCGCTGCGCAGGCCTTCCTCACGTACGTCCTGAACGCCCTCGCGGGCATCCTGCACGGCCTTCTGGGCCTTGGCCGCCTGGGCCTTGCGTTCGGCGAGGCGGGCGTCCCACTCGGCCTGTTCGGCCAGGCGCCTGGCGTCGTCGTACTTCTTGTCATGCATGGCGATCTCGGCCTGCTTGAACTTGTCCTGTGCCGCTTTCATTTCCACGGCGGCGAACTCGGTGCCGCCAGCGCTGACGGCCGAGTTCACGGCGGACTGGGTGACTGCATACTGCTCGGTGGGCGGGTTGCCCGCACAGCCGGCCAGGACCAGGCTGCTGCCCAGGGCCAGCGCTGCCAGCTTGAACCCGCGCACATGAGTGGATGAGGGTTTGTAGATGCGGGTGTTCTTGGTGGTCAGTTCCATTGGATCACTCCTGTTTACGACGTTGTCCGTAGCAGTCCATCGCTCGTTCCCTGACACGTGCACGCGCTTCAGCTCAACGGTGCACAACGGCAGGTGTGCAGGGTTTTAGCGTGATGGCTATTGGCTGTGACTGGCGCGTTTTTCGGATAGTTCAGAAAAAATTGATCATGTTTGGGGTTTGTGGCGCCTGGGAGATCGAGCGCCGCCCGCGCGGCGCTTCGCAGCGCAAGGCTGCTCCTACATCTGTTTCGGGCCAATTATTCCTGTGAGGTTTGTGCGCGAACGCTTTGGGGCATGGCTCGATATCGCGTTGTACGAACAAGGCGGTCGCGTGCACTGGCACAGGCGTTACCGGCCCGAAACAGATGTAGGAGCAGCCTTGCGCTGCGAAGCGCCGCGCGGGCGGCGCTCGATCTCCCGGGCGCTACAAAACTCATGACCTACACCTTCGCTATTCGCTATCGGCCCCAGGGTTGCTCAGGGCGTGCAGATGCTTTCGCGAAAGTGACAGAAAGCGCGGTGTAGGACCGATGTCCTCGTACAGCGGGTCGCCTTCCTCATCGGTGGCAATGACCTGGCGGCCTTGCACATAGGGGAAGCTGGCTTCCAGTTCCTCGAGGGCTGCCGCGACCAGCTCACCGAGCAGTTCCTCGGCGGTGCGCTTGGGGTACATGTCGATCAGCGCGGCCAGGCGCGCTTCGGACTCAAGGTCCAGATGCAGGACATGGCCCGTGGGGCTGAGGGTACCGGCGGCATTCTGTTCCCAGTGCTGGGCGAGTTCACGGATTTTCATGATGACCTCTGTTGACGCCTGAAAGGGCTGCAATGCATGGGAGTGTCGTGCTTTCACTTTAGTTTGCTTTGGCCGATCACGGCTTGCCATCGGCGCCTGGCTGTGGGCACTCTTGGGGCGAATACCGCGCACCCCTGTGGGAGCGGGTTCACCCGCGAACACCGGCGCAGCCGGTGCCAGGCACCGCGCTGGATGCTTCGCGGGTGAACCCGCCCCCACAGGGGATCGCGTAAAGGCTGAAAAAGGGATGCAATGCGCCAGAGCCGCGCCGGAGAGAGGGCCAATGACCGATATCGATGTGCGTTTGCGTGAAGATGTCCATGTGTTGGGTGAGCTGCTCGGCGACACCATTCGCCAGCAGCATGGCGAGGCGTTCCTGCAGAAGATCGAGGACATCCGCCACAGTGCCAAGGCCGACCGCCGCGTTGCCGGCGAGCAACTGAGCTCGACCCTGGCGGACCTGGCCGATGAAGACTTGCTACCCGTGGCCAGGGCCTTCAACCAGTTCCTTAACCTGGCCAACATGGCCGAGCAGTACCAGTTGATCCGCCGCCGCGACGCCGACCAGCCCGAGCCGTTCGAGGCCCGGGTGCTGCCCGAGCTGCTGGCGCGCCTGAAGCAGGCCGGGCACAGCAATGATGCCCTGGCCCGGCAATTGGCCAAGCTCGACATCCAGCTGGTGCTCACCGCTCACCCCACCGAAGTGGCCCGCCGCACCCTGATCCAGAAGTACGACGCCATCGCCGGCCAACTGGCAGCCCAGGACCACCGCGACCTGACCCCGGGCGAACGCCAGCAGGTGCGCGAGCGCCTGCGCCGGCTGATCGCCGAGGCCTGGCACACCGAAGAAATCCGCCGCACCCGACCGACGCCGGTGGACGAAGCCAAGTGGGGCTTTGCGGTGATCGAGCATTCGCTGTGGCACGCCATCCCCAGCCACTTGCGCAAGGTCGACAAGGCCCTGCTGGAGGCTACCGGCCTGCGCCTGCCGCTGGAGGCGGCGCCGATCCGCTTCGCCTCGTGGATGGGCGGTGACCGTGATGGCAACCCCAACGTGACCGCAGCGGTCACCCGCGAAGTCCTGCTGCTGGCGCGCTGGATGGCTGCCGACCTGTTCCTGCGCGACATCGATGCGCTGGCGTCCGAGTTGTCCATGCAGCAGGCCGACGATGCCCTGCGCGAGCGGGTCGGCGACAGTGCCGAACCCTACCGTTCGCTGCTCAAGCAACTGCGCGATCGCCTGCGGGCGACGCGCGCCTGGGCGCATTCGGCATTGACCAGCAGCCAGCCGGCCAGTGCCGAGGTGCTGGTGGACAACCGCGACCTGATCGCGCCGCTGGAGCTGTGCTACCAGTCCCTGCACGCCTGCGGCATGGGTGTGATCGCCGAAGGCCCGTTGCTCGACTGCCTGCGCCGCGCCGTGACCTTCGGCCTGTTCCTGGTCCGCCTGGACGTGCGCCAGGACGCCGCCCGCCACCGTGATGCGTTGAGCGAGATTACCGACTACCTGGGCCTGGGGCGCTATGCCGACTGGGATGAAGAGCAGCGCATCGAGTTCCTCCAGGCCGAGCTGAAAAACCGCCGGCCACTGCTGCCCGCGCACTTCAAGCCACAGGCCGATACCGCCGAGGTACTGGCCACCTGCCGGGAAATTGCCGCCGCGCCGGCCGCCTCGCTGGGCTCTTACGTCATCTCCATGGCCGGTGCTGCCTCGGATGTGCTGGCGGTGCAGCTGCTGTTGAAGGAGGCCGGCCTGACTCGGCCCATGCGCGTGGTGCCGCTGTTCGAGACCCTGGCCGACCTCGACAATGCCGGCCCGGTGATGCAGCGCCTGCTCGGCCTGCCAGGCTACCGCGCCAACCTGCGCGGCCCGCAGGAAGTGATGATCGGCTATTCCGACTCGGCCAAGGACGCTGGTACCACGGCTGCGGCCTGGGCGCAGTACCGGGCCCAGGAAAACCTGGTGCGTATCTGCGCCGAGCACCAGGTCGAGTTGCTGCTGTTCCACGGCCGTGGCGGCACGGTAGGCCGCGGCGGTGGCCCGGCCCACGCGGCGATCCTGTCGCAGCCACCGGGTTCGGTGGCCGGGCGCTTCCGCACCACCGAGCAGGGCGAGATGATCCGCTTCAAGTTCGGCTTGCCGGGCATCGCCGAGCAGAACCTGAACCTGTACCTGGCCGCCGTGCTCGAAGCCACCTTGTTGCCACCGCCACCACCGCAGCCGGCCTGGCGCGAGGTGATGGACCAGCTGGCCGCCGATGGCGTCAAGGCCTACCGCGGCGTGGTGCGGGAGAACCCCGATTTTGTCGAGTACTTCCGCCAGTCCACCCCGGAGCAGGAACTGGGGCGCCTGCCGCTGGGCAGCCGCCCGGCCAAGCGCCGCGCCGGTGGCATCGAAAGCCTGCGGGCCATTCCGTGGATCTTCGGCTGGACCCAGACCCGTCTGATGCTGCCGGCCTGGCTTGGCTGGGAAACGGCATTGAACAATGCCCTGGCCCGTGGCCAGGGTGAACTGCTGGCGCAGATGCGCGAGCAATGGCCGTTCTTCCGCACCCGCATCGACATGCTCGAGATGGTGCTGGCCGAGGCCGATGCGCAGATCGCCGAGGCCTACGACGAACGTCTAGTGCAACCGCACTTGCTGCCTTTGGGTGCGCACCTGCGCGACCTATTGTCGCAGTCGTGCCAGGTGGTACTGGGCCTTACCGGGCAGCCGGTGCTACTGGCGCACAGCCCCGAGACGCTGGAATTCATCAGCCTGCGCAATACCTATCTGGACCCGTTGCACCGCCTGCAGGCCGAGTTGCTGGCCCGCTCGCGCAGCCGCGAAGCCGCTCTGGACAGCCCGTTGGAGCAGGCCTTGCTGGTGACTGTGGCGGGTATTGCAGCCGGCCTGCGCAACACCGGCTGAGGGTAGGCCTGGGGCTTCCCGGGCAGGTACCGTGCGGGGCGTGGAAGTGGGCGAAGAGGGTGGTTGCGCCGGGCGCAACCGCCTGCCAGGCCAGCCGTAGGTGGCGCATTCCTGCAACTTTGGGACGCTTGTCTGGCTGCCGGGCGCTGTGTATCTTGAGCAGCCTTCTGACCGATTTATGGTCATACCCGATTTTCCGGACTTGGCCCTGGTCGCCGAATCCATTGAATTTCATAAAAAAATTTGAGGAGCACGAGATGCGCGTAATTCTGCTGGGAGCTCCCGGGGCCGGTAAAGGTACTCAGGCAAAGTTCATCACCGAAAAGTTCGGTATCCCCCAGATTTCCACCGGTGACATGCTGCGTGCCGCCGTCAAGGCCGGTACCCCGCTGGGCCTGGAACTGAAGAAAGTCATGGATGCCGGCCAGCTGGTCTCCGACGAGTTGATCATCAGCCTGGTCAAGGAGCGCATCGCCCAGCCTGATTGCGCCAAGGGCTGCCTGTTCGATGGCTTCCCACGTACCATCCCGCAAGCCGAAGCCATGGTCGCTGCCGGTGTCGACATCGACGCCGTCGTGGAGATCGCCGTGGACGACGAGGAAATCGTCGGCCGCATGGCTGGCCGCCGCGTGCACCTGGCCTCGGGCCGCACCTACCACATTCAGTACAACCCGCCGAAAGTGGAAGGCAAGGACGACGAGACGGGTGAAGACCTGATCCAGCGTGATGACGACAAGGAAGAGACCGTTCGCCATCGCCTGTCGGTCTACCACAGCCAGACCAAGCCGCTGGTGGACTTCTACCAGAAGCTGTCCGCCGCCAATGCCGGCAAGCCGAAGTACAGCCACATCGAAGGCGTCGGCTCGGTCGAAGCCATCACTGCCAAGGTCCTGGCAGCCCTGAGCTGATCCAGCGCCCGACGCACCTCGACAACGGCCCGCTTGCGGGCCGTTGTCGTTTGTGGCCCTGTTGCCACATGCGATCCCTGTAGGAGCGGCCTTGTGTCGCGATGGGGCGCGCAGCGGCCCCAAAAACTCAGCTTCGCCGCGAAAATTGCAGGGGCCGCTTTGCGGCCCATCGCGACACAAGGCCGCTCCTACAGGGACCGCGCCAGCCGAGCGGGCAATGGCCGTACGGCTGCCCCTTCGGGACACAACGCCGCCGCTGCTCTATACTGCCGCTCTTTTCCCCCTAGTACCTGGATACCCGTTCGATGACCACCCTCCTGGCCCTGGATACCGCCACCGAAGCCTGTTCCGTCGCACTGCTGCATGACGGCAAGGTAACCAGCCATTACGAGGTGATCCCGCGCATGCATGCCCAGAAGCTGCTGCCGATGATCAAGCAGCTGCTGGCCGAGTCCGGCGTGGCGCTGAATGCGCTGGATGCCATCGCCTTTGGCCGTGGCCCGGGCGCGTTCACCGGCGTGCGCATTGCCATCGGTGTGGTCCAGGGCCTGGCCTTCGCCCTGGAGCGCCCGGTTTTGCCGGTGTCCAACCTGGCCGCACTGGCCCAGGGCGCGCTGCGCGAGCACGGCGTGCAGCAAGTGGCGGCCGCCATCGATGCGCGCATGGATGAAGTGTATTGGGGCTGCTATCAGGCCACCGAGGGCGAAATGCGCCTGGTCGGCCAGGAGGCAGTGCTGCCGCCCGAGCAGGTGGTGCTGCCGGCGGGCAGCGCTGGCGAGTGGTTCGGTGCCGGTACCGGTTGGGGCTATGCCGAGCGCCTGGCGGTGCAGGTGGCAGCCAGCAATGCCAGTGCCTTGCCCAACGCCCTGGACATCCTCAGCCTGGCCAGCTTTGCCTGGGCACGCGGCGAGGCGATCGTTGCCGAACAGGCACAACCGGTCTACCTGCGCGATAATGTAGCGACACCCAAGAAGCGCTGAGTGTTGTTCGTCGGTTATCGCCGATGACACTAAAACCTTTTGCGCGATCTGTGGTCCAGTTATCACTCGAGCATTAGCGATGGAACCCTGATGCTGCTAAATTGCCATCATTGGTTCTGAGTGCTCATGCCATGCGTATCGACGGTTTCTCATCGCAGTCCTACCCGATCAAGCGCACCCCACGCAAGGCAGCGGTGCGTGACGAGGCCATCGATGATGCCGAGGTGATCGAGGAGGTCGAAACCGCCCCTCAGGAAGCCACCGCCCGCCGTCGCAGCGGTGGCCTGCCAGCCCGCCAGCAGGACATGATCTTCCCCCGCGCCCGTGACCGCCGCACCGCTACCGCATTGGCCAGCTACCTGAGCACCGCCGGTTTTACCGACTGGGACATGGAAGTGCTGGGGCTCGACCTGTACATTTAGTGGATGAGTCCATCACCACTGCCTTATTTTCTCGGTTGCCCGTCCTGGAGCGAAAACGCCTGGCGCGACTACCTGTATCCCGCCGACGCCAACAGCAGTGAAATGCTCGGCTACTACAGCCAGGTGTTCAACGCCGTCGAGGGCAATACCACTTTCTACGCACGTCCCGCACCCGGCACCATTGCGCGCTGGGCGCAGATCATGCCCGAACACTTCCGCTTCACTGCCAAGTTCCCGCGGGACATCAGCCATGAAGGCGACCTGCGCGATCAGCTGGAACCGGCCTTTGACTTCACCCGCCTGATGGCCCCGCTGGGCCAGCGCGTAGCGCCGTACTGGCTGCAGTTGCCGGCCCAGTTCAGCCCCGCACGGCTGGGCGAGCTTTGCCACTTCCTTGACGAAGTCGGAGTGCCGGTGGCCGTGGAGGTGCGCAACCAGGCCTTCTTCGCCAAGGGTGAAGAAGAGCGGTTGCTCAACCGCCTGCTGCATGAGCGTGGCGTGGAGCGTATCTGCCTCGACCCGCGTGCCTTGTTCAGCTGCACCTCCCGTGACCCCGCCGTGCTGCATGCGCAGGCGAAGAAGCCCAAGGTACCGCCACGCCCGGCAGCCTTCAGCCAGCACCCGCAGGTGCGCTTCATCGGCCACCCGCAGCTGGAGGCCAACGAGGCCTTTCTTACCCCCTGGGTGGACAAGGTCGCCGCCTGGATCGAGGAAGGCCGCAACCCCTACATCTTCCTGCACACCTCGGACAACCGCCTGGCCGCCGCGTTGGCCCAGCGCTTTCACCAACGCCTGATGCAGCGCCTGCCGGGCCTTGCCGCGTTGCCGGAATTGCCGCGCACCCCCGAGGTCGAACAACTGGGGCTACTCTGACCTTTTCCTGACTGCCGGAGGTTGAACCATGGATGTGCAAACCCTGCGAGCCGAAGCCTTCAAGGCCCTGCACGAGCGTGACAGCGCCTTCGTCATCCCCAACCCGTGGGATGCCGGCTCGGCCAAGTTGCTGGCCAGCCTGGGCTTCGAGGCGCTGGCCACCACCAGTGCAGGCCTGGCTTTCAGCCTGGGCCGTCCGGACGCCGAAGGCGCCTTGAGCCTGGACGATACCCTCGATAATGCTGGCGAGATTGTCGACGCTACCCCCTTGCCGGTGGCCGCTGACCTGGAGAACGGCTTTGGCGACCTGCCCGAAGATTGCGCCCAGACCATTCTGCGGGCCGCCGAAGTCGGCTTGGTGGGTGGCTCTATCGAGGATGCCAGTGGTCACAGCGATACGCCGATCTATGATTTCGGGCTGGCAGTAGAGCGTGTGCGCGCAGCCGTGCAGGCCGCACGCAGCCTGCCGTTCCCGTTCACCCTGTGCGCCCGGGCAGAGAACCTGCTGCACGGGCGCATGGACCTGGACGATACCATCCTGCGCCTGCAGGCCTATGCCGAGGCCGGTGCTGATGTGCTCTATGCGCCCGGGCTGCGTACTGTCGAGGAAATCCGCGCGGTGGTGCAGGCCGTCGCGCCGCGGCCGGTGAATGTGCTGATGGGCATGGCGGGCGTGCCGCTGAGCGTCAACCAGTTGCAGGACCTGGGTGTACGCCGCATCAGCGTCGGCTCGTCGCTTGCCCGTGCCGCGTTGGGGGCCTTCCACCGGGCTGCGCTGGAGATTCGCGATGAGGGCACCTTCGGCTACGGTGAGCAGGCGCTGCCGTTCGCCCAACTCAACGACCTGTTCCGCCGCTGATGAGGGCCGTGCTGGCGTTGCTGGCCGGCCTGTCGTTGCTTGCGGGGCTGGCCTGGCACCTGGGTTGGCGGCTGCCCGCCGCGTGGAACCCGTGGGCGCCGCTGGACGTGCGTCAGCCCCCCAACCTGCTGACCCCCTACAAGCTGTCCCGCCTTCGTGATGACCCGATGCTGTGTCGCCTGGCACTTCAAACCAGCCAGTTGCGCTACCGGGCACAAGCCGACAGTTCGGCTGCTGCCGACTGCCCATTGCGAAACGTATGGCGTATCGACGGTGGTCAGGCGCGGCTCGGCGGCAGCTTCCTGGCCAGTTGTCCGTTGGCAGTGGCGTATGCACTGTTCGAAAACCATGGCCTGCAGCCTGTAGCGCAACGGGTGTTGGGGCAGCCGGTGGTTCAGGTCGACCACCTGGGCAGTTTTGCCTGCCGCAATGTCTACCACCGCAAGCAGGGCCGGCTGAGCCAGCACGCCACGGCCGATGCCTTGGACATCAGTGGCTTTCGCCTGCGGGACGGCCAGCGCATCGTCCTTGCGCGGGACTGGCAGGCGGGCGGGCAGAAAGCGGAATTCCTTCGTCAGGTGCAGCAGGCGGCCTGTGACAGCTTCAGCACGGTACTGGGGCCGGACTACAACGCTGCACACCACAACCACTTTCATGTGGACATGGGCCGCTGGCAGATCTGTCGTTGAGCGTGGGCGCGTTCAGGCGTGGGCGCGCACGTTGTTCAGCACCACCGGGCGTGCCCAGTGGATGTCGAACTCCAGGTCGGTCTGCTGCTTGGCCAGGGTGGCGTCATCGAACGGTTCGGGCGCCGGGTCCAGCAGGTTGGTCTCGAACTCGGCGATCGGCAGGAACAGCGAGCGTGGGGTAGGGCCGGGGCCGGGTTCGGCAATCGGGTGACCTTGGCTCATCACCACCGGGCGTAGCCAGCTGTTGCTGATGTCGAGCTGGCGCTGCTGCTCGATCAACTCGACTGCGCTGAACGGCTCGGGGGCGGGCGGCAGCAGGTTGGCTTCGAGTTCTGCCTTGGGCAGGAACAGTGGCTCGGGCGGTGCCACCTCGGTGTCGTGTACCGGGCAGGCACGCTGGGCGTCGATCAGGGCCAGCGCACGGGCGCCGCCGATCGGCTCGCCGCTGCTCTGGTCGTATTGCACGAACGACTGGCTGACGCTGTCTACCGGCTCTTCCTGCTGCTCGGCCATGGCCCGGGCAAAAAAATCCTGCCACAGGTGGCTGACGCCCCCGAGTGCCTGGGTGTTGTGCTGACTGTAGTTGCCGACAGGCGACAGGTAGGTCAAGCCGATGGGAAGAGTATCTGACATGGCAGTCGCGCGCGTTGTGCTCTGGCAGAATAGCGGGATATTGCCTGTATCGGCCGAAGTAGCCGGTACATTAACGGCTGGGTTCAATTTCTAGGTGTGAATGATGGAAGAGCAGGGCACAGGTATCCGGGTCGAGGCGCTGTCGGCTGAATTCGAGGCGCAAGCCGCTGCATGGGCACAGCGCCTTGAGTTGCCGCTGCTGGACGATGCTGCCGGGTTTGCCGTGCAGGTGGGCGTTGATGGCTTGCAGATCCAGCAATTGGGCCCGCAGGCCCCGGGGCCGGTGCGGGTCGACTTTGTCGAAGGCCAGGCCGCGCACCGGCGCATGTTCGGTGGTGGCAACGGGCAGATGATCGCCAAGGCGGTGGGCATTGCCCAAGGCGTGCGTCCGCAGGTGCTGGATGCCACCGCCGGGCTGGGCAAGGACGCGTTCGTGCTGGCCAGCCTGGGCTGCCAGATGACCCTTATCGAACGCCAGCCGCTGATTGCCGCGTTGCTGGAGGATGGCCTGGCGCGGGCGCGGTCGGATGAAGAGGTGGGGCCGATCGTGGGGCGCATGCGCCTGCTGACCGGCAACGCCATCGAGCGCATGCGCGCCTGGGAAGGCGAGGCGCCACAGGTGATCTACCTCGACCCGATGTTCCCGCACCGGGACAAGAGTGCGCTGGTGAAGAAGGAAATGCGTGTGTTCCGCCCATTGGTCGGTGATGACCTGGATGCCCCGGCCCTGCTCGAAGCTGCCCTGGCGCTGGCCAGCCACCGGGTGGTGGTGAAGCGGCCGCGCAAGGCGCCGGCCATCGACGGGCCGAAGCCGAGCCACAGCCTGGAGGGCAAGTCGAGCCGGTATGACATTTACCCGAAGAAGGCCCTCAAGGCCTGAGCTTTCCCGATGTGGCCGGCTAGCGCGGGTCATTGTGGGAGCGGGCGTGCCCGCGAAGTCGGCAACTCGGTGCCTGGCACCGGCTCCGCCGGTGTTCGCGGGCACACCCGCTCCCACAATGACCGCGCTGCTTGAATGCCATGTATGTCATTGACATTGCTTCAGGGGCGGAATGCCCGCAAGAACACCCCAACTACCTCGCGCACATGCGCCTCGGCCTCATCCCCCTCCAGCGGCCCCGCGCACCCCAGCAGCAATCGGTAATCCGGTGCGCCCTTGACCAGGCAGAAGAAGTGCTCCGCCGCACGCAGCGGGTTGTCGATGCGCAGCAGCCCGCGCTCGTGCGCCCCGCGCAGCAATGCTTCCATCCCCGCCAGCACGCGCTTGGGCCCGGCTTCGTAGAAGTACTCGCCAAAGCTCGGGTCCAGGCTGCCCTGGGCCATGATCAGGCGGCTGAGCTTGACCGCTTCATCGCTGCTGATCAGCGCCTGGAAGCCACGGGCAATGGTCAGCAGCACCTCTTCCAGCGGCGCCCCCTCGGGGTACTCGAACAGCAGGTCGGGCAACTGGATCTGGCAGGTTGCCATGACCGCCGAGCCGAAAAGCGTCTGCTTGTCGGTGAAGTGGCTGTATACGGTGAGCTTTGAAACACCTGCCGCCGCAGCGACCGCATCCATGCTGGTGTTGGCGTAGCCAAGGCTGAGGAACAGGGCCTTGGCTGCTTCGAGAATCGCCTCGCGTTTGGCCAGATCCTTGGGCCGGCCCGGGCCGATGGGGGCGTCGTTGGACATTGTGGTCTGCATCTGGTTAAAGAAACACCATCTTAACGGGTCAGGCGCCATCCGGCTAAAGCCTGCGGGCAAAACCTGCTGTTTGTCAGCGAAAAGCTGATCGACAGTGAGGTAGGAGATCGAGTGCAACAAAGCCCAACGCATGGCGAAAAATTGACGGGTTCCAGATGCGCTGGACCCGCTCGGGGTAGTTGCCGAACTCGCGCGCACTGGCGGAATGAAAGTGCTGGTGCTCAAGGGGGTGTACGAGACCGTCCCCGTTGCCCAGGCCATCGAGGAGGGCGTGCTTGGCATCGTACTGGTCGAGGATTCGCCGTCGAGGCGAGTGCTTTGGCGGAGAAGAACACGATCTCCGTCGGTCTTGGTCGCAGTCAAGGTCACCAGGTTGTTGGCGGTCAGGATCTTCGAGTCATCGGGGTTACTGGTGTCGGGGTGCACGATGGCGCGAAGCTGGTCGAGGGTAACGGAACCGTTGCTGGCGACGCTTACGGTGAACACCAGATGGTTGCCGATGGCGAACGGCCTTCCACCACGGCGCCATTGAGCGACAGGTTGACTGCCGAGCCGGTGGCCGTGTCGGTCAGGCCAGAGGCGCTCGTCACGACGCGCAGGGCATAGGTGAGCGTACCGGCACCATCGTTGCCGAAGGCCGAGGTGAAGTTGGCGGCGATGCCGATGAACACCTTGTTCAGCAGATTGACGGCATCGTCAGGATTGCCCGTGTTCGGGTGCTTCAGCGGCTGGTATTCCACCGTCTAGATCTTGCCGCCTCTTCCCGGCATCCGTTGCCTGATTTAATATACTCTCCAGTACAAATATTGAATGTGCCCTCCGCGAAAGGATTCATCATGTTGCGCCATGCCTTGTCCATCGCTCTGTCCGCCGCTGCCGTGCTGTTGCTGGCGGCGTGCGGCCAGGAAGCCGCCCCACCTGCAGCGCCGCGCCCGGCGCTGGTGGTGCAGCCGCAGCCGGCCGAAGCCGCTGCCGACAGTTACCCCGGCGAAGTGCGGGCGCGCTTCGAGCCGGAACTGGCTTTCCGCATTAGCGGCAAGGTCAGCAAACGCCTGGTCGAGGAAGGGCAGCGGGTCAAGGCCGACCAGCCGCTGGCCGAGCTGGACCCGCAGGATGTGCGCCTGCAACTGGAAGCCAACCGTGCCCAGCTGGCGGCCGCCGAGGCCAACCTGTCGCTGGTGCGCGCCGAGCGCGATCGCTACCAGAAGCTGCTGGACCGGCAGATGGTCAGCCATTCCCAGTTCGACAACGCCGAAAACCTCTACCGCGCCGGCCTGGCCCGGCTGAAACAGGCCAAGGCCGAGTTCGACGTGGCTGGCAACCAGGCTGAATATGCTGTGCTGCGCGCACCCCAGGCCGGGGTGATTGCCAAGCGCCAGGTGGAAGTGGGCCAGGTGGTCGCCGCAGGGCAGACCGTGTTCACCCTGGCCGCCGATGGCGAGCGGGAAGTGGCCATCGGCCTGCCGGAGCAGCAGTTCGCCCGCTTCGCCGTGGGCCAGCCGGTGAGCGTGGAGTTGTGGTCGCACCCGCAAGAGCGCTTTCAGGGGCGTATCCGCGAGTTGTCACCGGCCGCCGACCCGCGTTCGCGCACCTTTGCTGCCCGCATCGCCTTTACCACGGCCGCCACGCCGGCGGAGCTGGGCCAGAGCGCCCGGGTGTTCATCGCCCACGAAGGGCTGATCCCGCTGGCGGTGCCGCTGTCGGCAGTCACTGCGGAAAACGGCCAGGCCTACGTCTGGCGGGTCAACAAGGACAGCCGCCTGGAGCGGGCAGTGGTGCGCCTGGGGCCCTACGGCGCCGACAGCGTGCCCGTGCTCGAAGGCCTCGCTCCCGGCGACTGGGTAGTCGCCGCGGGTGGCCATGTATTACGCGAGGGCCAGGAGATACGCCCCGTGGACCGTACCAACCGCGTAGTGAACCTGACGGCCAAGGAGTAAGTCCCGATGGGTTTCAACCTTTCTGCCTGGGCGCTGCGCAACCGCCAGATCGTCCTGTTCCTGATGATCCTGCTGGCGGCCATTGGCGCCATGTCCTACACCAAACTCGGCCAGAGCGAGGACCCGCCGTTCACTTTCAAGGCCATGGTCATCCGTACCCTGTGGCCCGGTGCCACTGCCGAGGAAGTGTCGCGCCAGGTCACCGAGCGTATCGAGAAGAAGCTGATGGAAACCGGCGAGTACGAGCGGATCGTGTCGTTCTCTCGCCCGGGCGAATCGCAGGTCACCTTCATGGCCCGCGACTCGCTGCATTCCAAGGACATCCCCGAGCTGTGGTACCAGATCCGCAAGAAGGTCGCGGACATCCGCCACACCTTGCCGCCGGAAATCCAGGGCCCGTTCTTCAATGACGAGTTCGGCACTACCTTCGGCAATATCTATGCGCTGACGGGTGAGGGCTTCGATTACGCGGTGCTCAAGGACTATGCCGACCGTATCCAGATCCAGTTGCAGCGGGTCAAGGACGTGGGCAAGGTCGAGCTGATCGGCCTGCAGGACGAGAAAATCTGGATCGAGCTGTCCAACCTCAAGCTGGCCACCCTCGGCGTGCCGCTGGAGGCCGTGCAGCAGGCCCTGCAGGAGCAGAATGCGGTCAGCACCGCCGGCTTCTTCGAAACGCCCAGCGAGCGCCTGCAACTGCGGGTGAGCGGGCGCTTCGACAGCGTCGAGCAGATTCGCCAGTTCCCCATCCGCGTGGGGGACCGCACCTTCCGTATCGGCGATGTGGCCGAGGTGCACCGCGGCTTCAACGACCCACCCGCACCGCGCATGCGCTTCATGGGCGAGGATGCCATTGGCCTGGCGGTTTCGATGAAGGACGGCGGCGACATCCTGGTGCTGGGCAAGGCATTGGAAAGCGAGTTCGAGCGCCTGGCGCGCAGCCTGCCGGCCGGCATGGAGCTGCGCAAGGTCTCGGACCAGCCAGCGGCGGTCAAGGCTGGCGTGGGCGAGTTTGTCCAGGTGCTGGTCGAGGCGCTGGTCATCGTGCTGCTGGTGAGCTTCTTCTCGCTGGGCCTGCGCACGGGGCTGGTGGTGGCGCTGGCCATCCCGCTGGTGCTGGCCATGACCTTCGCCGCCATGCACTACTTCGGCATCGGCCTGCACAAGATCTCCCTTGGCGCGCTGGTGCTGGCCCTGGGCTTGCTGGTCGATGATGCGATCATTGCCGTGGAGATGATGGCGATCAAGATGGAGCAGGGCTACGACCGCCTCAAGGCGGCCAGCTACGCCTGGAGCAGCACCGCCTTCCCGATGCTCACCGGCACCCTGATCACGGCGGCGGGCTTCCTGCCCATTGCCACGGCAGCCTCCAGTACGGGCGAATACACCCGTTCGATCTTCCAGGTGGTGACCATCGCCTTGCTGACCTCCTGGGTGGCCGCCGTGGTATTCGTGCCTTACCTGGGCGAGCGCCTGCTGCCGGACTTGGCCAGGCTGCATGCCGCGCGCCATGGCAAGGATGGCCACGCGCCAGACCCTTACGCCACACCGTTCTACCAGCGGGTGCGGCGTGTGGTGGAGTGGTGCGTGCGGCGGCGCAAGACGGTGATCCTGCTGACTATTGCCGCCTTTGTCGGCAGTATCCTGCTGTTCCGCTTCGTGCCCCAGCAGTTCTTCCCGGCCTCCGGGCGGCCGGAACTGATGGTCGACCTGAAACTGGCCGAGGGTGCCTCGCTGGCCAACACCGCCGAGCGGGTCAAGCAACTGGAGGCGTTGCTCAAGCAGCAGGAGGGTATCGACAACTACGTGGCCTATGTGGGCACCGGTTCGCCGCGTTTCTACCTGCCGCTGGACCAGCAGCTGCCGGCGGCCAGCTTCGCCCAGTTCGTGGTACTGGCCAAGTCGATGGAAGACCGCGAGCGCCTGCGCAGCTGGCTGATCAGCACCGTGGACCAGCAGTTCCCCGACCTGCGTGCCCGGGTCACCCGCCTGGAAAACGGCCCGCCCGTGGGTTACCCGGTGCAGTTCCGGGTGACTGGCGAGCACATCGAGACGGCGCGTGCGCTGGCCCGCGAAGTGGCCGACAAGGTGCGCCAGAACCCGCATGTGGTCAACGTTCACCTGGACTGGGAGGAGCCGAGCAAGGCGGTGTTCCTCGAGATCGACCAGGACCGCGCCCGCGCCCTGGGCGTGAGCACCGCGCACCTGTCGAGCTTCCTGCAAAGCTCGCTGACCGGCACCACGGTCAGCCAGTACCGCGAGGACAACGAGCTGATCGAGATCCTGCTGCGCGGCACCCGCCAGGAACGCAACGAGCTGGGCAACCTCGGCAGCCTGGCATTGCCGACCGACAATGGCCAGAGCGTGGCGCTGTCGCAGGTTGCGACTCTGGAGTACGGCTTCGAGGAAGGCATCATCTGGCACCGTAACCGCTTGCCGACGGTGACCGTGCGCGCCGATATCTACGACAAGGAGCAGCCGGCGACGCTGGTGAAGCAGATAGAACCGACCCTGCATGACATCCGCGCCAAGCTGCCGGATGGCTATTTGTTGGAAGTGGGCGGCACGGTGGAGGACTCAGAGCGCGGGCAGAAGTCGGTGAATGCCGGCATGCCGCTGTTCGTGGTGGTGGTGCTGAGCTTGCTGATGATCCAGCTGCGCAGCTTCTCGCGCACGGTGATGGTGTTCCTCACCGCGCCGCTGGGGCTGATTGGCGTGACCCTGTTCCTGCTGGTGTTCCGCCAGCCGTTCGGCTTTGTCGCCATGCTCGGCACCATTGCCCTGGCGGGGATGATCATGCGCAACTCGGTGATCCTGGTGGACCAGATCGAGCAGGACATCGCGGCGGGGCTGGAGCGCTGGCAGGCGATCATCGAAGCCACGGTGCGGCGCTTCCGCCCGATCGTGCTGACCGCACTGGCAGCGGTGCTGGCGATGATTCCGTTGTCGCGCAGTGTGTTCTACGGGCCGATGGCGGTGGCGATCATGGGCGGGTTGATCGTGGCCACGGTGCTGACCCTGCTGTTCTTGCCGGCGTTGTATGCGGCTTGGTTCAGGGTGAAGAAGGGCTGAAGGCCGCAGGGGAGGGCTTTGCCCTCCTATCGCGACACAAGGCCGCTCCCACAAAGGTCCTGCATTCGCCGATCTATGTAGGAGCGGCCTTGTGTCGCGATGGGCTGCAAAGCAGCCCCCAGGGGGCCCTCAGAGGGCGCCGAAGACCTTCTTGGCCAGGCTGGTAGCCGCTTCAGCCGGGTTCTGGCGAATGCTCTGCTCCTGCTTGGCAATCATCTCGAACAGGCCATCCAGTGCCTTTTCAGTCACGTAGTTCTCGATGCTGGCGCTCTTGGCATCGACCACACCCAACGCCACGGCCTGCCCGGCAAAGTTGTTGTACTGCTGAGCCAGGCCAACCTTGTCGGTAGCCTGCTTGACGATCGGCAGGAACTTGGCGCGGATCTGCTCGCGGCTGCTCTTGTTCAGGTACTGGGTAGCCGAGTCGTCACCGCCGCTGAGGATGCCCTTGGCATCGGTCACGCTCATGTTCTTCACGGCATCTACCAGAATCGCCTGGGCCTGCGGCACGGCAGCCTCGGCGGCCTTGTTCATGCTGGTTTCCAGGGCTTCGACCTGTTCACCCTTGCCGAACATCTTCATCGCCTTGGCGGCCTTGCCCAGGTTGCCTGGCAGTTCGATGCGCACGTCCGGGTTGTTGCTGAAGCCGCCCGGGGTGCTCAGCTGCTTGACGGCCAGTTGTGCGCCTTGGGTCAGGGCATCCTTCAGGCCGCCGGTGGCGTCTTTCTGGGTCAGGTCGCCCAGCGACAGGGCCAGGGCACTGGCCGACAGCAGCAGGCCGGCGCACAGGGTGGTGAAACGCAGGGAAGTGCGGATCATGAAGCTTTCCTTGTAGACAGATGAATACGGGTATCAGCGAACCGGATCGACCTTGATCCGCACGGGCTGTGGGTCAGTGCCGTCGAGCATGACGCCGTGATGTTCGGTGTTGATGAACAGCAGCTTGCCGTCCAGCTCGATGCGCGCGCTTACCGCATAGCGGTGGCCGGGCTTGACCTGGGCCGGGTCGAAGGTGAGGTGAAACGGCAGCGGTACGTTGCCTTTGACCGGGCCGGCCTGGCGGGCCAGGGTCACCGCCGGGGCGTCCATCAGCGAGACGTCCTGCAGTTCCACGCTGAGGGTGGCGGCAGGTGGCAGGGCGCTGCGCTGCAGGTAGAAGACTTCGCCATCCAGGCTGGCCTGGTTGGACGGGGTGTGGCTGGAACAGGCTGCGAGCAAGGATGCGCAACACAGCATAAAGAGCTTTTTCATGGTATCTCCGAAGTCCTTGGCGTTGGCTTGTGGCCAACCCCAGGGACTTTAGCGGATTTTCCCGGCTGATAAAGCCTCAGATGGTGGAAGTTTCCAGCCCGTCTTCACGGTGCAATGCCACCTGGCGGATCGACAGGCGCAGCTCCGCCGACAGCACGCGCTTGGCCACGCCTTCGGCCAGCTCGCCGAGCTTGTCGTGATAACCCAGCTTGCCCTGGGCATCTGCATGCAGCACGCCTTGCTCGAGCAGGGTCTGGATGAAGTGGCGGAACAAGGTCTTGTCGAAGAACTCCGGAGCGTTCAGGCCGTGCAGGATCGACAGGCGCTGGGCCATCATCACGCACAGGTCTTCCAGTTCTTCGGCGCTGAGGCTGTTCTGGCCGCTGTTCAGCAGCAGCGAGGTGGCCATGTAGAAACGCTGCAGGGTCTGGGTGATGGTGCGGGCGAGCAGGGTCAGCAACACGAACTGCCGCGAGCTGGGTGCCGGGCGAATGTAGGTGTCGTTGTCCTGGCGCAGCAGCCCTTGCTCGACCAGTGCGGTCAGCCACTGGTCGATCACCGCATCCAGTTGCTCCGGCGTCCAGCGCAGGAACAGTTCGGCCTGCAGGTAGGGGTACAGCGCGTGCACATACTGGCCCAGCAGTTCGCGGCTCATGCGCGAACTGCTGAGGAAGAAGCTGGCCAGCAGCGCCGGCAGGGCGAAGATGTGCAGCACGTTGTTGCGGTAATAGGTCATGAGTACCGCGTTGCCTTCATCCAGATACAGGATGCGGCCCAGGGCGTCCTTCTGCACGGCCACCAGGTTCATGCCGCGCACGTGCTCGATCAGCGCTTGGCCGTCGCCGTCGGGCAGGGTGGTGTGCGGCGAGTAGGGCACCTGGCGCAGCAAGGCCAGGTACAGGTCGAGCACGCGGGTCAGGGCGCGCTCGTCCAGGGCCAGGCGGCTGGTGGACAGCAGCGCCAGGGCTACCAGGTTGACCGGGTTGATCGCGGCCGCCTCGTTGAGGTGGCGGGCCACGGTTTCGCCCAGGCGGGTGGTGGTGGCGTTGAGCCAGGCCGGGCGGTATTGCGGGCCGTGGTCCTGTTCACGCCAGCCGGGCTGTTGCTGGTCGAGGAAGCCGGCCAGGCGGATCGGCTCGCCGAAGTTCACGTATACCTGGCCAAAGCGCTGCTTGAGCGCGCCGAACACCTTGAAGATATCGAAGATCGACTCTTTCTTCTTGCTGGCACCGCGCAGCTCGCCCAGGTAGGTGCGGCCTTCGAGCACGCGCTCGTAGCCGATGTACACCGGCACGAACACGATCGGCGTGCGCGACGAACGCAGGAAGCTGCGCAGGGTGATGGCCAGCATCCCGGTGCGCGGCTGCAGCATGCGCCCGGTGCGCGAGCGGCCGCCTTCGACGAAGTACTCGACCGGGAAGCCCTTGGTGTACAGGGTGTGCAGGTACTCGTTGAACACCGCGGTGTACAGCGGGTTGCCCTTGAACGTGCGGCGCATGAAGAAGGCACCGCCACGGCGCAGCAGGTTACCCACCAGCGGCATGTTGAGGTTGATGCCCGCGGCCACGTGCGGCGGTGTCAGGCCGTTGCGGAACAGCAGGTACGACAGCAGCAGGTAGTCGATATGGCTGCGGTGGCACGGCACATAGATCACTTCGTGGCCGGGGGCGATGCCTTGCACCTGCTCGATGTGGTTGACCTTGATGCCGTCGTAGATCTTGTTCCAGAACCAGCTCAGCACCACTTCGAGGAAGCGGATGGCGGTGTAGGTGTAGTCCGAGGCGATCTCGTTGCCATAGCGCAGAGCCTGGGCTTCGGCCTTGGCCAGCGGCAGGTTTTCGCGCTGCGCCTCATCGACGATGGCCTGGCGCACCTGGGGCGCGTGGATCAGGCCCTTGACCAGGTTGCGCCGATGCGAGATGTCCGGGCCGATGACGGCGGTCTTGAGGTTGCGAAAGTGCACGCGCATCAGGCGCTGGGCCATGCGCACGGTGCGCTCGTGGCCCTTGTTGTGCTGTACCAGTTCGCGCAGGTGGATGGGCGCGGAGAACTGCACCCGGGTCTTGCGCCCGAGGATCAGCACGGTCAGCAGCCGGCGCAGGCGCCCGGTAACCGCCCAGCTGTCGGCGAACAGCAACTTCCACGGGCTGGATTCACTTGCCGGGGTCTGGCCCCAGAACACACTGACCGGAATGATCTGCGCATCCTCTTCGGCATGCTGGCTGACGGCGGCGACCAGGCGCTCCAGGGTAGGCGGGGCGCCGCGCTTGTCATGACGGCCGAGCCAGTCCGGGTCCGGGGTCAGGTAGAAGAATGCCGCCGGTTCCTGCAGCGGGCCAACCGCCACCGGCAGCACCGGGCGCGGCAGGCCTGCCTTGGTGCATTCATGGTCGAGCACGGCCAGGTCGGTGAGCGCGGGCGAGGGCAGGGCATAGAAAACCGGGCGGCTGCGGTCGAGCTTGAGGGTGAGGGAGGACTGGTTGATGGTCTCGGAGCGCACCCACAGGTACAACAGGCGACGCAGGGCGCCGAAGATCAGGCGGCGCAGGGGGGAACGGGTCATGGGGTGTGTGCCCTGGGTGTGATTTTCAGGTGGGTATCCAGCCAATTAGTCTGCCGTATCCGCGCAAGTTCAGCAAAAATCGCCGAACGGCGCGACGGTCATCAAATTTTTTTGTTCTGTGTCATATACTCGGCCTGCCACTTGCAAGATATTTGCGCAAGCGGCGTCGACACAGGGAGGGACTCTGTGTCTGCAAGGCGATCTTCACAATAAAAATCCGGAGTAGTTCAGATGTCGTCTCGTGAGACTGGGAATGTAAAGTGGTTCAACGATGCCAAGGGTTATGGCTTCATTCAGCGCGAAGGTGGTGCGGATGTATTCGTCCACTATCGGGCGATCCGCGGTGAGGGGCATCGTACCCTGGTCGAAGGACAGCGGGTGGAATACGCCTGCGTGCAGGGCCAGAAAGGCCTGCAAGCCGAGGACGTGGTAGGCCTCTGAGCCTCTGCTGTAATGGCCGGCTGACGCGGCCTGTGTTGGAGCGGCCTTGTGTCGCGAAAGGGCTGCGTAGCGGCCCCGACAACAGGTGCCGTGCCGCCATTGTCAGGGGGCCGCTTTGCGGCCCTTCGCGACACAAGGCCGCTCCTACAGGAATCAACCTCCGGTACGCCAGGTGATTTCCTCTTCACCGTCGGCGCTGATGCGGACCCAGCGGTCGGCATCTTCTTCCCCATCTTCCTCCACCCAGCCACCTGGCGCGCAGCGCACTTCCACGCCCAGTGCGGCGAATGCGGCGCGGGCGCAGGCAACGTCATCGGCCCACGGCGTCTGGTCACTTTCAAGGTACAGGCTGTTCCATTTCCCTACAGCCTTGGGTAACCAGGTGACCGGAATGTTACCGGCCTGGCATTTGAAGGTATGGCCTTTCTGCTTCCATTCGCTGCATGGGCCGATTGCCTGGGCGAGCCACTCGGCAATCTGCTTGTGGTCGACGTCGGCGTCCTTCAGGTAGATCTCGATATCAGGTTGGCGCATAAGGGCTCCGGGTGTGCTCAGTCTTGGCGCACGAAATAGTCATAACGCATGGAAACCGTGACCTCGAACGGCTCGGGCTGGTCGATCACCCGGGCACGCTTTTCGGCACTGGCGCGCCAGCCGTGCGGTGTCATGGCCAGCAGGTCGGCGCGGGCCTTGGGCGCGGCCAGGCTCAGGCGGAACTCCAGGGTTTCGCTGTGGGCATGGGCCATGCCTTCGGGGACCAGGGCCAGGTGTTTGTCGTCGGCGTAAGGGCGTACTTCATCGTAGAGCACTTCGCGCAGCTCCATCAGGTGGCCGCTGGTGGGGCCGACCCGCATCAAGCCGCCGCCGGGGCTGAGCAGGCGCTTGGCCTCGGCCCAGTCCAGCGGGCTGAACACGCTGGCGATGAACTGGCAGCTGGCGTCGGCCAGCGGCACGCGGGCCATGCTGGCGACCATCCAGGTAACCTCGGGCGCGCGGCGGCAGGCACGCTTGACCGCCTCACGGGAGATGTCCAGGGCGTAGCCGTCGGCAGCCGGCAGGGCCTGGGCGATCTGCGCGGTGTAGTAACCCTCGCCACAGCCGATGTCCAGCCAGGCACCGGGCTGGCGCTCGGCGGCCAGCTCGGCCAGGCGGCGCGCCACCGGCGCGTAGTGGCCGGCGTCGAGGAAATCGCGGCGGGCTTCGACCATGGCCTGGTTGTCACCCGGGTCGCGGCTGTTCTTGTGCTGCACCGGCAGCAGGTTCAGGTAACCCTGGCGGGCGCGGTCGAAGCGGTGGCCGGCCGGGCACACCACACCGTTGTCGAGCCGGCTCAGCGGTGCCTGGCAAAGAGGGCAGGCGAGCATCAGGCGAGCAACCGGACCAGGGTCTGGTAATAGATTTCGGTCAGCAGGTCGAGGTCGCTGGCCAGGATCCGCTCATCCACCTGGTGGATGGTGGCGTTGACCGGGCCGAGCTCGACCACCTGGGTGCCCATGGTGGCGATGAAGCGGCCATCGGAAGTACCGCCGCTGGTGGACGGCTGGGTGTCGCGGCCGGTGACGCCTTTGATGCTGGCCGAGACGGCGTCCAGCAGTTCGCCCGGTTCGGTGAGGAACGGCAGACCCGACAGTGCCCAGTCGATCGACCAGTCCAGTTCATGCTTGTCGAGGATCGCCGACACCCGCGCCTGCAGGCCTTCGACGGTCGACTCGGTGGAGAAGCGGAAGTTGAACAGTGCGGTCAGCTCGCCCGGGACCACGTTGGTGGCGCCGGTGCCGGAGTTGAGGTTGGAGATCTGGAAACTGGTCGGGGGGAAGAACGCATTGCCTTCGTCCCAGTGCTCGGCCGCCAGTTCCGCCAGGGCCGGTGCGGCCAGGTGGATCGGGTTGCGCGCCAGGTGCGGGTAGGCCACATGGCCCTGCTTGCCGCGCACGGTCAGCTTGGCGCCCAGCGAGCCACGGCGGCCGTTCTTGACCACGTCACCCAGCAGGGTGGTGCTGGAGGGTTCGCCGACGATGCACCAGTCCAGGCGCTCGTTGCGTGCTTTCAGGCGCTCGACCACGGCCTTGGTGCCATGGTGGGCCGGGCCTTCCTCGTCGCTGGTGATCAGGAACGCGACCTTGCCGCGGTGGTCCGGGTAGTCCTGCACGAAGCGCTCGCTGGCAATCACCATGGAGGCCAGGCTGCCTTTCATGTCGGCGGCGCCACGGCCGCAGAGCATGCCGTCGGCGTCGATCAGCGCTTCGAACGGCTCATGCTGCCATTGCTGCACCGGGCCGGTCGGTACCACGTCGGTGTGGCCGGCAAAACACAGCACCGGGCCATTCTGGCTGCCGTGGGTGGCCCAGAAATTGTCGACGTCCTCGAAGCGCATCGGCTCGAGCTGGAAGCCCACGGCGCCCAGGCGGTTCATCATCTGCGCCTGGCAGTCGGCGTCGACGGGGGTGACCGAGGGGCGGCGGATCAGGTCGCAGGCCAGTTGAAGGGTAGGCGAGAGCTCGGCAGGGGCCGTCATGGGGGACTCCGGGGCAAGGCAAGGCGGGGAAATCTGAGGGGCGTTATCTTATATCAAACCGTCAGGCCAATGGGGCCGCTTTGCGGCCCATCGCGACACAAGGCCGCTCCTACAGGCGATCTCGCCATATCTGACGGGATGCGATCCCCTGTAGGAGCGGCCTTGTGTCGCGATAGGGGCGCAAAGCGCCCCCGGCATTCTCAAGCCTGCTGCGCCTCGACGGCCTTTTCCCCAGGCTTGGGCAGCGAAGACAGGAACGCCATCACCAGCGCCGCCACATAAGGCAACGACTGCACCAGCAACATCGCCACCCAGAAGCGCATGTCCGAGCTCGGCAGCCCCTGTACCAGGTAGATGCCCAGCGCTGCGCCCCACAGCAGCAACATGATGAACAGCTCTTCCCGCGCCTCGGAAATCGCCACCAGCAGCCCGTGGCTGTCGGCGTTCTTCGGTGTGCGGAAGAACGGCATGCTGCTGGTGAAGAACCCGTACAGCACCGCCTTGGCAATGGTATGCGACAGCGCCAGCCCGGCCAGCGCCGCAGCAAAGGCATCCTTCAGGTTCACCCCTACCGCGCGGCGGTAGAGGAAGATGATCTTGCCGACCTTGAAGAAGAACAGTGCCAGCGGTGGAATGGCAAAGATCATCAGCGGCGGGTCGACCCGGTGCGGCACGATGATCATCGCCGCCGACCACAGCAGCGCGCCGATGGTGAAGAAGATGTTCATGCCATCGGCGATCCATGGCAGCCAGCCGGCCAGGAAGTGGTAGCGCTGGCCGCGGGTCAGCTCGCTGCCCTTGCCGCGCAGCAGGGCGCTGGCGTGGTGCTTGATGATCTGGATGGCGCCGTAGGCCCAGCGGAAGCGTTGCTTCTTGAAGTCGATGAAGGTGTCGGGCATCAGGCCCTTGCCGTAGCTGTTGTGGGCATAGGCGGCCGACAGGCCCTTCTCGAATACCCGCAAGCCCAGTTCGGCGTCCTCGCAGATGCACCACTCGGCCCAGCCCAGCTCTTCCAGCACGCTGCGCCGGGTCATGGTCATGGTGCCGTGCTGGATGATCGCGTCACGGTCGTTGCGGGTGACCATGCCGATGTGGAAGAAGCCCTTGTACTCGCTGTAGCAAAGCTTCTTGAAGGCGCTTTCGTGCTGGTCGCGGTAGTCCTGCGGCGACTGCACCACGGCAATCTTCGGGTCGGCGAAGTGCGGCACCATGTGCTTGAGCCAGTTGCGGTCGACGCAGTAGTCCGAGTCGATCACCGCGATCACTTCGGCATCCTTGGCGGTGTGCGGGATCAGGTAGTTCAGCGCGCCGCCCTTGAAACCGGCCAGGGGCGCGACGTGGAAGAACCTGAAGCGCTCGCCGAGCTTCTCGCAATGGGCCTTGAGCGGTTCCCACACGGCCGGGTCCTTGGTGTTGTTGTCGATCACCAGCACTTCGTAGTCGGGGTAGTCCAGCGCGGCCAGGGCATCGAGGGTCTGTTTGACCATTTCCGGCGGCTCGTTGTAGCACGGCACATGCACCGACACCTTGGGCCGGTAGGCGCTGTCGGCCTGCACCGGCAGGAATTCGCGCCGGCGCTTGTGTATCCATACCGCCTCGGCCAGCTCGTGGGCCTCGGTCAGCAGCACGATGAACACGCCCAGCGCGCCGAGGGCCAGCAGCACGCCCACGGTCAGGCTGAACCAGGTGCTGTATTGCTGGCTGTAGTCGTAGGCGATCCATACCAGCACCGACCCGCACAGGAAGGTGATGAAGGTCAGGAAGGTGCGGCCGCGCTGGCGCAGGGCCGAACCGTCGATGAACAGCACCATCAGGGCAATCATCGCCAGCACCACCGAGGCCACCGCCAGGGCGCGCCATTGCGGGATCGCCACCACCGGGCCGTCAAAGTTGAATTTTTGCTGGCGTTCGGCGTTGTACACGCCCCAGTAGGCGCCCACCGAGCCTTCGTCACTGGCCTTCCACGGCTGGTCGTAGGCCTCGATGACGAAGTAATTGTAACCACGGCGGTTGAGGGTGTTGACCAGGGTACGCAGGTAGATGGCCTGGTCGGCCTGGGTGGCATCGGCGCCGCCGCGCATGCGGCCGTTGCTCGGCCAGCCGACTTCCGACAGCAGCAGGGGTTTGCGCGGGAACTGGTGCTTCAGTTCGCGGGCGCGGTCGAGCACGAACTCGACCGAATCCTTCATCGGCACGAACTCCCAGTACGGCAGGATGTGCGCGGCAATCAGGTCGACGTGCTTGGCCAGCTGCGGGTTTTCCTTCCAGATGTGCCATTGCTCACTGGTGGTCACCGGCACCTTTACTGCTGCGCGTACTCGGTCCAGGTACTTGATCAGGTTTTCCGGGGTGACTTCTTCGCGGAACAGTGCCTCGTTACCGACCACAACCCGCACCACGCTGCGCGAGGTGTTGGCCAGCTGGATGGCCGTGGCGATTTCGCGTTCGTTGCGCTCCAGGTCCGGGCTGATCCAGATGCCCAGCGTCACCCGCAGGCCGAATTCCTCGGCCAGGCGCGGGATATCCGCCTGGGTGCCCTCCACGGTGTAGATCCGGATGCTGTCGGTCAGTTTGCTCAACTGCTCCAGGTCCTGGCGCATCTCGTCGTCACTGGGGTACTGGCCCTTCTGCGGGCTTTCGCCCAGACGGAACGGTGAATACGAGAATCCAGAGATCTGTTCTGGCCAGGCGGGGGCGGAGACCGGGCGGTTGATCAGTGCCCAGAACCCGGTGAACAACGCGGCGATGGCCAGGACCACGACCAGGTTCAGGCCGAATTTACGTGAAGACATTGTCGTCCATATGTGTCGAAGTGATAGGACATTAAAGCAGGGTTGGTAGTCTCTTTCCTAACGATGCAGGCCATGGGCCCGCTGGCATATAATGCGCGCCGGTTTTTTGGGGTATGAACATGAGCACAGAAGATCCACGCTTCGCCGGCGTTGCCCGGCTGTATGGCGACCAGGGGCTGCACCGTCTGGGCCAGGCCCATGTGGCCGTGGTCGGTATTGGCGGGGTAGGCTCGTGGGCGGCGGAAGCGCTGGCCCGCAGTGGCGTGGGCGAGATCACCCTGTTCGACCTCGACGATGTGTGCGTGAGCAACACCAACCGCCAGGCCCATGCCCTGGATGGGCAGGTGGGGCGGCCCAAGGTCGAGGTCATGGCCGAGCGCCTGCGGGCGATCAACCCGGCGTGCACGGTGCATGCAGTGGCCGACTTCGTCACCCGCGACACCATGGTCGAGTACATTACCGAGAACCTAGACTGTGTGATCGACTGCATCGACAGCGTCATGGCCAAGGCGGCGCTGATTGCCTGGTGCCGGCGGCGCAAGATCGCCATCGTCACCACGGGTGGCGCCGGTGGGCAGATCGACCCGACACAGATCCAGATCGCCGACCTGAACAAGACCTTCAACGACCCGCTGGCCTCGCGGGTGCGTTCCACCCTGCGCCGCGACTACAACTTCTCGCGCAATGTCAGCCGCAACTATGGCGTGCCATGCGTGTTCTCCAGCGAACAGCTGCGCTACCCCAAGGGCGATGGCAGCGTTTGCCTGCAGAAAAGCTTCGTGGGTGAGGGCGTGCGGCTGGACTGCGCGGGTGGCTTTGGCGCGGTGATGATGGTGACCGCGACCTTTGGCATGGTGGCGGCGAGCAAGGCGGTGGAAAAACTGGTAGCGGGGGCGCGGCGGCCTTCGGAGCGGATCAAGCCTGAATAACTGTTTCTGCCCCACTCGGTCCTTGTAGGAGCGGCCTTGTGTCGCGAAAGGGGCGCGTAGTGGCCCCAGGTTCCCAGTTCCACCACAGAGATTGATGGGGCCGCTTTGCGGCCCTTTCGCGACACAAGGCCGCTCCTACAGGTACAGCGCCAGCCAAAACGCCACGCGATACCTGTGGGAGCGGGCGAGCCCGCGAAGAGGCCAGCACCGATTCAACGGTTGGACGCCAGCTCCGCCATCCGCTGCAACACCGCATGCAGCCCATTGCTGCGCGACGGCGAAAGCTGGCGCTCCAGGCCCAGCTGAGTGAACCACTCACGCAGATCGAGCCCGGCGAGCTCTTCACTGGCCAACCCCTGCACCCGCACCAGCAACAGCGCCAGCAGCCCACGCAACAGGCGTGCATCGCTGCTGGCCTTGAACCGCCACAGGCCCTCGACCTGCTCGGCCACCAGCCATACCAGGCTTTCGCAGCCATGCACCCGGTTGGCCTCGGTCTTTTCAATGTCCGCCAGCGGTTCCAGCCGGTCGCCCCATTGCATCAGCAGCCGCGCACGCTGTTCCCAGCCCTTGCCCTGCTCGAAAGCTTCCAGCGCCTGGCGCGCCTGATCCGGCAGGGTCATCGCAACAGCTCCAGGCCTTGATCCAGCGCCGCGAAGAAACGCTGCAAGTCATCGCTGTCGTTATACAGCCCCAATGACACGCGGATTGCACCCTCCAGGCCCAGGCCCTGCAGCAGCGGCATGGCACAGTGGTGCCCGGCACGCACGGCAATGCCTTGCTCGGTCAGCAGGTGGGCGATGTCGGCGTTATGCACGCCGTCGATGACGAAACTGGCAAGGGCCGCCTGTGGCGTGCCCAGGATGCGCACGCCATCGCGGTCCGCCAGGCCACGCAGCAGGTACTGGTGCAGGCTGGTTTCATGGGCTTCGAGCGCCTGGGCATCGAGGCTGGCCAGGTAGTCCAGGGTTGCACCCAGGCCGATCACCCCGGCGATCGGCGGCGTGCCTGCCTCGAACCCCAGCGGTGCCGGGCGGAAGCTGGCGCTGTGGTATTCGGCCAGTTGCACCATCTCACCGCCGAACTGCCAGTGGTGCAGCAGTTCCAGCGCCTGGCTGCGGCCGTACAGCACACCGACGCCTTCCGGGCCGTACAGCTTGTGGCTGGAGAACACATAGAAGTCGCAGCCAAGCTGCTGCACATCATGGCGGCCATGCACCACGCCCTGGGCACCGTCGACCACGGTCAGCGCGCCTTGGGCGCGGGCATGGGCCAGCAGCGCCGGCAGCGGCTGCCAGGTACCCAGTACGTTGGACAGCTGGCTCACCGCCAGCACCCGGGTGCGCGGGCCGATCAGTTGAAGCGCCTGGTCCAGGTCGATGCGGCCATGGGCATCCAGCGGCAGCACCACCAGGCGCAGGTTGCGCCGGCGCGCCAGCTGTTGCCAGGGCAGCAGGTTGGCATGGTGCTCCAGGGTACTGACGGCAATTTCGTCACCGGCCTCGAAGCGGTGTTCCAGGCCATAGGCCAGCAGGTTCAGCGCCGAAGTGGCACCGTGGGTGAAGATGATCTGCCGCGAGTCTGCCGCATTGAGCCAGGCGGCAACCTTGTCGCGGCTGGTTTCGAAGGCCTGGGTCGCCAGTGCGCCGGGCAAGTGCTGGGCTCGGTGCACGTTGGCCGCGCCATGGCCGTAGTAATGGCTCAGGGCGTCGAGCAGGGCTTGCGGCTTCTGGGTCGTGGCGGCGCTGTCCAGGTAGGTCTGGTGCTGCCGTTGCAGGGCGGCGATGGCGGGAAAATCGGCACGCCAGGGGGAGGGCTGAAACATGGTCGCGGGGCCTGGAATGAAAATCGGGTCTGGCGTGGTGCCAGACCCGATCTTAACATTTCAAACGCTGAGAATCCGCTGTTCGCGAGCAAGCTCGCTCCGGCAGCGGTTGAAGGGTTCTCAGTTGTGCGCGTGCAGCGCCTCGTTCAGCTCGATGGCCGACTTGTGGGTCTTGCACTCCACCGCGCCGTTCAGCGAGTTGCGGCGGAACAGCAGGTCGGTCTGGCCGGCCAGGTCGCGGGCCTTGACCACTTTGACCAGCTGGTTGTTCTCGTCCAGCAGGTTCACCTTGGTACCGGCGGTGATGTACAGGCCGGCTTCGACGGTGTTGCGGTCGCCCAGCGGAATGCCGATACCGGCGTTGGCGCCGATCAGGCAGCCTTCGCCAACCTTGATGACGATGTTGCCGCCACCGGACAGGGTGCCCATGGTCGAGCAGCCGCCGCCCAGGTCCGAGCCCTTGCCGACGAATACGCCAGCGGAAACGCGGCCTTCGATCATGCCCGGGCCTTCGGTGCCAGCATTAAAGTTGACGAAGCCTTCGTGCATGATGGTGGTGCCTTCGCCGATGTAGGCGCCCAGGCGCACGCGGGCGGTGTCGGCGATACGCACGCCGGCCGGGACCACGTAGTCGGTCATTTTCGGGAACTTGTCCACCGAGAACACTTCCAGCAGCTCGCCCTTCAGGCGCGCTTCCAGTTGCAGTTCGGCGAGTTCGGCCAGGTCGACCGCGCCCTGGTTGGTCCAGGCCACGTTCGGCAGCAGCGGGAAGATGCCGGCCAGGCTCACGCCGTGCGGCTTGACCAGGCGGTGCGACAGCAGGTGCAGCTTGAGGTAGGCCTCTGGGGTCGAGGTCAGCGCGGCGTCTTCGGCCAGCAGGGTGGCGACCAGCGGCTTGTGGCTTTCGGCCAGGCGGGTCAGCAGGGCGGCCTGGGCGGCATCCACGCCTTTCACAGCTTCGGCCAGTTGCGCGGCCTGGGCGTTGCTGAAGGCGATGGCCTGGTTGCCACCTTGGTAACCGAGAACAGGGGCTACTGCAGCGACCAGTTCGGCGCTCGGGTTGAGCAGCGGTTGTGCGTAGAACACTTCCAGCCAGGCGCCCTGGCGGTTCTGGGAGCCGACACCGAAGGCCAGGCTGAACAGGGTATTGGACATGTGATTACCTCGTGCGAAATAGGGTAGGGGCTCAGGCCAGGGCAGCGGCGTACAGGTCGGGCTTGAAGCCGACCAGAGTGCGCGCGCCAAGGTCGAGCACCGGGCGCTTGATCATCGACGGCTGGGCCAGCATCAGCTCGACGGCCTTGGCCTGGTCGAGGTCGGCCTTGCTGGCGTCGTCCAGCTTGCGGAAGGTGGTGCCGGCACGGTTGAGGATGACTTCCCAGCCGTGTTCGTCGCACCAGCGGTTCAGGCTGTCACGGTCGATGCCTTGGGCCTTGTAGTCGTGGAATTCGTAGGCGATGGCCTGGTCTTCGAGCCAGGTACGTGCCTTTTTCATGGTGTCACAGGCTTTGATGCCGTAGAGCGTGTAGGTCATTTGTGTACATTGGGGATCACAGGCTGCCCCAATCTCTCCGTTTTCCGATTTCAGTCGCGGGATTATGCGGGAACGATCCTGTGAGCGCCACGGGTGTGCATGTCTTGGGTCTTGCAGTGTGTCGGAGACCGAGCGCCGCCCGCGCGGCGCATCGCAGCACAAGGCTGCTCCTACATCTGTTTCGGGCCAGTAACGCCTGTGCCAGTGCACGCGACCGCCTTGTTCGTACAACGCGATATCGAGCCATGCGCCAAAGCGTTCGCGCACAAAACTCACAGGAAAAATTGGCCCGAAACAGATGTAGGAGCAGCCTTGTGCTGCGAAGCGCCGCGCGGGCGGCGCTCGATCTCACAGGCACTGCAAGACTCAGGCATGCATCTGCCGGGCGATAAGGGGTCGAGCCTGCGCCACCGACAAACCGCAGTATCATCATGTTACATATTCATCCGCCACCTGCGACTATCGTGCAGCGGCCCCGATTCCCCCATCGCCGCTAACATATTGTTTCAATGGCGATGTTTCGCCCTGTTGTCGTTTCTGGTTCACAAAGGAAGCTTTCCCGGATGCAGTCCGCCTACACCGTCCTCATCCTGCTGACGCTGGTCAGCGTGTCGAAGCTGGTCGGCCGCATGATTCCGCTGCCCTTGCCGCTGGTACAGATCGCCGCCGGCGCCTTGCTTGCGTGGCCGACACTGGGCCTGCATGTGGCACTGGACCCCGAGCTGTTCCTGTTCCTGTTCCTGCCGCCGTTGCTGTTCGCCGACGGCTGGCGCATTCCCAAGCGCGAGTTGTGGCGCATTCGTGGGCCGGTGGTGGCGCTGGCCGTGGGTCTGGTGCTGTTTACCGTGGTCGGGGCCGGTTACTTCATTCACTGGCTGCTGCCGAGCATCCCGCTGCCCGTGGCCTTCGCCCTGGCCGCAGTGTTGTCGCCAACCGACGCCGTGGCGGTTTCGGCCATTACCCAGGACCGCCTGCCCACCCCGCTGATGCACATGCTCCAGGGCGAGGCCCTGATGAACGATGCCTCGGGCCTGGTGACCTTCAAGTTCGCCCTGGCGGCGGCGATCACCGGGGTTTTCTCGCTGACCGACGCAAGCTTCAGCTTCGTACTGGTCGCCCTGGGCGGCCTGGCGGTGGGCGTGGCCCTGAGCTGGCTGATCGGCCGCCTGCGTGCCTGGATGATCGCCCGCGGCTGGGACGACCCGGCCACCCACGTGGTGTTCATGTTGCTGCTGCCGTTCGCTGCCTACGTGCTGGCCGAGCGCCTGGGCGTGTCGGGCATCCTTTCGGCGGTGGCGGCTGGCATGATGCAGAGCTGGCTCGACCTGCTGCCACGGCAGACCAGCACGCGCCTGCTCAACCGCAGCGTGTGGTCGCTGCTGGAGTTCGCTTTCAACGGCCTGATCTTCCTGCTGCTGGGCCTGCAGTTACCGGACATCATCAAGGCCGTGGTCAGCCATGAACCCACCGTCTGGCCGACCCTGGCCTGGCGCTGCCTGGACGTGGTGGCGATCTTTGTGGCGCTGATCTTGCTGCGGTTCATCTGGGTCCAGAGCATCTGGCGCTCGATCGGTGTGGTACGCCGCTGGCGCGGCAAGCCGGCGCTGGTGCTGATGCCCACGGCGCGCTCCTGCTGGTTGCTGACCCTGGGTGGTGTGCGTGGTGCGGTCACCCTGGCCGGCGTGATGTCGATTCCGTTGCTGATGGGAGCAGGCAAGGCCTTCCCGGAGCGTGACCTGCTGATCTTCATTGCGGCCGGGGTGATTCTGCTGTCGTTGATCAGTGCCTGTATCGCGTTGCCGCTGTTGCTGCGCGGGGTGACCAAGAGCCCGGACGAGCGCTTGCATCAGGAAGTGCAGGAGGCCTGGCGACGCACGGCCGAGGCGGCGATCCATGCGCTGGAGGCAGAGGAAGTGATCGACAGCAATGCGCCGCAGGATGCCGCGCAGGCGACCCTGGCGACCGAGTTGAAGGCGCGCTTGATGGCGGAATACCGCGATGAGCTGGACAGCTACAACGACAGTGCCGAAGCCAAGGCGCTGGCCGAGCAGATGGACCTGCTGGAGCGGCGTTTGCGCTTGCGGGCGCTGCGGGCGCAGCGGCTGGAGCTGTATGAGCTGCATCGCCAGCATCTGGTGGGGGATGAAGTGGTGCGGCAGGTGCTGGGTGAGCTGGATATGAGTGAAGCGAACCTAGGGTCAGTCAGGTAGACCGCAGGGGGCCGCTTTGCGGCCCTGTGGGAGCGGGTTTACCCGCGAATCAGGCGACGCGGTGCATGGCACCGGCTGTGCCGGTGTTCGCGGGTAAACCCGCTCCTACAGGTACTGCACAACACTCGAGAGTTGTACGGCCCCTGTCGAATCAGCGGTTCTGCAGGAACTCGCGAATCCGCTCCGCCGCCTCGATGCACTCGGCCAGCGGTGCAACCAGTGCCATGCGCACACGCCCGGCGCCCGGGTTCACGCCATCCACTTCGCGCGACAGGTACGACCCCGGCACCACCGTCACATGCTGGGCCTCGAACAGGTCGCGAGTGAACTCGGCATCGCCGCCGGGCACCTTGGCCCACAGGTAGAAGCTGCCATCCGGGCGCTGCACGTCCAGCACCGGCTGCAGGATATCCAGCACGGCATCGTACTTGGCGCGGTACTGGTCGCGGTTCTCGCGCACATGCGCCTCGTCCTGCCAGGCAGCGATGCTGGCCAGCTGGGTTTGTACCGGCATGGCGCAGCCGTGGTAGGTACGGTACAGCAGGAACGGCTTGATGATCTCGGCGTCACCGGCGACGAAGCCCGAGCGCAGGCCCGGCAGGTTGGAGCGCTTGGACAGGCTGTGGAATACCACGCAGCGCTTGAAGTCGCTGCGGCCCAGTTCCGCACATGCAGTCAGCAGGCCTGGTGGCGGGGCATCCTCGTCGAAGTACAGCTCGCTGTAGCACTCGTCGGCGGCAATCACGAAGTCGTGCTCGTCGGCCAGGGCAATCAGCTTCTTCAGGGTGTCCATCGGCACCAGTGCGCCGGTGGGGTTGCCCGGCGAGCACAGGAACAGGATCTGGCAACGCTTCCACACTTCAGCCGGCACGGCGTCGAAGTCGGGGTTGAAACCGTTGCTTTCCAGGCACGGCAGGTAGTGCGGGGTGGCACCGGCCAGCAGCGCTGCGCCTTCGTAGATCTGGTAGAACGGGTTGGGGCTGACCACCAGGCCGTCATCGGCGCGGTTGACCACGGCCTGGGTGAAGGCGAACAGCGCTTCACGGGTGCCGTTGACCGGCAGGATGTGGCGGTCGGCATCCAGCCAGCCGGCGGGTACGCCGAAGCGCCGCTCGCACCACTGGCCGATGGCCTGGCGCAGGGCGGGCAGGCCGATGGTGCTCGGGTACACCGCCAGCTTGTCGAGGTTGTCGGCCATGGCCTGGGCGACGAACGCCGGCGATTCGTGCTTCGGCTCACCGATCGACAGGGCGATGGCGCGCTTGTCCGCCGCAGGTGCAACGCTGCCCAGCAGGGCGCGGAGTTTTTCGAACGGGTAGGGCTGAAGCTGGGTCAAGGCATGGTTCATCGGCGCAAGGTCTCGTCAATCGTCTAGTCGTTAAAAGGTCACGCGGGTGGGGCTGGCATCGCTGGCCTGGCCGGCCTGCAGCTGCTGGACGATGGCTTCCTGCAGTCGGCTGCACAGCTGTGGGTCGGACAGCGGCTGGTTGTCGGCATCGGTGATGAAGAACACGTCTTCCACCCGCTCGCCAAGGGTGGCGATCTTGGCGTTCTGCAGCGACAGGTCGAACTCCAGGAAGATCCGCCCCAGCCGGGCCAGCAGGCCTGGGCGGTCGGGCGCGGTGATTTCGAGGATGGTCACCGGCCGCTGGGCATCGTTGAGGATGGTCACCTGTGGCGGGAAGTCGAAGTGCTTGAGCTGGCGCGGTACCCGGCGCTGGATGATGGTCGGGTAGTCCTCGGGGTTGCGCAGCGCTTCGGTCAGGCCGTCGCGAATCTGCTTGACCCGCTGCGGGTTGTCGCCGATCGAGCCGCCGTCGTTGTCCAGCACGATGTAGGTGTCGAGGGTGAACTGGCTGCTCGAGGTGATGATCCGCGCGTCATGAATGTTCAGGTTCAGCTGCGACATGGCCGCCACCGTCACGGCGAAAAAGTCGTGCTGGTCGGGGGCATAGATGAAGATCTGCGTGCCACCCTCGAACTCGCGCTGGGTGGTTTCCTTGATCAGCACCAGCGGCCCGCCATCGGCCGGCTGCTGGAGGATCGCGTCACTGTGCCAGGCCACGTCGGCGGCGGTGTGCTTGAGGAAGTAGTCATCGCCCAGCTGCGACCACAGCTGCTCGACGTCGTCCGGGTCGGTGCCTTCGCGCACCAGGATATCCAGCGCCGCCGATTGGGTCTGGCGAATCTGCTCCTCGCGGTCCAGCGGGTTTTCCAGGCCACGGCGCAGGGCGCGCTTGGTCTCGGTGTACAGCTGGCGCAGCAGGCTGGCCCGCCACGAGTTCCACAGGCTGGGGTTGGTGGCGTTGATATCGGCCACGGTCAGCACGTACAGGTAGTCCAGGCGCGTCTCGTCGCCCACGTGCAGGGCAAAATCGTTGATCACCTGAGGGTCGGACAGGTCCTTGCGCTGGGCGGTGGTCGACATCACCAGGTGGTTCTGCACCAGCCAGACGATCAGCCGGCTGTCCCAGGCCGGCAACTGGTGGCGCTCGCAGAACTTCTGCGCATCCACGGCGCCCAGCTCGGAATGGTCGCCCTGGCGGCCCTTGCCGATGTCGTGGTACAGACCGGCCAGGTAGATCAGCTCGGGCTTGGGCAGGCGGCCCATGAGCTTGCTGGCCAGCGGGAATTTCTCGGACACCGGCGTGTATTGCAGCTTGCGCAGGTGCTTGATGAGGTTGAGGGTGTGCGCATCGACCGTATAGATGTGGAACAGGTCGTGCTGCATCTGCCCGACGATCAGGCCGAACTCCGGCAGGTAGCGGCCGAGGATGCCGTAGCGGTTCATCCGCCGCAGGTTGCGGTGGATGCCGATTTCGCATTTGAACAGCTCGATGAACAGGCTGGTGTTGCGGATATCGGTGCGGAAGGTATCGTCGATCAGGTGCCGGTGCTCGCGCAGCAGCCGCACGGTATCGGCGCGTACGCCCTTGATCTCGGGGTGCTGGGCCATCAGCACGAAGATTTCCAGCATGGCGAACGGCGTGCGCTTGAACACGTTCGGCCTGGCCGCTTCTATGTAGCCGTCATGCAGGCGGAAGCGCGCGTTCAGCGGCTGGGTGGTGCCGCTGTCGTCATCGGCGAGGATGACCTCCTCGAAGTGCTGGATGATCAGGTCGCACAGCTGGCTGATGCTCATCACCACCCGGTAGTACTGCTGCATGAACTGCTCGATCGCCCGCTTGGGGTTGTCGTCGCTGTAGCCCAGCAGCGCGGCGATGCTGCGCTGGTGGTCGAACAGCAGGCGGTCCTCGGCGCGCCCGGCCAGCATGTGCAAGGCGTAGCGCACCCTCCACAGGAAGTCCTGGGACGAGGCCAGCAGCTCGTTCTCGCTTTCCAGCAGGAAACCTTCGCCGGCCAGCGCGTGCAGGTTGAGGGTGCCGTACTGGCGGCGGGCCACCCACAGCACTGTCTGGATGTCGCGCAGGCCGCCGGGTGAACCTTTCACATTGGGTTCGAGGTTGTACTCGGTGTCGTTGTACTTGTGGTGGCGGGCCTTGAGTTCGGCTCGCTTGGCCAGGAAGAAGTCCTTGCTCGGCCACATGTGCGCAGTGCTGGTCACCTCCAGCATGCGCTGGCGCAGGGCCTCGGGGCCGGCAATGGTGCGGCTTTCCATCAGGTTGGTGATGACCGTCAGGTCGGCACGGGCCTGCTCGGCGCACTCGTCGACGGTGCGCACGCTCTGGCCCACTTCCAGGCCGATGTCCCACAGCAGGGTGAGAAACCGTTCGATGGCGTCGCGGTACTGCTCGTGTTCGGCAGCACCCAGCAGGATCAGCAGGTCGATATCCGAATGCGGGTGCAGCTCGCCGCGCCCGTAGCCACCCACCGCGACCAGGGCGATGCCGCTCTGGTCGCCCCAGTCGAACTGGTTCCAGGCCTGTTGCAGGATGTTGTCGACGAGCCAGGCACGGGCCTCGATCAGTGGGCGGATTTCGCTGCCACTGCGGAAACGCTTGTCAAGCACCTCGCCGGCCTGGCGGATGGCTTTCTTGAAGGCGGCGATGGGGCTCGCCTTGAGGGCCAGTTCCGCCTGGAACTGGCCGCGGTCGAACAGCTCGGGGTCCACCTGGGGCATCGCGTCACGTTCCTGTCGTGGGGGTGGCCTGTGGGAGTGAGGTCAGGCCGAGGTGCGCGGGATGGTGTCGTCCTTGCGCAGGGTGAAGATCTCGTAGCCGGTCGCGGTCACCACCAGGGTGTGTTCCCACTGGGCCGAGAGCTTGCGGTCCTTGGTGATGGCGGTCCAGCCGTCGCCCAGCACCTTGGTGTCGGCCTTGCCCTGGTTGATCATCGGCTCGATGGTGAAGGTCATGCCTTCCTTCAGCTCCATGCCGGTGCCGGCGCGGCCATAGTGCAGGATCTGCGGCTCTTCGTGGAACACCTTGCCGATGCCGTGGCCGCAGAACTCGCGCACCACCGAGAAGCCGTTCTTTTCAGCGTGCTTCTGGATCACTTCGCCGATGTCGCCCAGGCGGCAGCCCGGCTTGACCAGTTCGATGGCCTTGTACATGCACTCCTGGGTGACCTTGGACAGGCGCTCGGCCCATACCGGCACGGTGCCGACGTGGAACATGCGGCTGGTGTCGCCGTGGTAGCCGTCCTTGATCACGGTGACGTCGATGTTCAGCGTGTCACCGTCCTTGAGCGGCTTGTCGTTGGGGATGCCGTGGCAGACCACATGGTTGATCGAGGTGCAGATCGACTTCGGGTAGCCCTTGTAGTTGAGCGGTGCCGGGATGGCCTGCTGGACGTTGACGATGTAGTCGTGGCACAGGCGGTCCAGCTCTTCGGTGGTGACACCGGGCTTGACGTGTTCCTCGATCATTTCCAGCACGTCGGCGGCCAGGCGGCCAGCGATGCGCATCTTCTCGATGTCTTCTGCGGTCTTGATGGTGACGGTCATTACAGGCTCTCTACAGCGCCGCATGCGGCGCGAACAAACGGGAAAGGCCGGATTCTAGCAGAGCAGGGCGCCGATCGGTCGGGATAAAGGCGGCCATGCTGCTGTCTACAGCTGGCATTCTGGCGCGAAAGCCGGGGTGCTGCAAAAACCGCTGACGGACGCAACAGTATCCGGGTTCCGTTCGGCCGCGGTCTGTGGTATAAAATGCGCCGCTTTCGGGGACGACCCCGTCAGCACTTAACCCACACACGTGTCGACACGATGACCTGGGTGCCCCGAGTTGCAGAATTCGCGGGTTGGTCATTGGGATACGTGGAGGCCCAACCCGACTTATCAAGGAACTATCATGTCCCAAGTCAACATGCGCGATATGCTGAAGGCCGGTGTGCACTTCGGCCACCAGACCCGTTACTGGAACCCGAAAATGGGCAAGTACATTTTCGGCGCGCGTAACAAGATCCACATCGTCAACCTGGAAAAAACCCTGCCAATGTTCAACGACGCTCTGTCGTTCGTAGAGCGCCTGGCCCAGGGCAAGAACAAGATCCTGTTCGTCGGCACCAAGCGTTCCGCCGGCAAGATCGTCGCCGAGCAAGCTGCTCGTTGCGGTTCGCCGTACGTTGACCACCGTTGGTTGGGCGGCATGCTGACCAACTACAAGACCATCCGCGCTTCGATCAAGCGTCTGCGCGACCTGGAAACCCAGGCCGAAGACGGCACTTTCGCCAAGCTGACCAAGAAAGAAGCCCTGATGCGCTCCCGCGACCTGGAAAAACTGGATCGCAGCCTGGGCGGCATCAAGGACATGGGCGGTCTGCCAGACGCTCTGTTCGTTATCGACGTTGATCACGAGCGCATCGCGATCACCGAAGCCAACAAGCTGGGCATCCCGGTTATCGGCGTTGTCGATACCAACAGCAGCCCGGAAGGTGTTGACTACATCATCCCAGGTAACGATGACGCCATCCGCGCTATCGAGCTGTACATGACTTCGATGGCTGACGCAGTCATCCGCGGCCGTAACAACGTTGCCGGCGGCACCGAAGTTTACGCTGAAGAAGCGGCTGCACCTGCTGCCGAGTAATTAGACGCTAGCGTCGACTTGGCACGCAAAAAGGGGGCTCTGCCCCCTTTTTGCCACCTTGAAATCCTGCTGTCAGCATCGGCCCCGCATCATGGGCTCGCTGAGATAAACACAGCGGATTTGCAGAATTGAACGCCCGTGACGAACGGGTGGAATGGTTGAAAAACTTTCCAAGAGGATTTTGAAATGGCAGCAATTACTGCAGCGCTGGTCAAAGAACTGCGCGAGCGTACCGGCGAAGGCATGATGGATTGCAAGAAGGCCCTGGAAAAGGCCGGCGGCGACATCGAAAAAGCCATTGACGACATGCGTGCCTCGGGCGCCATCAAGGCCGCCAAAAAGGCTGGCAACGTCGCTGCTGAAGGCGCTATCGCCGTCAAGACCGACGGTAAATCCGCCGTCCTGCTGGAAGTGAACTCGCAGACCGACTTCCTGGCCCTGCAAGACGACTTCAAGAACTTCGTTGCCGACAGCATCGAAGAAGCCTTCGCCCAGAAGCTGACCGACGCTGCTCCGCTGATCGCCTCGCGTGAAGCTGCTCGTGAAGCCCTGGTTGCCAAGTGCGGCGAGAACGTCAACATCCGTCGCCTGGTGCGCGTTGAAGGTGACGTTGTCGGTGCCTACCTGCACGGCAACAAGATCGGCGCTGCCGTTGTCCTGAAAGGCGGCGACGTCGATCTGGCCAAGAACATCGCCATGCACGTTGCAGCTTCGAACCCTGAGTTCCTGCTGCCGTCGGAAGTATCGGCCGAAGCCATCGAGCGCGAGAAGGGCGTCTTCCTGCAGCTGAACGCTGACAAGATCGCCGGCAAGCCGGAAAACATCGTCGAGAACATGATCAAAGGTCGTATCTCGAAGTTCCTGGCCGAAGCCTCGCTGGTCGAGCAAGCCTTCGTCATGAACCCGGAAGTCAAGGTTGGCGAGCTGGCCAAGAAAGCCGGTGCTGAAATCGTTTCCTTCACCTACTTCAAAGTAGGCGAAGGCATCGAGAAGCCAGTCGACGACTTCGCTGCTGAAGTTGCCGCTCAGGTAGCTGCTGCCAAGCAGTAAGACAGCCCCGTCTGTCGCCCCGAAGAGGCTGCCCGCTCACGCGCGCAGCCTCTTTGTCAAAACGGCGAAGGGTTTATAAAACCTGCCGCCGCTGGCACCAAAACGGTGCCACGCTACAGTTAGCAGGCTGCAAACAGCCCGCACGAATTTTCTAAAAGTACGCCGCAGGAGAGACTCGCAATGGCTCAGCAGGTGAGTGGTCGCCAACCTCGCTATAAACGCATTTTGCTCAAACTTAGCGGCGAGGCCCTGATGGGCTCGGAAGACTTCGGGATCGACCCGAAAGTGCTGGATCGCATGGCCCTCGAAGTTGGCCAGCTGGTAGGGATCGGTGTCCAGGTCGGCCTGGTGATCGGTGGTGGCAACCTGTTCCGCGGCGCCGCGCTCAGCGCAGCCGGCATGGACCGCGTCACCGGTGACCACATGGGCATGCTGGCCACCGTGATGAACGGCCTGGCCATGCGCGACGCGCTGGAGCGCTCGAACATCCCGGCCCTGGTCATGTCGGCCATTTCCATGGTCGGTGTCACCGATCATTACGATCGTCGCAAAGCTATTCGCCACCTCAACTCCGGGGATGTGGTAATTTTCTCCGCCGGTACCGGCAACCCGTTCTTCACCACCGACTCCGCAGCCTGCCTGCGCGCCATCGAAATCGATGCCGACGTGGTGCTGAAGGCGACCAAGGTCGATGGTGTGTACACTGCCGATCCATTCAAGGACCCGCATGCCGAGAAGTTCGATCACCTGACCTACGACGAGGTCCTGGATCGCAAGCTGGGTGTGATGGACCTGACCGCAATCTGCCTGTGCCGTGACCACAAGATGCCATTGCGGGTATTCAACATGAACAAGCCTGGCGCCCTGCTGAACATCGTGGTGGGTGGCGCTGAAGGTACTCTGATCGAGGAAGGCCAAGCATGATCAACGACATCAAGAAAGACGCGCAGGAGCGCATGACCAAGTCCCTCGAGGCCCTGGCCCGCAACCTGGCGGCAATCCGCACCGGTCGCGCCCACCCGAGCATCCTGGACAGCGTCAAGGTCCCGGCCTGGGGTAGCGAGATGCCGCTGAACCAGGTGGCCGCGATCACCGTCGAAGATGCCCGCACCCTGAAGATCGTCGCTCACGACAAGAACCTCAGCGCCGCCATCGAGAAGGCCATCCTCACCTCCGACCTGGGCCTGAACCCGTCCAGTGCCGGCACCACCATCCGCGTGCCGATGCCGGCCCTGACCGAGGAAACCCGCAAGGGCTACACCAAGCAGGCCAGCGGCGTTGCCGAGGATGCCAAGGTAGCCGTGCGCAACGTGCGCCGTGACGCCCTGGCCGACCTGAAGAAGCTGACCAAGGACAAGGAAATCAGCGAAGACGAAGAGCGTCGTGCCGCTGACGAAATCCAGAAACTGACCGACAAGTACGTTGCCGAAGTCGATGCCGCCTTCAAAGCCAAGGAAAAGGACCTGATGGCCGTCTAAGGCCGGGGTTTTTTAATGGAAAAGACCAAGCCAGCGGCGCCGTCCTCGGTGCCGCGTCATGTCGCGATCATCATGGATGGCAACAACCGCTGGGCGAAAAAGCGCCTGTTGCCCGGCGTTGCCGGGCACAAGGCGGGTGTCGACGCCGTTCGCGCGGTCATCGAAGTCTGTGCCGAGTCCGGGGTCGAGGTGCTGACCCTGTTCGCCTTCTCCAGTGAGAACTGGCAGCGCCCCGCCGAAGAGGTCGGTGCGCTGATGGAGCTGTTCTTCTCGGCCCTGCGCCGCGAGGCCAAGCGCCTCAACGAGAACAACATCAGCCTGCGTATCATCGGTGACCGTTCGCGTTTCCATCCCGAGCTGCAAGCCGCCATGCGCGAGGCCGAGGCGCTGACCGCCGGCAACAACCGCTTCATCCTGCAGATCGCGGCCAACTACGGTGGCCAGTGGGACATCGCCCAGGCCGCCCAACGGCTGGCGCGGGAAGTGCAAGCCGGGCACCTGCGCCCGGAAGACATCACCCCGGGCCTGCTGCAGACCTGCCTGGCAACCGGCGAGCTGCCGCTGCCGGACCTGTGCATCCGCACTGGTGGCGAGCACCGCATCAGCAACTTCCTGTTGTGGCAGCTGGCCTACGCCGAGCTGTATTTCTCCGACCTTTACTGGCCGGACTTCAAACACGAGGCCATGCGCAACGCCCTGGCCGATTTCGCTTCGCGCCAGCGCCGCTTCGGTAAGACCAGCGAGCAGGTCGAGGCTGGAGCTCGTGCTTAATGCTTAAACAACGCATCATTACCGCGCTGATCCTGCTGCCGATCGCGCTGGGTGGCTTCTTCCTGCTCAACGGTGGGGATTTCGCCCTGTTCATCGGCTTCGTGGTGACCCTCGGCGCCTGGGAGTGGGCGCGCCTGGCCGGGCTCATGGCCCAGCCGCTGCGCATCGCCTATGCCGTGGTCGTCGCCGGAGCGCTGATGTTGCTGTACATCCTTCCGGAGCTGGCACCCTGGGTGCTGGGCGCTGCGGTGATCTGGTGGGGGTTGGCCACCTGGCTGGTGCTTACCTACCCGCGCAGCAGCGAGCTGTGGGCCAGTGCCGCCTGCCGGTTGCTGATCGGCCTGCTGGTATTGCTGCCTGCCTGGCAGGGGCTGGTGCTGCTCAAGCACTGGCCGCTGGGTAACTGGCTGATCCTGTCGGTCATGGTGTTGGTGTGGGCTGCCGATATTGGCGCGTACTTCTCCGGCCGTGCCTTCGGCAAGCGCAAGCTGGCGCCTCAGGTCAGCCCCGGCAAGAGCTGGGAAGGCGTATATGGCGGCCTGGCGGTCAGCCTGGTGATCACCCTGGTGGTCGGTATCAGCCGCGACTGGGGCTTCGGCCAGATCCTGCTGGGCCTGCTGGGTGCCGCGCTGGTGGTCATGTCTTCGGTGGTCGGTGACCTGACCGAAAGCATGTTCAAGCGCCGTTCCGGCATCAAGGACAGCAGCAACCTGTTGCCCGGCCATGGCGGGGTGCTCGACCGCATCGACAGCCTGACTGCGGCGATCCCGATTTTCGCCGTGCTGCTGTGGGCCGCCGAATGGGGTGTGATGTGAGTCGTCCGCAGCGTATTACCGTGCTCGGGGCCACCGGCTCCATCGGCCTGAGCACGCTGGATGTCATCGCGCGCCATCCCGACCGCTACCAGGTGTTCGCCCTGAGTGGCTATTCGCGTATCGACGAATTGCAGGCCCTGTGCGTGCGTCATCGCCCGGCATTCGCTGTGGTGCCGAGCGCCGAGGCGGCCGCGCGACTGCGCGAAAGCCTGGCAGCAGCGGGCTGCGCTACCGAGGTGCTGGAAGGCGAGGCCGGGCTGTGCCAGGTGGCTTCTGCGTCGGAAGTGGACGCAGTGATGGCGGCCATCGTCGGCGCCGCCGGCCTGCGCCCCACCCTGGCGGCGGTCGAGGCGGGCAAGAAGGTGTTGCTGGCCAACAAGGAGGCGCTGGTGATGTCCGGCGCGCTGTTCATGGAGGCAGTGCGGCGCAGTGGCGCCGTGCTGCTGCCGATCGACAGCGAGCACAATGCGATTTTCCAATGCATGCCCGGCGACTACGCGCGCGGCCTGAGTGCCGTCGGCGTACGCCGGATCCTGCTCACCGCCTCCGGTGGCCCGTTCCGCGAGACCCCCGTCCAGGCGCTGCTGGATGTCACCCCGGAACAGGCCTGTGCGCACCCCAACTGGTCCATGGGGCGCAAGATTTCCGTGGATTCGGCGAGCATGATGAACAAGGGGCTGGAGCTGATCGAGGCCTGCTGGTTGTTCGATGCCGCACCGGCCAAGGTCGAGGTGGTGGTGCACCCGCAGAGCGTGATCCACTCCCTGGTGGATTATGTCGACGGTTCGGTGCTGGCGCAGCTGGGTAACCCGGATATGCGTACGCCTATCGCCAACGCCCTGGCCTGGCCCGAGCGGATCGATTCCGGGGTGGCACCGCTGGACCTGTTCGCCATCGCCCGTCTGGATTTCCAGGCGCCCGACGAACAGCGCTTCCCTTGCCTGCGCCTGGCGCGGCAGGCTGCCGAGGCCGGCAACAGCGCACCGGCCGTGCTCAATGCGGCCAACGAGGTTGCGGTCGAGGCATTTCTCCAGCGGCGTATCCGCTTCCCGGAGATCGCGGGTATGATCGAACAGGTGCTCGATCAGGAGCCCGTCGTACCGCTGCCGTCGCTGGACGCGGTGTTCGCCGCCGACCAGCGTGCCCGGGAGCTTTCCCGTGAGTGGCTGAGGCGTCACGGTCGCTGATGCAGGCCCGCCACGGTTCACGAGGGGGCTGGGCATGATGCCAGCCCGCTGAACATCATTCGGAGATGGATATGACAGCGCTCTACATGATTATCGGCACCCTCGTAGCCTTGGGTGTACTGGTCACTTTCCATGAATTCGGCCACTTCTGGGTGGCACGCCGCTGCGGTGTCAAGGTGCTGCGCTTCTCGGTGGGCTTCGGCACGCCGCTGCTGCGCTGGCATGACCGCCATGGCACCGAGTTCGTGGTCGCTGCGATCCCGCTGGGTGGTTACGTCAAGATGCTCGACGAGCGCGAGGGTGACGTGCCGCCGGCGCTGATCGAGCAGTCGTTCAACCGCAAGTCCGTGCGCCAGCGCATCGCGATCGTCGCGGCGGGCCCGGTTGCCAACTTCCTGCTGGCCATCCTGTTCTTCTGGGTGCTGGCGATGCTGGGTACCCAGCAGATCCGCCCGGTGATCGGTGCGGTCGATGCTGGCAGCCTGGCAGCATCGGCAGGCCTGACCGCAGGTCAGGAAATCGTCTCCATCGACGGCAAGCCGACCAATGGTTGGTCTGCGGTCAACCTGCAACTGGTTCGCCGCCTGGGCGAGAGCGGCACCCTGCAGGTTGGCGTGCGTGAAGAGGGCGCCAGCGCCGAGCGCCAGCTGCAGGTGAAGCTGGACAGCTGGCTCAAGGGCGCCGACGAGCCGGACCCGATCCAGTCCCTTGGGCTGCACCCTTGGCGCCCGGCGATCGTGCCGGTGTTGGCCGAGATCGATCCGAAGGGGCCGGCTGCCGCTGCGGGCCTGAAAACCGGTGACAAGCTGCTGGCCCTCGATGGCGTGGCAGTGAGCGAATGGCAGCAGGTGGTCGATGCCGTGCGGGCCCGCCCGCAAGTCAAGGTTGTGGTGCGTGTCGAGCGCGATGGTGCTGCGCTGGACGTCCCGGTCACCCTGGCGCGCAAGGGCGAGGGCAAGGCGGCCGGCGGCTATCTTGGCGCCGGGGTAAAAGGTGGCGAATGGCCTGCCAACATGCTCCGCGAAGTCAGCTACGGCCCGCTGGATGCGGTGGGTGAAGGCTTGTCACGCACCTGGAACATGAGCGTCCTGACCCTTGAATCGCTGAAGAAAATGCTGTTCGGGGAGCTCTCGGTAAAAAACTTGAGCGGACCGATAACCATTGCTAAAGTGGCGGGCGCTTCAGCCCAGTCCGGCGTGGGGGATTTCCTGAATTTCCTGGCCTACCTGAGCATAAGCCTGGGGGTTCTTAACCTGCTGCCCATCCCGGTTCTGGATGGGGGGCATTTGCTGTTTTACCTGGTCGAGTGGGCGCGCGGTCGTCCGCTGTCGGATCGGGTGCAAGGTTGGGGGGTCCAGATCGGTATCAGTTTGGTCATAGGGGTGATGTTGCTCGCCCTGATCAACGATCTGGGTCGACTATAAAGCTTCGCTCAATTGCGAAACCTGCCGTCTTGTTGCGGCGGGCTGTTTATTGCCAGTTGGAATAAAAGGACTTCATGAAACGTCTGCTGCTAACTGCGGTCATGTCCGCACTGATGATCGCTGAAGTTCACGCCGAGTCCTTCACCATCTCCGATATCCGCGTCAACGGCCTGCAGCGGGTTTCCGCCGGCAGTGTCTTCGGTGCCTTGCCGCTGAACGTCGGCGACCAGGCCGATGACCGCCGACTGGTGGAGTCGACCCGTTCCCTGTTCAAGACCGGCTTCTTCCAGGACATCCAGCTGAACCGCGATGGCAATGTCCTGATCATCAACGTGGTCGAGCGCCCTTCGGTGTCGAGCATCGAGATCGAAGGCAACAAGGCCATCAGCACCGAAGACCTGATGAAGGGCCTGAAGCAATCCGGCCTGGCCGAAGGCGAGATCTTCCAGCGTGCCACCCTCGAAGGTGTGCGTAACGAACTGCAGCGCCAGTACGTGGCCCAGGGCCGCTACTCGGCCGAGGGCGACGCCGAGGTGGTGCCGCAGCCGCGCAACCGTGTGGCGCTGAAGATCAAGATCAACGAAGGCACCGTCGCCGCCATCCAGCACATCAACATCGTTGGCAACAACGTGTTCGACGACGAGACCCTGGCGCAGCTGTTCGAGCTGAAGACCACCAACTGGCTGTCGTTCTTCAAGAACGACGACAAGTACGCCCGCGAAAAGCTCTCCGGTGACCTGGAGCGCCTGCGTTCCTACTACCTGGACCGCGGCTACATCAACATGGACATCGCCTCCACCCAGGTGTCCATCACGCCGGACAAGAAACACGTCTACATCACCGTCAACATCAACGAAGGCGAGAAGTACACCGTCCGCGACGTGAAGCTGTCCGGTGACCTGAAGGTGCCGGAAGACCAGGTCAAGTCGCTGCTGCTGGTGCAGCCCGGCCAGGTGTTCTCGCGCAAGGTGATGACCAGCACTTCCGAGCTGATCACCCGCCGCCTTGGTAACGAAGGCTACACCTTCGCCAACGTCAACGGCGTGCCGCAGCCGAACGATGAAGACCACACCGTCGACATCATGTTCGTGGTCGACCCGGGCAAGCGTGCCTACGTCAACCGCATCAACTACCGCGGCAACACCAAGACCGAAGACGAAGTGCTGCGTCGCGAAATGCGCCAGATGGAAGGCGGCTGGGCCTCGACCTACCTGATCGACCAGTCCAAGACCCGTCTGGAACGCCTGGGCTTCTTCAAGGAAGTGAACGTCGAGACCCCGCCGGTGCCGGGCACCGACGACCAGGTCGACGTCAACTACAGCGTCGAAGAACAGGCCTCCGGCTCGATCACCGCCAGCGTCGGTTTCGCCCAGAGCGCCGGCCTGATCCTCGGTGGCTCGATCAGCCAGAGCAACTTCCTCGGTACCGGTAACAAGGTGTCGATCGGCCTGACCCGTTCGGAATACCAGACCCGCTACAACTTCGGCTTCGTTGACCCCTACTTCACTGCCGATGGCGTGAGCCTGGGCTACAACGCCTTCTACCGCAGCACCGACTACGACGACCTCGACGTCGACGTGGCCAGCTACGCGGTGGACAGCTACGGTGCGGGCGTCAGCCTCGGTTACCCGATCAGCGAGACATCGCGCCTGACCTATGGCCTGAGCGTGCAGCAGGACAAGATCAAGACCGGCAAGTACACCGTTGACGAGATCTTCGATTTCCTCGAAGAGGAAGGCGACAACTTCCTGAACTTCAAGGCCTCGATCGGCTGGTCCGAGTCGACCCTGAACAAAGGTGTGCTGGCAACCCGTGGTCACTCCCAGAGCCTGACCCTGGAATCCACCATTCCGGGCAGCGACCTGTCGTTCTTCAAGCTCGACTACCGCGGCCAGCTGTTCAAGCCGATCACCAACGACTACACCCTGCGCCTGCACACCGAGCTGGGTTATGGTGACGGTTATGGCAGCACCTCTGGCCTGCCGTTCTACGAGAACTACTTCGCGGGTGGCTTCAACTCCGTCCGTGGCTTCAAGGACAGCAGCCTGGGCCCACGCAGTACCCCAAGCCGCGGCGAGGCCAACGGTGGCAAGCCGGGTACCATCGCCGACCCGGACCAGGATCCGTTGCCGTTTGGTGGCAACGTACTGGTACAAGGTGGTGTCGAGCTGCTGTTCCCGCTGCCGTTCGTCAAGGACCAGCGTTCGCTGCGCACTTCCGTGTTCTGGGACGTGGGTAACGTGTTCGACACCAATTGCGGCAACCAGCCGGATTGCGAGAAGGTCGGTTTCTCGGGCATGGCCAGTTCGGTCGGCCTGGGCGTGACCTGGATCACCGCACTGGGCCCGCTGAGCTTCAGCCTGGCAATGCCGGTCAAGAAGCCGGACGATGCCGACACCCAGGTGTTCCAATTCTCTCTGGGCCAGACCTTCTGAGGTCGGCCCTCGCTTAATGACAACGGTTTATCCAGGAGTGCATCGTGCGTAAGTTGACCCAACTGGCCGTAGTGGCCGCGGCGCTGGTCGCCACCCCGGCTTTCGCCGAAATGAAGGTTGCCGTCCTGAACTATCAGATGGCCCTGCTGGAGTCGGATGCCGCCAAGAAATACGCGGTGGATGCCGAGAAGAAGTTCGGTCCGCAACTGACCAAGCTGAAAAGCCTGGAAAGCAGCGCCAAGGGCATCCAGGACCGTCTGATCAAGGGCGGCGACAAGATGCAGCAGCAGGAGCGCGAGCGCCTGGAGCTCGAGTTCAAGCAGAAGGCCCGTGACTTCCAGTTCCAGTCCAAGGAACTGAACGAAGCCAAGGCCGTTGCCGACCGCGACATGCTCAAGCAGCTGAAGCCGAAGCTGGATGGCGCTGTCGAGGAAGTGATCAAGAAAGGCGGTTACGACCTGGTCCTCGAGCGTGGCGCGGTCATCGATGTCAAGCCTCAGTACGACATCACCCGCCAGGTCATCGAGCGCATGAACCAAGCCCGTTGATATGACCGTGACCATGACGCTAGGCCAGTTGGCCGAGGCCCTCGGCGCCACCCTCAAGGGGCCCGAGGCGCTGCAGATTACCGGGCTGGCCACCTTGCAGGAGGCTGGCCCAGGTCAGTTGAGCTTCCTCGCCAACCCGCAGTACCGCAAATTCCTGGATAGCAGCCAGGCGGCCGCGGTGCTGCTGAAGGCGGCGGACGCCGAAGGCTTTGCCGGCAATGCGCTGATCGTCGCCGATCCGTACCTGGCCTACGCGCGCATTTCCCACCTGTTCGACCCCAAACCCAAGGCTGTGGCGGGTATTCATCCCAGCGCCGTGGTGGCCGAGGACGCGCAGGTGGACGCCAGTGCCAGCATCGGGCCGTTCGCGGTCATCGAAAGCGGTGCGCGCATCGCGGCCAATGTCAGCGTGGGTGCACACAGCGTGGTCGGTGCCCGTTGCGTGATCGGTGAAGGTGGCTGGCTGGCCCCACGGGTCACCCTGTACCATGATGTGACCATCGGCAAGCGTGTGGTCATCCAGTCGGGTGCGGTGATCGGCGGTGAAGGCTTCGGCTTTGCCAACGAGAAGGGCGTGTGGCGCAAGATCGCCCAGATCGGTGGTGTAACCATCGGCGACGACGTGGAAATCGGTGTCAACACCGCGGTCGATCGTGGCGCGCTGTCGGATACGCGGATCGCTGATGGGGTCAAGCTCGATAACCAGATCCAGATCGCCCACAACGTGCAGATCGGTGAGCACACGGCCATGGCCGCCTGCGTCGGAATTTCCGGCAGCACGCGCATCGGCAAGCATTGCACCATTGCCGGAGGTGTCGGCATGGTGGGCCATATCGATGTCTGTGATAACGTTTTCGTGTCCGGGATGACCATGGTGACCCGTTCGATCACCGAACCGGGTGCCTATTCTTCCGGCACTGCCATGCAGCCACTGGCTGAATGGCGCAAGAGCGCCGCGCGTATCCGCCACCTGGACGACATGGCCAAGCGTCTCCAGCAGCTGGAAAAACGCGTCGATACCGTGACCTCAGGTGGCCAGCCGACATCAGAAGGCTGATACCATTCCCTGAGCAAGAGTGAACAGTCGCTAGCTGGCTCCTCTTTGGACTGCAAAAGGAGCGTGTGGTCAGCACCTGCGCTCCCTATTCTTATTACAGGCTTCCCCCCCGAAATGATGGACATCAACGAGATTCGCGAATACCTGCCTCACCGTTACCCGTTCCTGCTGGTGGACCGCGTGACGGAGCTGGACTACGAGGCCCAGAGCATTCGTGCCTACAAGAATGTCAGCATCAACGAGCCGTTCTTCAACGGCCATTTCCCGGCTCACCCGATCATGCCGGGCGTCCTGATCATCGAAGCCATGGCACAGGCCGCGGGTATCCTCGGTTTCAAGATGCTCGACGCCAAGCCGGCCGATGGCACCCTGTACTACTTCGTCGGCTCCGACAAGCTGCGTTTCCGTCAGCCGGTACTGCCGGGTGACCAGTTGGTGCTGGAAGCCAAGTTCCTCAGCCGCAAGAGCATGATCTGGAAATTCGAGTGCCGCGCCCTGGTCGACGGCAAGCCGGTTTGCTCGGCAGAAATCACCTGCGCGGAACGCTCCCTATGAATTCGATTGATCCTCGGGCCATTATCGACCCGTCGGCCAAGCTGGCCGATGGTGTCGAGGTCGGCCCCTGGTCGATCGTTGGCCCCGATGTGGAAATCGGGGAGGGCACCGTTATCGGCCCGCATGTTGTGCTCAAAGGGCCGACCCGCATCGGCAAGCACAACCGTATCTTTCAGTTTTCCTCGATCGGCGAAGACACCCCGGACCTCAAGTACAAGGGTGAGCCGACGCGCCTGGTGATCGGCGATCACAATGTGATCCGCGAAGGGGTGACCATTCACCGCGGCACCGTCCAGGACCGTGCGGAAACCACCGTGGGCGACCACAACCTGATCATGGCCTATGCCCACATCGGCCACGACAGCGTCATCGGCAACCACTGCATCCTGGTCAACAACACGGCCCTGGCCGGCCATGTACACGTGGGGGACTGGGCGATCCTGTCCGGCTACACCCTGGTGCACCAGTACTGCCATATCGGTGCCCACGCGTTTTCCGGCATGGGCACGGCGATCGGCAAGGATGTCCCGGCCTTCGTCACCGTGTTCGGCAGCCCGGCCGAAGCCCGCAGCATGAACTTCGAAGGCATGCGCCGCCGGGGTTTCAGCGACGAGGTGATCCATGTGCTGCGCCGTTGCTACAAGATCGTCTATCGCCAGGGCCTGACCGTCGAAGACGCGCTCAAGGAGCTGGACGAACTGGCTGCGAAGCACCCTGAGGTCGATCTGTTCCGTCAGTCGATCGTGAACTCCGCCCGCGGCATCACCCGCTGACATGGCCCAGCTTTGCGTAGCCTTGGTCGCAGGTGAGGCCAGCGGCGACATTCTCGGTTCCGGCTTGATGCGTGCCATCAAGGCGCGCCACCCCGACGTACGGTTCATCGGCGTTGGCGGCCCCTTGATGGAAGCCGAAGGCCTGCAATCCTATTTCCCCATGGAACGCCTGGCCGTCATGGGCCTGGTCGAAGTTCTGGGGCGCCTGCGCGAGTTGCTCAAGCGCCGCAAGCTGCTGATCGAGACCCTGATCGGCGAAAAGCCCGATGTGTTCATCGGCATCGATGCCCCCGACTTCACCCTCAACATCGAACTGAAACTGCGTCAGGCCGGGATCAAGACCGTGCACTACGTCAGCCCGTCGGTCTGGGCCTGGCGGCAGAAGCGTGTGCTGAAGATTCGCGAAGGCTGCGACCTGATGCTGACGCTGTTGCCATTCGAGGCGCGGTTCTATGAAGAGCAGGGCGTACCGGTGCGCTTCGTCGGCCACCCGTTGGCCGACACCATCCCGCTCGAAGCCGACCGCCCTGCCGCACGTGCCGCGCTGGGCCTGGGCGAAGGGCCGGTGGTCGCGTTGATGCCGGGCAGCCGGGGCGGCGAAGTAGGGCGGCTGGGCGCACTGTTCCTGGATGCTGCCGAACGGCTGCGCCAGCAGGTACCGGGCGTGCGTTTCGTGCTGCCCTGCGCCAATGCCGCACGTCGCGCCCAGGTCGAGCAGATGCTCGAAGGGCGCCAGCTGCCGCTGACCCTGCTCGATGGCCAGTCGCACCAGGCCCTGGCGGCCTGTGACGCGGTGCTGATCGCCTCGGGTACCGCCACCCTCGAAGCACTGCTGTACAAGCGACCGATGGTGGTGGCCTATCGCCTGGCGCCCCTGACCTACTGGATCCTCAAGCGCCTGGTAAAGAGCCCCTACGTGTCGTTGCCGAACCTGCTGGCCCAGCGCGTGCTGGTACCCGAGTTGCTGCAGGATGGCGCCACCAGCGAAGCCCTGGCCAATACCCTGGCGCCGCTGGTGGCCGATGGCAGCCAGCAGACCGAAAGTTTCGACGAAATTCACCGCACCCTGCGCCGTGACGCCTCCAACCAGGCGGCCGAGGCGGTACTGGCCTTGCTCAAGGACCGCTGACATGCAAATTGGACTGGACTTCAACCTGGTCGAAGACCTGGTCGCCGGCGTCGACGAAGTGGGCCGTGGCCCGCTGTGCGGCGCGGTGGTGACCGCGGCGGTGATCCTCGACCCGGCGCGCCCGATCCTCGGCCTGAACGATTCGAAGAAACTCACCGAAGCCAAGCGCGAGGCGCTGTTCGACGAGATCTGCGAAAAGGCCCTGAGCTTCTGCATCGCCCGCGCCGAGGTCGAGGAAATCGACCGCCTGAACATCCTGCATGCGACCATGCTGGCCATGCAGCGCGCCGTGGAAGGCCTGCACATTACACCGAAGCTGGCCCTGATCGACGGCAACCGCTGCCCGAAACTCGCCGTACCGGCGTCGCCGGTAGTCAAGGGCGATAGCCAGGTGCCGGCCATCGCGGCGGCGTCGATCCTGGCCAAGGTGACCCGTGACCGGGAGATGAGCGCATTCGAGCTGATCTACCCGGGTTATGGCATTGGCGGACACAAGGGCTACCCAACCCCAGTGCACCTCGAGGCGCTGGCACGCTTGGGGCCTACGCCCATTCATCGGCGTTCCTTTGCCCCTGTGCGGGCCGCGTGGGATGCACGTGAAGGCGTCACCGACTCCCTTATCTGAGCTCTGGGGCCGCCTTGCGGCCCGATCGCGACACAAGGCCGCTCCTACAGGCGATCGCGTAACTTCTGTAGGAGCGGCCTTGTGTCGCGACAGGGCTGCGAAGCAGCCCCAAAAAAACATCCCCATTTAAGCTACAATCCCGCCCTTGTCGTTCAGCACTGCTACAGGATCTTCCATGTCGGTTCCCTTCGTTCACCTGCGCGTCCACTCCGAATTCTCGCTGGTCGACGGCCTGGTGCGGATCAAGCCGCTGGCCAAGGCGCTGGCCGGGATGAACATGCCGGCGGTGGCGATCACCGACCAGAGCAACATGTGCTCGCTGGTCAAGTTCTACAAGACTGCCATGGGCGCCGGCATCAAGCCGATCTGCGGCGCTGACCTGTGGCTGGCCGCTGCCGACCCGGAAGCACCGCTGTCGCGTATCTGCTTCCTGGCCATGAACCCCAAGGGCTACCGCAACCTCACCGAGCTGATCTCGCGCGGCTGGACCGAGGGCCAGCGCAACGGCCTGGTCATCCTCCAGCGTGAATGGATCGCCCCCGCCAGCGAGGGCCTGATCGCCCTTTCCGCAGGCAAGGAAGGCGATATCGGCATGGCCTTGCTGGCCGGCAAGGACGATGAAGCCGAGGCCCTGCTGCAAGACTGGATGGGCATGTTCCCCGAGCGCTTCTACGTCGAAGTGCAGCGCACCAACCGCGCCCGCGACGAGGAGTACGTGCACGCCGCCGTGGCGTTGGCCGACAAGTTCGGCGCTCCGCTGGTGGCAACCAACGATGTGCGCTTCATCAAGCAGTCCGACTTCGACGCCCACGAAACCCGAGTATGCATCGGTGAGGGGTGGACCCTCGACGACCCGCGTCGGCCAAGGATGTACAGCGACCAGCAGTACCTGAAGTCGGCCGAGGAAATGGCCGAGCTGTTCAGCGACCTGCCCGATGCCATCGCCAACACTGTCGAGATCGCCAAGCGCTGCAACATCCAGGTGCAGCTGGGCAAGTACTTCCTGCCCGACTTCCCAACGCCCAACGGCATGGGCATCGATGACTACCTGCGGCATGTGTCCCACGAAGGCCTGGAAGAGCGCCTGGCGGTGCTGTGGCCGAAAGAGACCACGCCCAATTACGAAGAGAAGCGCCAGGTCTACCTGGACCGCCTGAAGTTCGAACTGGACATCATCATCCAGATGGGCTTCCCCGGTTACTTCCTGATCGTCATGGACTTCATCAAGTGGGCCAAGAACAACGACGTACCGGTTGGCCCGGGCCGAGGATCGGGTGCCGGCTCGCTGGTGGCGTACGTGCTGAAGATCACCGACCTCGATCCGCTGGCCTACGACCTGCTGTTCGAGCGCTTCCTCAACCCTGAACGTATTTCCATGCCCGACTTCGACGTCGACTTCTGCATGGATGGCCGTGACCGGGTGATCGACTACGTGGCCGAAGCCTATGGCCGCAACGCGGTCAGCCAGATCATCACCTTCGGTACCATGGCGGCGAAGGCGGTGGTGCGAGACGTGGCGCGGGTACAGGGCAAGTCCTACGGCCTGGCCGACCGCCTGTCGAAGATGATCCCCTTCGAAGTGGGCATGACCCTGGAGAAGGCCTACGAGCAGGAAGAGATCCTGCGTGACTTCCTCAAGGGCGACGAAGACGCCCGCGAGATCTGGGACATGGCCCTGAAGCTCGAGGGCGTGACGCGCGGTACCGGCAAGCACGCCGGTGGTGTGGTCATCGCCCCGACCAAGCTCACCGACTTCTCGCCGATCGCCTGTGACGAAGAGGGCGGCGGCCTGGTAACCCAGTTCGACAAGGATGACGTCGAGGCTGCCGGCCTGGTGAAGTTCGACTTCCTCGGCCTGCGGACCCTGACCATCATCAAGTGGGCGATGGAGATCATCAACCGCGAGCAGGCCAAGAAGAACCTGCCCGACGTCAACATCGACTTCATCCCGCTGGACGACCGCAAGACCTACGAGCTGTTGCAGAAGGCCGAAACCACGGCGGTGTTCCAGCTTGAATCGCGTGGCATGAAGGAGCTGATCAAGAAGCTCAAGCCCGACTGTCTGGAAGACCTGATCGCACTGGTGGCACTGTTCCGCCCGGGCCCGCTGCAATCGGGCATGGTGGACGACTTCATCAACCGCAAGCACGGTCGCGCCGAGCTGGCTTACCCGCACTCCGACTATCAGTACGAGGGCCTGAAACCGGTACTGGCACCGACCTACGGCATCATCCTGTACCAGGAGCAGGTGATGCAGATCGCCCAGGTCATGGCTGGCTATACCCTCGGCGGCGCCGACATGCTGCGCCGTGCGATGGGTAAGAAAAAGCCCGAGGAAATGGCCAAGCAGCGCGGTGGTTTCATCGAAGGCTGCGTGGCCAACAATATCGATGCGGATCTTGCGGGTAACATTTTCGACCTGGTAGAGAAGTTCGCCGGCTACGGCTTCAACAAATCCCACTCCGCCGCCTATGGCCTGGTGTCGTACCAGACCGCCTGGCTGAAAACCCACTACCCGGCGCCATTCATGGCTGCGGTGTTGTCGGCGGATATGCACAACACCGACAAGGTGGTGGTGCTGGTCGAGGAAGTGCGCAGCATGAAGCTGCGCCTCGACGCGCCGGACGTGAACTTCTCCGACTTCAAGTTCACCGTCAACAATGACGGGCGCATCGTCTACGGCCTGGGCGCCATCAAGGGCGTCGGCGAAGGCCCGGTGGAGGCGATCGTCGAGGCCCGCGCCCAGGGTGGCCCGTTCAAGGACCTGTTCGATTTCTGTGAGCGCATCGACCTCAAGCGGGTGAACAAGCGTACCCTCGACGCGCTGATCCGCAGTGGCGCGCTGGACCGCCTGGGCCCGCACTTCCATGACGAGATCAAGGCCTACCACGCCAACATCGACATCAACCGTGCAACCTTGCTCTCGGCGCTGGGCGAGGCCATCAAAGCTGCCGAGCAGGCCGCCCACACCGCCGACAGTGGCCACGTCGACCTGTTCGGCGGCATGTTCGAAGCGGCGGATGCCGACGTCTACGCCAACCACCGCAAGGTGCGCGAACTGACCCTCAAGGAACGCCTGAAGGGCGAGAAGGACACCCTCGGCCTGTACCTCACCGGCCACCCGATCGACGAGTACGAGACCGAGATCCGCCGCTTCGCCCGCCAGCGCATCATCGACCTCAAGCCGTCACGCGAAACCCAGACCATCGCCGGCATGATCATTGCCCTGCGGGTGATGAAGAACAAGAAGGGCGACAAGATGGGCTTCGTCACCCTGGACGACCGCTCCGGGCGCATCGAGGCGTCGCTGTTTGCCGACGCCTTCATGGCGGCACAGTCCTTGCTGCAGACCGATGCCATGGTGGTGGTCGAAGGCGAGGTCAGCAACGACGATTTCTCTGGTGGCCTGCGCCTGCGGGTGAAGCAGGTGATGACCATGGAGGATGCGCGCACCAAGCTGGCCGAGAGCCTGCGCCTGAAGGTGGCACACGAAGCGCTCAAGGGCGACCGGCTGAAGTGGCTGGGCGAGCTGATTACCCGCCATCGCGGCGCTTGCCCGATCACCCTCGAGTACACCGGCAGCGACGCCAAGGCCATGCTGCAGTTCGGCGAGCAGTGGGCGATCGACCCGGCCGATGGGCTGATTCAGGCGCTGCGTGACCAGTTCGGGCGTGAGAACGTCTTCCTGCAATATCGTTGAACCGACAAAAATTTAATCTCGACCTGAATGCGCCTGATCCCTTAAGGTAGGGCGCCAAACGGATCAACCGGCCGGCCGCCTGGCCGTAGACCCAAGACGGATGACTATGAACCCGAATTTTCTCGATTTCGAACAGCCGATTGCCGACCTGCAAGCCAAGATCGAAGGCCTGCGCCTGGTAGGCAACGACAACTCGCTGAACATCAGCGATGAAATTGCCCGTCTGCAAGACAAGAGCAACACCCTGACCGAAAGCATCTTCGGCAACCTGACCAGCTGGCAGATCGCCCGCCTGGCCCGTCATCCGCGTCGTCCTTACACCCTGGACTACCTGGAGCACATCTTCACCGAGTTCGAAGAGCTGCACGGCGACCGCCACTTCGCCGACGACGCTGCCATCGTCGGTGGTACCGCGCGCCTGGACGGCAAGCCGGTCATGGTCATCGGCCACCAGAAGGGCCGTGAAGTGCGCGAGAAGGTACGCCGCAACTTCGGCATGCCGCGCCCTGAAGGCTACCGCAAGGCCTGCCGCCTGATGGAAATGGCCGAGCGCTTCAAGATGCCGATCCTGACCTTCATCGACACTCCGGGCGCCTACCCGGGCATCGACGCCGAAGAGCGCAACCAGAGCGAGGCCATCGCCTGGAACCTGCGCGTGATGGCGCGCCTGAAAACCCCGATCATCGCCACCGTGATCGGCGAGGGTGGTTCCGGCGGTGCGCTGGCCATCGGCGTGTGCGACCAGTTGAACATGCTGCAGTACTCCACCTACTCGGTGATCTCGCCGGAAGGCTGTGCCTCGATCCTGTGGAAGACTGCCGACAAGGCAGCCGATGCAGCCGAGGCCATGGGCATCACTGCCGAGCGCCTGAAGAGCCTGAACATCGTCGACAAGGTCATCCAGGAGCCGCTGGGCGGCGCCCACCGTGACCCGGCGAAGATGTCGGAAAGCATCCGTGCCGACCTGGTACAGCAGCTGGACATGCTCGGCAAGCTCGACCATGACGCGCTGCTGGCCCGCCGTTACGATCGCCTGATGAGCTACGGTCTCTGAGACACCCTGGGGCCGCTATGCAGCCCTTTCGCGACACAAGGCCGCTCCTACAGGGGATTGCGTAATCCTGTAGGAGCGGCCTTGTGTCGCGAAAGGGGTGCGCAGCGCCCCCGGCAATCTCAAGCCATGTGAGGCCCCAATGATCAACCTCACCCCCTGGCTCAACGCCCCCACCTGGTACATCGCCTTCTCCGGCGGCCTCGATTCCACCGTCCTCCTGCACCTGCTGGCCGACTACGCCCGCAATCACGCATCCCCTCCACTGCGCGCCCTCCACGTCCACCACGGCCTGCAATCCGCCGCCGATGCCTGGCCCGCCCACTGCCAAACCGTCTGCGACAATCTCGGCATCGAACTCCAGGTCATCCACGTCCAGGTCGCCCCCGGCGCCAGCCTCGAACAGGCCGCCCGCGACGCCCGCTATGCTGCCTTCAGGCAAGCCCTCGGCCCAGGCGACATCCTGTTCACCGGCCAGCACCGCGACGACCAGGCCGAAACCCTGCTGTTCCGCCTGCTGCGCGGCGCAGGCCTGCGTGGCCTGGCTGCAATGCCGGGGCAGCGGGCGCTAGGGCAGGGCAGCCTGGTCAGGCCATTGCTGGGCTGTTCCCGCCAGCAACTGCAGGACCATGCCCAGGCCAATGGGCTGGCCTGGATCGAAGATCCGTCAAACGCTGACACACAATTTGCCCGCAACTACCTGCGCAGCGAAGTGTTTCCGCTGCTTAAGCAACGTTGGCCGCAGGCCAGCCAGAACCTGGCCCGCGCCGCCGAGCACCTGGGCGAAGCCCAAGGCCTGCTGGACGAGCTGGCCCAGGACGACCTGGCGCTCGCCGGGGAGGGCGCGCCGGTGGCTTGGCCGGGGCTGGACTCCCTCGACCTGGCTACTCTGGTGGCGCTGTCGCCGGCCCGTCAGCGCAATGCCCTGCAATACTGGCTGAGCCGCCGTACCCGCCTGCCCGACACCCGGCACTGGGCCGGCTGGGCGGACCTGCGCGATGCCGCCGCCGATGCCCAGCCCGCCTGGCAGCTTGCCGATGGGCAACTGCTGCGCAGTCATGGGCGCATCTGGTGGTTGAGCGGTGACTGGCTGCAGCTGCCCGTCGGCAAACTGGCCTGGGCCGATCCCGCCAAGCCTTTGCCGTTGCCGGGTAACGGCAGTGTGCGTCTTGTTGGCGCAGCGCCGCTGCACGGCTTGCGCATTGCCTACCGTCAGGGCGGTGAAGTGCTGGACCTCCCCGGCCGCGGCCGGCGCGACCTCAAGCGCCTGCTCAACGAGCTGCAGGTGCCGCTTTTCCTGCGCCCGCGCTTGCCACTGCTGTACCAGGGCGAGCGCCTGCTGGCGGTGGCCAACCTGCCCGGGCTGGTGCAGGCTGATTGCCAGCTTTCCTGGCAGTTGCCGACGAACGCGCAAGGTTTGAGCTGAAGGGTACATTCGGGTAGACTACCCTCCCTTCTTGATACAGCTTCTGTGGGTTCCGCGAAAACACAGGAGTTGCCGATTACCAAGCAGTTTTTTGCTGGGCTGATTCTGGAAATGACGAGCGAGCTCCATGCCGGGGATACCCCTGGTCTGTACAGACGCGGCAGTTTTTCGAGATGCACTGTGATTGACGCAGGTGATCGGGGGCTTCGGCCTTCCTTCGCTTTCTCCGGCGGCGCTGGCCGCCTTAACGCAGACTTCTAGGGTTTTTCATGACGCGCTACATATTCGTCACGGGCGGTGTTGTTTCTTCATTGGGGAAAGGCATTGCCTCGGCTTCCCTGGCGGCCATCCTGGAAGCGCGGGGCCTGAAGGTCACCATGCTCAAGCTGGATCCGTACATCAACGTCGATCCGGGCACCATGAGCCCGTTCCAGCACGGTGAAGTGTTCGTCACCCACGATGGCGCCGAGACCGACCTCGACCTGGGCCACTACGAGCGGTTCATCCGCACCACCATGACCCAGAACAACAACTTCACCACCGGCCGCATCTACGAGCACGTACTGCGCAAGGAGCGTCGTGGTGACTACCTGGGCGCGACCATCCAGGTCATCCCGCACATCACCGACGAAATCAAGCGTCGCATCATCAAGGGTGCCGGCGATGCCGACGTGGCCCTGGTGGAAATCGGCGGTACCGTGGGTGACATCGAGTCGCAGCCGTTCCTCGAGGCCATCCGCCAGCTGCGCGTCGAAGTGGGCTCCAAGCGCGCCATGCTGATGCACCTGACCCTGGTCCCGTACATCGCCACCGCTGGCGAGACCAAGACCAAGCCGACCCAGCACTCGGTCAAGGAGCTGCGCTCCATCGGCCTGCAGCCTGACGTGCTGATCTGCCGCTCCGACCACCCGGTCGATGCTTCGTCGCGTCGCAAGATCGCGCTGTTCACCAACGTTGAAGAGCGTGCGGTGATTTCGCTGGAAGACGTCGACACCATCTACAAGATCCCGGGCGTGCTGCACGCACAGGGCCTGGACGACTTCGTCGTCGAGCGTTTCGGCCTGCAGTGCAATGGCGCCGACCTGTCCGAGTGGGACCAGGTGGTCGATGCCAAGCTCAACCCCGAGCACGAAGTGACCATCGCCATGGTCGGCAAGTACATGGAGCTGCTGGATGCGTACAAGTCGCTGATCGAAGCGATGAGCCACGCCGGCATCACCAACCGCACCAAGGTCAACCTGCGCTACATCGACTCGGAAGACATCGAGAACCAGGGCACCAGCCTGCTCGAAGGCGCCGATGCCATCCTGGTACCGGGCGGTTTCGGCCTGCGCGGCGTGGAAGGCAAGATCACCGCGGTGCAATACGCCCGTGAGAACAAGGTGCCGTACCTGGGTATCTGCCTGGGCATGCAGGTGGCCGTGATCGAATTCGCCCGTAACGTGATGGGCTGGAAAGACGCCAACTCCACCGAGTTCGACCGCAACAGCGGCCACCCGGTCGTCGGCCTGATCACCGAGTGGGCCGATGCCACCGGTGCCGTCGAAACCCGCAGCGAAGCCTCCGACCTGGGTGGCACCATGCGCCTGGGTGCACAGGACTGCCAGCTGGCCGCCGGCTCCAAGGTGCACGACTGCTACGGCAAGGACGTGATCACCGAGCGTCACCGTCACCGCTACGAAGTGAACAACAACCTGCTGCCACAACTGGTCGACGCCGGCCTGGTGGTTTCCGGCCGTTCCGAAGACGGTGCGCTGGTGGAAGTGGTCGAGTCCAAGGACCACCCATGGTTCGTCGCCTGCCAGTTCCACCCGGAATTCACCTCGACTCCGCGTGACGGCCACCCGCTGTTCAGCGGCTTCGTCAAGGCAGCCCTGGCTCAGAAGAACAAGGCCTGATCAATGACCCAGAAGATCATTCGCGTCGGTAACATCGAGATCGCCAACGACAAGCCGTTCGTCCTGTTCGGCGGCATGAACGTCCTGGAGTCCCGTGACCTGGCAATGAAGGTCTGCGAGGAGTACGTGCGGGTGACCGAGAAGCTCGGTATCCCGTACGTGTTCAAGGCCAGCTTCGACAAGGCCAACCGTTCGTCGGTAACCTCGTACCGTGGCCCGGGCATGGAAGAGGGGCTGAAGATCTTCGAAGAGATCAAGCGCACCTTCAACGTGCCGGTCATCACCGACGTGCACGAGCCTTACCAGGCCGAGCCTGTAGCCAAGGTGTGCGACATCATCCAGCTGCCGGCCTTCCTGTCGCGGCAGACCGACCTGGTGGTGGCCATGGCCAAGACCGGCGCGGTGATCAACATCAAGAAGGCCCAGTTCCTCGCACCCCAGGAAATGAAGCACATCCTGACCAAGTGCGAGGAGGCCGGTAACGACCAGTTGATCCTCTGCGAGCGTGGTTCGAGCTTCGGCTACAACAACCTGGTGGTGGACATGCTCGGCTTCGGCATCATGAAGCAGTTCGAGTACCCGGTGTTCTTCGATGTGACCCACGCCCTGCAGATGCCGGGTGGTCGCGCCGATTCCGCCGGTGGTCGCCGCGCCCAGGTCACCGACCTGGCCAAGGCCGGCATGAGCCAGGGCCTGGCCGGGCTGTTCCTCGAAGCCCACCCCGACCCGGACAACGCCAAGTGCGATGGCCCATGCGCCCTGCGCCTGGACAAACTGGAGCCGTTCCTGGCCCAGCTCAAGCAACTGGACGACCTGGTGAAAAGTTTTCCGACGGTAGAAACCGCGTAAAGCTCGATTCTCGGGTAAAGTACCGTCCGATCCACCCCTGACCAGTCGGTCAGGGGTTCCCTTCACCCGGCCTGCCCACTGCAAGTCCGCCCGGTGAACGTCAAGAATTTCCTAAGCTAAGTTGTTTTCGTCAATTCTGGAGTGCTTACAACAATGGCAAAAATCGTCGACATCAAAGGTCGTGAAGTTCTCGATTCGCGTGGCAACCCCACCGTGGAAGCCGATGTACTGCTCGACAACGGCATCATCGGCAGCGCCTGCGCGCCGTCCGGTGCTTCCACTGGCTCGCGCGAAGCGCTGGAGCTGCGTGATGGCGACAAGAGCCGTTACCTGGGCAAGGGCGTGCTGAAGGCCGTCGCCAACATCAACGGCCCGATCCGTGACCTTCTGCTGGGCAAGGACCCTGCCGACCAGAAGGGCCTGGACCGCGCCATGATCGAACTGGACGGTACCGAGAACAAGGCCAAGCTGGGCGCCAACGCCATCCTGGCCGTTTCCCTGGCTGCCGCCAAGGCCGCTGCCCAGGACCAGGACCTGCCGCTGTACGCGCACATCGCCAACCTGAACGGCACCCCGGGCCAGTACTCGATGCCGGTACCGATGATGAACATCATCAACGGTGGCGAGCACGCCGACAACAACGTCGACATCCAGGAGTTCATGGTTCAGCCAGTTGGCGCCAAGACCTTCTCCGACGGCCTGCGCATGGGCACCGAAATCTTCCACCACCTCAAAGCCGTGCTGAAGGCCCGTGGCCTGAACACCGCCGTTGGTGACGAGGGTGGTTTCGCCCCTAACCTGGCTTCCAACGAAGACGCCCTGGGCGCCATCGCCGAAGCCGTCGAGAAAGCCGGCTACAAGCTGGGCACCGACGTGACCCTGGCCCTGGACTGCGCGGCTTCCGAGTTCTACGAAGACGGCAAGTACAACCTGTCTGGCGAAGGTAAGTCGTTCGACGCCGAAGGCTTTGCCGAGTACCTGAAAGGCCTGACCGAGCGCTTCCCGATCATCTCGATCGAAGACGGCCTGGACGAGTCCGACTGGGCTGGCTGGAAGATCCTCACCGACAAGATCGGCACCAAGGTGCAGCTGGTTGGCGACGACCTGTTCGTGACCAACACCAAGATCCTCAAGGAAGGCATCGAGAAGGGCATCGGTAACTCGATCCTGATCAAGTTCAACCAGATCGGCTCGCTGACCGAAACCCTGGAAGCCATCCAGATGGCCAAGGCTGCTGGCTACACCGCGGTGATTTCGCACCGTTCCGGTGAAACCGAAGACTCGACCATTGCCGACCTGGCCGTGGGTACCGCTGCTGGCCAGATCAAGACTGGCTCGCTGTGCCGTTCCGACCGCGTTTCCAAGTACAACCAGCTGCTGCGCATCGAAGAGCAACTGGGTGCCAAAGCGGTTTACCGCGGTCGTGCCGAGTTTCGCGGCTAAGCAAGAGATGGTAAAAAGACAGCAGCCGGAGTTGTAGGAACGTTCGTACTGTTCTTTCCTACATTCCAACGGGTTTCTGTCGACGAAGCCTGGCCTCGGCCAGGCTTCGTGCTATTCGAGGCCCCGAAGTAAAAAGTACCCGGCAGCCTTTTTAACCTGGATAACGTGATGCGCAGTCCCTATTGGTTGTTCCTCGTCCTGCTCCTGCTGCTGGGTGGCCTGCAGTACCGCCTGTGGGTGGGTAATGGCAGCCTGGCGCAAGTGACCGAGCTGAAGCAGCAGATTGCCGAGCAGCATGCCGAAAACGAGCGCTTGCTCGAGCGCAACCGCGTGCTCGATGCCGAAGTGCTGGAGCTGAAAAAAGGCATGGAGACCGTTGAAGAGCGGGCTCGCCACGAATTGGGGATGGTCAAAGAGGGCGAAACCCTCTTCCAGTTGCCACAGAAATGATCGAAACCTTACCGGCCTTCTGGGCCGTGATTCCTGCTGCGGGCGTAGGTGCCCGCATGGCTGCCGACCGCCCCAAGCAGTACCTGGAGCTGGCCGGGCAGACCATTCTCGAGCACAGCCTCGACTGTTTTCTTGGCCACCCGATGCTCAAGGGCGTGGTGGTCAGCATTGCCGAAGATGACCCGTACTGGCCTCGCCTGCGCTGTGCCAGCGACCCGCGCATCCAGCGCGCCGCAGGCGGCCGCGAGCGTGCCGACTCGGTACTCAATGCCTTGCTGATGCTGCATGCCCAAGGGGCGGCGGACAGCGACTGGGTGCTGGTGCATGATGCCGCGCGACCGAACCTGGCGCGCAGCGATCTGGACAAGCTGTTGTCGGAGTTGGCGGACGACCCGGTGGGTGGTCTGCTGGCGGTGCCGGCGCGCGATACCCTCAAGCGGGCCGATGCCGATGGTCGGGTGGGCGCTACCGTCGACCGCAGCACCATCTGGCAGGCCTATACGCCGCAGATGTTCCGCCTGGGGGCGTTGCATCGGGCGCTGGCCGAGTGCCTGGTGTCGGATGTGCTGGTAACCGACGAGTCCTCCGCCATCGAGTGGTCCGGCCAGGCGCCGCGGCTGGTCGAAGGGCGCAGCGACAACATAAAGGTAACCCGGCCGGAAGACCTGGAGTGGTTGCGCCAGCGTTGGGCAGGGCGCCGCTGAATTTCTTGCTCCTGTGCCGGCCTCTTCGCGGGTAAACCCGCTCCCACAGGTATCGCACATCCCTTAAAGTTTGCGCTGTACCTGTGGGAGCGGGTTTACCCGCGAAGAGGCCAGACCGGTCAGCACAAGGTTTCAGTTCAAACGATACTCCGGCAGCCCCGCCAACCCTTCCTTCAGGTAATCCACCAGCCGCCGTACCTTCGGCGACAGGTGCCGTTGCTGCGGATACAGCGCCCACACTGCGGTATTCGGTGGCTGGTGCGCCTCCAGCAACGACACCAGCGCACCACTGTTCAAGTGCTCCAGCACGTAGTAATCCGGCAACTGGCACAACCCCATCCCCTGCAGCGCCGCGTCCAGCACCGCCTGCCCGCTGTTGCAACGCCAGTTGCCCTGCACTCGCTGGCTGATCTCGCGGCCGTCCTGCTGCAGCGCCCACAAATCCGAGCTGCCCACCAGGCAATTGTGCCGCGCCAGTTCCGACAGGCTGTGTGGCCGACCGTAACGTTCCAGGTAGGCCGGCGAAGCGCACAGGTACATGCGCCGGGGCGCCAGGCGGGTTGCCACCAGTCGTGAATCGGCCAGCCGGCCCAGGCGGATGGCCAGGTCCATGCCTTCATGCACCAGGTCGAGGGTATGGTTGCTCAGTTCCACATCCACCCGCAGCTGCGGGTACAGCGCCATGAACCGTGTCACCAGCGGCACGATGAAGCGCTCGCCATAAGCCACCGCGCAGGTCATGCGCAGCAACCCCTTGGGCTCGCTGGCCAAGTCGCCCATGGCGCGCAGGGCTTCCTCGCGGCCATCCTGCAGGCGCTGGCAGTGCTGCAGGAATGTCTGCCCGGCCTCGCTCAGGGTCACCCGCCGGGTACTGCGGTACAGCAGGCGCGTCTGCAGCCGTTCCTCCAGCCGGGCGATCTGCCGGCTGATGTGCGACGAGGAAACCCCCAGGCGCTCGGCGGCCGCGGTGAACTGGCCCGACTCGGCCACGGCGACGAACTCGTCGATGCCTTCCCAGCGGCTGCTCATTGATTATCCCTGTATGGCAATAATGTTTTGTCTTTGGCCGGATTATTCATCAAAAGGCGGTGAATTACACTGCCAGACTGAATCGACCCTCTGTCTGGAGACCTTTGATGATCAAGTCCCGTGCTGCCGTAGCCTTCGAAGCCAAGAAACCCCTGGAAATCGTCGAAGTCGACGTGGCCATGCCCAAGGCCGGTGAAGTGCTGCTGCGCGTGGTCGCCAGCGGTGTCTGCCACACCGACGCCTACACCCTGTCGGGCGCCGACCCGGAGGGCATCTTCCCGTCGATCCTCGGCCACGAAGGTGGCGCGATCGTCGAGGCGGTAGGCGAGGGCGTCACCTCGGTCGCCGTCGGTGACCACGTCATCCCGCTGTACACCCCGGAATGCGGCAAGTGCAAGTTCTGCCTCTCGGGCAAGACCAACCTGTGCCAGGCCATCCGCGCCACCCAGGGCAAGGGCCTGATGCCGGACGGCACCACGCGCTTCTCCTACAAAGGCCAGCAACTGTTCCACTACATGGGTACCTCGACCTTCTCCGAGTACACCGTGCTGCCGGAAATCTCCGTGGCCAAGATCCAGAAAGAAGCGCCGCTGGAAAAGGTCTGCCTGCTGGGTTGTGGTGTCACCACCGGTATCGGCGCGGTGCTCAACACCGCCAAGGTCAAGCCGGGTGACACCGTGGCCATCTTCGGCCTGGGCGGCATCGGCCTGTCGGCAGTGATCGGTGCGGTCAAGGCCAAGGCGTCGCGCATCATTGCCATCGACATCAACCCGGCCAAGTTCGAAATCGCCCGCCAGCTGGGTGCCACCGACTGCATCAACCCGAAAGACTACGACCGCCCGATCCAGGAAGTGATCGTCGACCTCACCGACGGCGGCGTGGACTTCTCCTTCGAGTGCATCGGCAACGTGCAGCTGATGCGTGCTGCGCTGGAGTGCTGCCACAAGGGCTGGGGCGAATCGGTGATCATCGGCGTGGCCGGTGCCGGCCAGGAAATCGCCACTCGTCCGTTCCAGCTGGTCACCGGCCGCGTATGGCGTGGTTCGGCGTTCGGTGGCGTACGTGGCCGCAGCGAGCTGCCAAGCTACGTGGAAATGTCCGAGAAGGGCGAGATCCCGCTGGATACCTTCATCACCCACACCATGGGCCTGGAAGACATCAACAAGGCCTTCGACCTGATGCACGAAGGCAAGAGCATTCGCAGCGTGATCCACTTCTGAGGTTTGCCATGAGCCTGGATAACATCTCCTGCCAGAAGAGCTTTGGCGGCTGGCACAAGCGTTACCGGCATCACTCCAAGGTGCTGGGTTGCGACATGGTGTTCGCCGTCTACCTGCCGCCGCAGGCCGAACAGGGCGAGAAGCTGCCGGTGCTGTACTGGCTCAGCGGCCTCACCTGCACCGACGAGAACTTCATGCAGAAGGCCGGCGCCCAGCGCCTGGCCGCGGAGCTTGGGTTGATCATCGTCGCCCCCGACACCAGCCCGCGTGGCGAGCAGGTGCCGGGCGACCCGGACGGTGCCTGGGACTTCGGCCTGGGTGCCGGCTTCTACCTCAATGCCACTCAGCAGCCTTGGGCCCAGCACTACCGCATGCACGACTATGTGGTGGAGGAGTTGCCCGCGTTGATCGAGGCGCACTTCCCGGCTTCGGGCGAGCGCAGCATCAGTGGCCACTCCATGGGTGGGCATGGCGCGCTGGTGTGCGCCTTGCGCAACCCAGGGCGCTACCGCTCGGTGTCGGCGTTCTCGCCGATCAGCAACCCGATGGATTGCCCGTGGGGCGAGAAAGCCTTCAGCCGCTACCTGGGTGAAGACCGTGCGCGCTGGCGCGAGTGGGATGCCAGCGTGCTGCTGGCCGAGACCCCGGCCGGCGAATGCCCGCCGTTGCTGGTGGACCAGGGCGACCGCGACGACTTCCTCGAGAAGCAGCTCAAGCCTGAAGCCCTGGAGCAGGCGGCACGCAAAGGTGGGCATGAACTGACCTTGCGCCTGCAACCTGGCTATGACCACAGCTACTACTTCATCGCCAGCTTCATCGAGGAGCACCTGCGTCATCATGCGGTGGCATTGGGGCGGGTGTAAGGCGTAGCTGCGCGATCGCCTGTAGGAGCAGCCTTGTGCTGCGAATGGGCTGCGAAGCAGACCCTGGGTCTAACGCTATCGCCGATATTGCCGGGGCCGCTTTGCGGTCCATTCGCAGCACGAGGCTGCTCCTACAACGACGGCCCCAATACTGGCTAAAGCAGGTAGAATCACGCCCTGACTCATTCAGGGCGTTTTTCTATGCGTATTGGCCACGGCTACGATGTGCACCGCTTCTGCGACGGTGATTTCATTACCCTGGGCGGGGTGCGTATCCCCCACAAATACGGCCTCCTGGCCCACTCCGATGGCGACGTGCTGCTGCACGCCCTGAGCGATGCCTTGCTTGGCGCGGCGGCGCTGGGTGACATCGGCAAACACTTCCCCGACACCGATCCGCAGTTCAAGGGCGCCGACAGCCGGGTGCTGCTGCGCCATGTAGTCGGCATCGTCCAGGCCAAGGGCTGGAAGGTCGGCAACATCGACGCCACCATCGTCGCCCAGGCGCCGAAGATGGCCCCGCACATCGAGACCATGCGCAAGCTGATCGCCGAAGACCTGCAGGTCGAACTCGACCAGGTCAACGTCAAGGCTACCACCACCGAGAAGCTCGGCTTCACCGGCCGCGAGGAGGGCATCGCCGTGCATTCGGTAGCCCTGCTGCTGCCAGCATGACCGAACTGGAACTGCTGGGCCCGCGCGCATCGGGCCAACCACTGGGTACCGCCGTCCTCAAGGCGGTGGCCGAGGATTTCCAGGTCGACGAAGTACTGGACATCCCCCTGTCGGGCCACGGCGAGCACCTGTGGCTGTGGGTCGAGAAGCGTGACCTGAACACCGAGGAGGCGGCCCGCCGCCTGGCCCGTGCTGCTGGGGTGCCGGTGCGCACGATCAGCTACGCCGGCCTCAAGGACCGCCAGGCCCTGACTCGCCAGTGGTTCAGCCTGCACCTGCCAGGCAAGGCCGACCCGGACCTGTCGCGTGCCGAGGATGCCAGCCTGCGTGTGCTCAAGCAGGTGCGCCACCAGCGCAAGCTGCAGCGCGGTGCGCATTCGGCCAACGGCTTCACGCTGCGCCTGACTGCCCTGGCTGCCGATCACCAGGCGGTGGATGCACGCCTGGAACAGCTCAAGCAGCACGGTGTGCCGAATTATTTCGGCACCCAGCGCTTCGGCCACGGTGGCGGCAACGTTCACGACGCTCTCGATTGGGCCGCACGCAAGGCCCTGCCCGAACAGCGCAACGTGCGTTCGCGGTTGCTCTCGGCCGGGCGCAGCTACCTGTTCAACCAGGTGCTGGCAGCCCGTGTTGCCGACGGCAGCTGGGCGCAGGCCCAGGTGGGCGACCTGCTGGCGTTCACCGACAGCCGCAGCTTCTTCCCGGCGGGTGAGGCGGAATGTGCCGACCCGCGCCTGGCGATTCTCGACCTGCACCCGACCGGCCCGATGTGGGGCGCGGGCGATTCGCCGGCCGCCGGTGTCACCGCACAGCTGGAAAACACCGTCGGCGCGCGTCAGCCAGCACTTTGCCAGTGGCTGGCCTTGGCGGGCATGGATCACGAACGACGCATTCTGCGGCTCCCTATTGGCGGTCTTACGTGGCATTATCCGGAGCCTGATATCCTGCAACTGGAATTCGTCCTTCCGGCCGGATGCTTCGCCACCGTGGTGGTGCGCGAAGTCGTGGATCTGGTGTCGGCGGGGCAGACGGACAGCTCATGCGTATTCTGATTTCGAACGACGACGGTGTTACCGCACCCGGCATCGCCGCGCTGCACGCTGCGCTGGCGGATTACGCCGAGTGCGTGGTTATTGCCCCGGATCAAGACAAGAGCGGCGCCAGCAGTTCGCTGACGCTGGACCGGCCACTGCATCCGCAGACCCTGGCCAATGGCTTCATCAGCCTCAACGGCACGCCCACCGACTGCGTGCACCTGGGGCTCAATGGGCTGTTGCCACAGGCGCCGGACATGGTCGTGTCGGGGATCAACCTCGGTGCCAACCTGGGCGACGACGTGCTCTATTCGGGCACGGTCGCGGCCGCGTTGGAAGGCCGTTTCCTCGGCGGTACCTCGCTGGCGTTTTCGCTGTTGTCGCGCCAGCCGGACAACCTGCCGACCGCGGCCCATATCGCCCGCCGTCTGGTCGAGGCGCAGTCGCGCCTGGCCTTGCCGCCGCGCACCGTGCTCAACGTCAACATCCCCAACCTGCCGCTGGAGCACATTCGTGGCATCCAGCTCACCCGCCTCGGTCACCGGGCGCGGGCGGCGGCGCCGACCAAGGTGGTCAACCCGCGCGGCAAGGAAGGCTACTGGATCGCCGTGGCCGGGGATGCCGAGGATGGTGGCCCGGGTACCGACTTCCACGCGGTGATGCAAGGCTATGTATCGATCACTCCGCTGCAGCTCGACCGCACCTTCAGTGATGCCTTCGAGCAGCTCGACGGTTGGCTGGAGGGCCTGCTCTGATGCGCGAGGACGATATGCTGCGGCGTGGCATCGGCATGACCTCCCAGCGTACCCGGGAGCGGCTGATCCAGCGCCTGTGCGAGGAGGGCGTTTCGAACACCAAGGTGCTCGACGTGATCCGTCGTACCCCGCGCCACCTGTTCGTCGACGAGGCGCTGGCGCATCGCGCCTACGAAGACACCGCGCTGCCGATCGGCCACAACCAGACCATCTCGCAACCGTTCATGGTTGCCCACATGAGCGAGCTGCTGCTCGAGGCCGGGCCGCTGGACAAGGTGCTGGAGATCGGCACCGGCTCGGGCTACCAGACGGCAATCCTGGCCCAGTTGGTCGAGCGGGTGTTCTCGGTGGAACGCATCAAGGTGTTGCAGGACCGGGCCAAGGAGCGCCTGGTGGAACTGAACCTGCGCAACGTGGTGTTCCGCTGGGGCGACGGTTGCGAAGGCTGGCCGGCGCTGGCGCCGTACAACGGCATCATCGTCACCGCCGTGGCGCCGGAAGTGCCGCAGGCATTGCTCGACCAGCTGGCGCCCGGTGGCCGTATGGTGATCCCGGTGGGGCCAGCCGGCGAAACCCAGCAGCTGATGCTGATCGTGCGCGAGGAGCATGGATTCTCCCGCCGCGTGCTGGGGGCAGTGCGCTTCGTACCGCTGCTCAACGGCCCGCTGGCCTGAACACTGCTGGTTCGAGCCGCGCGATATTTTTGCGCCAGCACCGAATTCTTGCAGCAACGCCCTGTCTATCTGGCGGGGTGAAGCGCTAGCGCACAGCGTGTGCCATGGCTTTGCAGCAGTCTTTCACCAACCCTGCCAATGCGGGCGGGCTTGGTTATAATTGCAATAATATTGCATTTCTTGTCTTCATATCGTTTTCGGCACCATGAGGGGAGCGCGGGTGGGTCACACAGTCATTCGGCAGCGCAAGGACGGGTCGGGTTTCACGCTTCTGGTGATTGCACTGGCCATGGGCACGCTACTGGTGGGTTGCTCGAGCACCAGCAGCAACAGCGCGCGGGTGGTCGACCGCAATAACACCGTGCCCAAGCGCCCGGCGGTAACCACCGGGCAGTACATCGTCAAACCTGGCGATACGCTGTTCTCCATTGCCTTCCGTTATGGCTGGGACTACAAGGAACTGGCTGCGCGCAACGGCATCGCGGCGCCTTACACCATTCGCCCGGGGCAAGCGATTCGTTTCAGCAGCGGCTCTGCGGGCAGCACCACGGTGGTGTCCAGCCCGTCGTCGTCGAGCAAGACCACGGTCATCCGGCGGCCTGTAGGAAGCACCAGCACGCCCCCTGCCAGCACCAGCAAACCGGCCACGCCGGCAGCCTCCAGCAGCGCCCCGGTGGTCGCCACGGTGCCTGCCGCGGAGCGCGCGGTAGGCGGCTGGACCTGGCCTGCCAATGGCGTGCTGATTGGAAAATTCGCTTCAAACGGTAGTTTGAATAAAGGCATTGATATCGCCGGTGATTTGGGACAGCCTGTTTTTGCTGCGTCTGATGGTGCAGTGGTGTACGCCGGGAGTGGCTTGAGGGGCTACGGCGAACTGATCATCATCAAGCACAGCGATACCTACGTCAGTGCCTACGGCCATAACCGCAGGCTGTTGGTTCGGGAGGGGCAGCAGGTCAAGGCAGGGCAGTCGATTGCTGAAATGGGGTCCACGGGCACAGATCGGGTGAAGCTGCATTTCGAGATTCGCCGCCAGGGCAAACCCGTCGATCCGCTCCAGTTCCTGCCACGTCGTTGACCGTTGTACCCGGCCTGTTCCTGTGATGTAGAGGGGACAGGCTCCAGCGCTGCCAGGGAGATAGGTGCCGCTCGAGTCTGAGTTCGAACTCAGCAAAGGACTATAACAATGGCTCTCAGTAAAGAAGTGCCGGAGTTTGACATCGACGATGACCTGCTTCTGATGGAGACGGGTATCGTTTTGGAAACGGATGTGGTGTCAGACGAACCTGCTGTATCTTCGGTTCGGACGAGGGCCAAGTCGGGCTCTTCGCTCAAGCAACACAAGTATATCGATTACAGCCGGGCGCTCGATGCCACCCAGTTGTATCTCAACGAGATCGGATTCTCGCCTCTGCTTTCGCCGGAAGAGGAAGTGCATTTTGCGCGCCTGTCGCAAAAGGGCGACCCTGCCGGCCGCAAGCGCATGATCGAAAGCAACCTGCGCCTGGTTGTAAAAATTGCCCGTCGTTACGTGAACCGCGGCCTGTCGCTGCTCGACCTGATCGAGGAGGGCAACCTGGGGCTGATCCGTGCCGTCGAGAAGTTCGACCCGGAGCGTGGTTTCCGGTTCTCGACCTATGCGACCTGGTGGATTCGCCAGACCATCGAGCGGGCGATCATGAACCAGACCCGCACCATTCGCTTGCCGATCCACGTGGTCAAGGAACTGAACGTCTACCTGCGCGCTGCGCGCGAGCTGACCCAGAAACTGGACCACGAACCCTCGCCAGAAGAAATCGCCACGCTGCTGGAGAAACCGGTCGCCGAGGTCAAGCGCATGCTGGGCCTGAACGAGCGGGTGTCTTCGGTGGATGTGTCGCTCGGCCCGGATTCGGACAAGACCCTGCTCGATACCCTGACCGACGACCGCCCGACCGACCCGTGCGAACTGCTGCAGGATGACGACCTGTCGCAGAGCATCGACCAATGGCTGGGCGAGTTGACCGACAAGCAGCGTGAAGTGGTGGTGCGCCGCTTTGGCCTGCGCGGGCATGAAAGCAGCACCCTGGAAGATGTAGGCCTGGAGATTGGCCTGACCCGTGAGCGGGTGCGGCAGATCCAGGTTGAGGGGCTCAAGCGTTTGCGTGAGATCCTCGAGAAGAACGGCCTGTCCAGTGAGTCGTTGTTCCAGTAGCGGAAGCCTGCAACACAAAACGCCCCGATGATTTCGGGGCGTTTTTGTATGTTTCGATCAGAGGTACCCCATTCAAAATTGCCGGGGGCGCTTTGCGCCCCTTTCGCGACACAAGGCCGCTCCCACAGGTATTTCATCGCCTTCGAATGCGCCACTATCCTGTAGGAGCGGCCTTGTGTCGCGAAAGGGCTGCAAAGCAGCCCCAAGACATTATGTACTGCGCTACCCCAGTAACATCGCGTGTAAGCCTTTGCTTACTTGTTTTGTAAGCCTTCTATGTACGCTTCAGTAAATCATCGTCGTATCCAGATCCTGCGTTTTCCCAACTCATTGAAAAACCTGGCTTATTCAGCTGTGAGGAAATGTGTCACCTGCAACACCCTGTGAGGTTTAGCGGTTGCCCGCCCGGCTCAAGTCGCTAGTATTCGAACTGTGCACAGGGACATGCACAGGCTTTCAGGAGGAAAGCCAGGGACGTCGCAAGAGGCGATTTCATCAGGATGATGTTTGGGACAAGCAGGGACTACGGAAAAAATGTGGGCGGGTCAAACCGCCCCTTTTTTTTGCCCGCAGAAAACAAAAAAGGCCCCAAGGGGCCTTTTTCGTGTCCGGACGCTATCAGCGCTCCAGGTCTGCAATCTTGCCAGTCTTGCCATCCCACTCTTCAGCGTCCGGCAGGGCGTCCTTACGCTCGGTGATGTTCGGCCAGATTTCCGCCAGTTCGGCGTTCAGCTCGATGAAGTTCTCCATGCCCGCAGGCACTTCGTCTTCCGAGAAGATGGCTTGCGCTGGGCATTCCGGCTCGCACAGGGCGCAGTCGATGCACTCGTCCGGGTGGATGACCAGGAAGTTCGGGCCTTCGTAGAAGCAGTCCACCGGGCAGACTTCCACGCAGTCGGTGTATTTGCATTTGATGCAGTTGTCGGTGACGACGAAGGTCATTTCTAATTCTCTCCTCAGGCGACGGCGGCGGCCCTTCCTCTCAGGGCCGCGCGGTTTGCGGGCATGTGGCTGCAGGCCAGGCTAATAACCTGCAGCACCAGCAAACCGCGGCGGATTCTACCAGCTTGTAGTGGGCGCCGTTATAACAGGTTCTTTAGTTGATATAGCATTTCGATAGCTTGACGCGGGGTCATGTCGTCCAGCTGCAGCTTGCCCAGCTTCTCGATGGCCGGGTGTGGCAGGCTGGCGAACAGGTCGCTCTGGTGCGGGACCTGTGGCACGTCCTTGGCCTTTTGGGCCGGAGGCTGTTCATGCGGCAGGCTGGTGGTCTCCAGCCTCGCCAGGTGTTCACGGGCACGCTGGATGACGACCGTCGGCACGCCGGCCAGCTGCGCCACGGCCAGGCCGTAGCTCTGGCTGGCAGGGCCAGGCAGCACGTGGTGCAGGAACACGATGCGTTCGTTGTGCTCGGTGGCGTTCAGGTGCACGTTGGCCACCAGTGGCTCGCTTTCCGGCAGCACGGTGAGCTCGAAGTAGTGCGTGGCGAACAGCGTGTAGGCACGCAGCTGGGCCAGGCGCTCGGCTGCGGCCCAGGCCAGCGACAGGCCGTCGAAGGTACTGGTGCCACGGCCCACTTCGTCCATCAGCACCAGGCTGCGGTCGGTGGCGTTGTGCAGGATGTTGGCGGTTTCGCTCATCTCGACCATGAAGGTCGAGCGGCCGCCGGCCAGGTCGTCGCTGGAGCCGATGCGGGTGAAGATGCGGTCGACCAGCGACAGCTCACAGTTGGCAGCCGGCACGAAGCTACCGATATGCGCCAGCAGCACGATCAGGGCGGTCTGGCGCATGTAGGTGGACTTACCGCCCATGTTCGGGCCGGTGATGATCAGCATGCGTGTGCTGTTGTCCAGGCCCAGGTCGTTGGCCACGAACGGCGTGGTCAATACCTGTTCCACCACAGGGTGGCGGCCCTGCTCGATGCGCAGGCACGGCTCGTCGACGAAGCGCGGGCAGTTCAGGTCCAGGTTCAGTGCACGTTCGGCCAGGTTGCTGAGCACGTCCAGTTCGGCCAGGGCGGCGGCGCTGTCCTGCAGCGGTGCCAGGTGGCTGATCAAGGTTTCCAGCAGGGCGTCGTAGAGCATCTTTTCGCGGGCCAGGGCGCGGCTCTTGGCCGACAGGGCCTTGTCCTCGAACGCCTTCAGCTCCGGGGTGATGAAGCGCTCGGCGCCTTTCAGGGTCTGGCGGCGGATGTAGTCGCCCGGGGCCTGCTCGGCCTGCTTGGTCGGCAGCTCGATGAAGTAGCCATGCACCCGGTTGTAGCCGACCTTGAGGTTGGCCAGGCCGGTGCGGGCCTTTTCCCGGGCTTCCAGGTCGATCAGGAACTGGCCGGCGTTCTCGCTGATCGCCAGCAGCTCGTCCAGTTCGTTGTCATAACCGGCCTTGAGCACGCCGCCATCGCGGATCACCGCCGGCGGGTTGTCGATGATCGCCCGTTCCAGCAGGCTGGCCAGTTCGGGGTAGGTGCCGGTAATGGCGGCCAGGCGTGCCAGGTGCGGCGCCTCCAGCTCGGCCATGGCGTTCTGCAGCTCGGGCAGCGCGCCCAGGGCATCGCGCAGGCGTGCCAGGTCGCGTGGGCGGGCGTTGCGCAGGCCGATACGGGCGAGAATCCGCTCGATATCGCCGATTTCCTTGAGCTGCGGCTGCAGCTTCTCGAAGCGGTAGCCGTCGAGCAGGCAGCGGATCGAGTCCTGGCGTGCCTGCAGCACCTTGAGGTCGCGCAACGGGCGGTTCAACCAGCGGCTCAGCAATCGGCTGGCCATGGCGGTCTGGCAGCGGTCGATCACCGACTGCAGGGTGTTGTCACGGCCGCCGGCCAGGTTGATGTCCAGCTCCAGGTTGCGGCGGCTGGCGCCGTCGAGGATGACCGTGTCGTCCAGGCGTTCGTGGCGCAGGCTGCGCAGGTGCGGCAGGGCAGTGCGCTGGGTTTCCTTGGCGTAGATCAGCAGGCAACCGGCGGCGCCGATGGCCAGGGTCAGCTTGTCGCAGCCAAAGCCCTTGAGGTCCTTGGTCGCGAACTGCTGGCACAGGGCCTTGCGCGCCGAGTCGCGGTCGAAGTCCCATGGCGCACGGCGACGGGCGCCCGGGCGTTTCTCGGCAGGCAGGTCGCGCGGCCAGTCGTCGGGGATCAGCAGCTCGACCGGGTTCAGGCGCTCGAGCTCGGCCAGCAGGTTTTCCCAGCCCTTGATCTCCTGCACGCTGAAGTTGCCACTGGTGATGTCCAGTACGGCCAGGCCGAACAGGCGCTCGTCACCGAGCAGCGCGGCAATCAGGTTGTCGCGACGCTCGTCGAGCAGGGCCTCGTCACTGACCGTACCCGGGGTGATGATGCGCACCACCTGGCGTTCCACCGGGCCCTTGCTGGTGGCGGGGTCACCAATCTGCTCGCAGATCACCACCGATTCGCCGAGCTTGACCAGCTTGGCCAGGTAGCCTTCCAGCGAATGGAACGGAATCCCGCACATGGGGATGGACTGGCCGGCCGACTGACCGCGCGCGGTCAGGGTGATGTCCAGCAGCTTTGCGGCTTTTTTCGCATCTTCGTAGAAGATCTCGTAGAAGTCGCCCATGCGGTAGAACATCAGCTGGTCCGGGTGCTGGTTCTTCAGCTTCCAGTACTGCTGCATCATCGGGGTGTGTGCGGAGAAGTCGGAAATTGCTTTATTCATCAAGGGCTTAGAAAGTAGGTCTCAATATTGTGGGGCAAATTGGGGCGTTCTGTGTTGCATGCGCGACGCCGAGACCCACCGGATTTTCAAGCCGCATAGGTTAACACGGCTACCCGGCAGGCTGTACCTGCAAGTCCGGCGAGTGCACAGGGATGCGCTGAAGGCGGGTTGACATCATGGTGCCTCCATGGAGAATTGCCTGCCTTCGCCCATCAGGGATGACTTGCCTGACGCATTCGCGGTGGCCCGCGACCCGGTAAAAAGATATTGCAACAGGTTGATTAGTGCAGTGAGCGCAATTCGTTTTGATGTAGATGCGGTTTTTTGTATTTCCCTCGACACCCGCGCTGACCGGCGCACGCTGTTCAGCGAAACCATCGGGCGACAGCTCGACAACGAAGTGCACTTTCATGTCGTCGAGAAAAACAGCGACCCCAAGCGCGGTTGCTACGAGTCCCATCAGCAACTGGCCCGTCATGCGCTGGACAATGGCCTCGATCGAATCCTGATCTTCGAAGACGATGCCAAGGCCTATGAGTTCGAACCTTCGCGGGTGCGCTGGGTAAACCGCTTCATGCAGAAACGGCCCTTCGAGGCCTTGCACCTGGGCTATTCCATGGGGCGAACCTGGCTGACCTGGTTCCCGTTCATCGCCCGCGGGCGGGTGGTGGCGCTGCATGCCTATGTGCTGTCGCGCGAGGGCTGCCGGATCCTGGCAGAGACGCCCTACGATGGCACCCCGGTGGATGTGGTGGTCAAGCACCGGATCCGCCAGCACTGCGTGTTCCCCATGATGTTCCGCCAGCACGCCGCCGCCGTGGCCGGTAGCGACCTGGAACAGGTGGTGCGCAATGAGGACGAGTGGTGGGAGCGCAACTGGGCCAAGCATCGTCGTTCACCGATGAAGAACATCTGGCGGACCGTGCTTCGGCTGAATTTCTGATTGGTGTGGGCTTGGGGTGCATGCCTTGAGAGGTTTGGCGCCTGCGAGATCGAGCGCCGCCCGCGCGGCGCTTCGCAGCACAAGGCTGCTCCTACATCTGTTTCGGGCCAGTTATTCCTGAGGCGAAGGCGCGCGCCCATTGGTGTCCACCTCGATTTCGTGCCGGGCAAACAAGGCGGTCGCGTGCACTGGCACAGGCGTTACTGGCCCGAAACAGATGTAGGAGCAGCCTTGTGCTGCGAAGCGCCGCGCGGGCGGCGCTCGATCTCATAGGCGGCAAAAATCCAGAGGCGAACATCCTCATGCCCAGCACGCCGCCAGACGCCCATTCCCCATCTCTGAAATGCTAGGGTAGAGGGCAGCCTTCAAGGAGCCCGACATGGACCCGATCACCACGCTTGCCACCCGCCTGGGTGAACACCTGCGCCGCTTCAACGCGCAGGTGACCACCGCCGAATCCTGCACCGGTGGCGGCATCGCCGAGGCCATCACCCGCGTGCCCGGCAGCTCGGCCTGGTTCGAGGCTGGGTACGTGACCTATTCCAACACCCAGAAAACCCGTCAACTGGGAGTGCCCGCGGCGTTGTTCGGCCAGGTTGGCGCGGTCAGCCAGGAAGTGGTCGAAGCGATGGTCCGCGGCGCCCAGGCCGCCAGCGGCGCGCGCTTTGCCGTGGCGGTGAGCGGCGTGGCCGGGCCGGACGGTGGTTCGCCGGCCAAACCGGTGGGCACCGTGTGGCTGGCCTGGGGCGACGGCAACCACGTGTTCAGCGAGCGGCGCCAGTTCGACGGCGACCGCGAGGCGGTGCGCCGACAGACGGTGATCGCCGCGTTAGACGGCTTGTTACAGCTTGGTGCCGAGTAAATCGACGACAGGGGTTTGCGCGGGCGCTTGCCTGTGGAATAATACTGGCTACTTATACAGGTATTCCGGCCGTCAGGGCCAAGTCGAACACGTGAGGATTTCAATGGACGACAACAAGAAGCGCGCCTTGGCTGCGGCCCTGGGTCAGATCGAACGCCAATTCGGCAAGGGCGCCGTCATGCGCATGGGCGACCACGAGCGCCAGGCTATCCCTGCCATCTCCACCGGCTCGCTGGGCCTGGACATTGCCCTGGGCATCGGCGGCCTGCCAAAAGGCCGTATCGTCGAGATCTACGGCCCGGAATCGTCGGGTAAGACCACGCTGACCCTGTCGGTCATCGCCGAAGCCCAGAAAAACGGCGCCACCTGCGCCTTCGTCGACGCCGAACACGCCCTCGACCCCGAGTACGCCGGCAAGCTGGGCGTCAACGTCGACGACCTGCTGGTTTCGCAGCCGGACACCGGCGAACAGGCCCTGGAAATCACCGACATGCTGGTGCGTTCCAACGCTGTTGACGTGATCATCGTCGACTCCGTGGCTGCTCTGGTACCGAAGGCCGAGATCGAAGGCGAGATGGGTGACATGCACGTGGGCCTGCAGGCGCGCCTGATGTCCCAGGCGCTGCGCAAGATCACCGGTAATATCAAGAACGCCAACTGCCTGGTCATCTTCATCAACCAGATCCGTATGAAGATTGGCGTGATGTTCGGCAGCCCGGAAACCACCACCGGTGGTAACGCCCTGAAGTTCTACGCCTCGGTGCGTCTGGATATCCGCCGTACTGGCGCGGTCAAGGAAGGCGACGAGGTGGTCGGTAGCGAAACCCGCGTCAAGATCGTCAAGAACAAGGTTTCGCCGCCATTCCGTCAGGCCGAGTTCCAGATCCTCTACGGCAAGGGTATCTACCGTAACGGCGAGATCATTGACCTGGGTGTTTCCCAAGGCCTGGTCGAGAAGTCCGGTGCCTGGTACGCCTACCAGGGCAACAAGATCGGTCAAGGTAAGGCAAACGCTGCCAAGTACCTGGCTGAGAACCCGGCTATTGGTGCCGAGATCGAGAAGCAGATTCGCGAGAAGCTGCTGACCTCTGGTGCTGTTGCGGCTGCTGGTAAGGCTGCTGCTGCCGAAGCCGATGCCGATGACATGGCCGACGCTGACGCCGGTTATTGATTGCGCGGTAGATAGCCGAACATGTCCGCCGTACTCGACACCCCCGTCGCCATTCGGCGGACAGCCATGGACCTGCTCGCGCGACGTGAGCACGGTCGCGTCGAGCTGACGCGCAAGTTGCGTCAGCGCGGCGCTTCGGACGAGCTGATCGAGCCTGAGCTCGACCGGCTCGCCGAAGAAGGGCTGCTTAGCGAAGCCCGTTACCTCGAAAGTTTTATCCGATACCGATCCAGCTCTGGCTACGGCCCTGCGCGTATTCGCGAAGAGCTAGGCCAGCGCGGTTTGGCGCGTGCTGATATCGAGCAGGCGCTACGCGAGAGCGAGGTGGACTGGGGCGAGCGCATGCGTGACGTATGGCAGCGCAAGTTTGCTGGTCAGCGCCCGCAAGATCCCCGCAGCCGTGCCCAGCAGACCCGGTTTCTGGCTTACCGGGGTTTCCCCATGGACATGATCGGCCGCCTGCTCAGTGGGCGTGATATCGACGATTACTGAAGACTGGGGCCGCTTTGCGGCCCTTCGCGGGCTTGCCCGCTCCCACAGGTTTGGTGCAAGGTTCAGAAAATGCGCGGTCCCTGTGGGAGCGGGCAAGCCCGCGAAGGGCTGCAAAGCAGCCCCAATCCAGCCGGCAAAGGTTATCTGACCGGCATTAGGGTTTACCCGCGAGTACCGGCAACGCCGCTCCCACAGGTTGCGCGGCGCTTGGAAATTTGTTCGACAATCAACTGACCTTCAACGCCTCCCTGGCCCGCTGCGTGGTATGCATGGGCTGCGGCTTGGCCCAGTTCTCCGGCAGGTTGATGAAGTCCACCAGCTCGCGCAGCCTGCCCTGGTCCCGGCCATTGAAGGCAAATGACAAACGGGTCAGGTGGCTGAAGTTGCCCACTTCGTGCTCGGCACTGCTGTCAGGTTGCTGGTGATACTTGCCACTCAGGCGCAAGTCGGCAAAGCCTTCCTGGATGTCATACAGCGCCGCCTCGCTGAGCGGGTGATGCATACGGATCACGAACTGGCTCTTCAGCCAGCGGCTGGAGTGGTAGTTGCTGTAGAACTGGTTGATTTCTTCCACTGCCTCGTCAGCGCTGTGCACCAGGCGCAGCAGTTTCAGGTCGCTGGGCAGGATGTAGCGGTTTTCCTCCAGTTGGCGGCTGATGAAGTCCAGGCAGTCGCGCCAGAAGCTGCCACCTGGCGAATCCAGCAGCACCACCGGTACCAGCGGGCTCTTGCCGGTCTGGATCAGGGTCAGCACCTCCAGCGCTTCATCCAGAGTGCCGAAGCCACCCGGGCACAGCACCAGGGCATCGGCCTCCTTGACGAAGAACAGCTTGCGGATGAAGAAGAAATGGAACGGCAGCAGCTTGTCGGTGCCGTCCACCGTGGGGTTGGCGTGTTGTTCGAAGGGCAGGGTGATGTTGAACCCCAGGCTGTGGTCGCTGCCGGCGCCTTCGTGGGCAGCTGCCATGATACCGCCGCCGGCACCGGTGATGACCATCAGGTCGGAGCGTGCCAGGGTTGCGCCCAGCTCGCGGGCCAGGGCGTACATCGGGTGCTCTAGCGGAGTGCGCGCCGAGCCGAACACGGTCACCTTGCGCCGGCCCTTGTAGCGTTCCAGGGTGCGGAACGAATGGTCCAGTTCGCGCAGGGCCTGCAGGGTGATCTTGGCGCTCCAGCGGTCGGTGTCGTCATGGGCCATGCGCAGGATGGTCAGCATCATGTCGCGGTACAGCGGCAGGTTGGGGCTGTTCGGTGCCACCAGTTGCAGTTGTGCGTCGATGTTGCTCAGGTCGATGTTGTTGTCGCGGAAGTGGCTGAACAGCAGTTCACTCGATTGGTAAGGCATGCAACGTCTCCTTCTGCACCAATACCTCTGACCTCAATCTAGACCCTTGCGCTCAATTGTGCCGGGGGTGTTCGGCACAGCCGCCCGTCGGCATGCAGCCACGGGGGATGCGGGTTTGGTTAACTGGGTAAAGCGAAACGTGTCGATGCAGGAGGTGGCGGTATGCATCGCTTGATCATCGAAGTGGACCGGCAGCTTTACCAGCAGCTGGAGAATGCGGCCCAGGTGCATCACCTGAGCCTGGAGGCCGAATGCCGGCGCAGGCTGTCGGGGCTGGAATGCCAGTCGCGCTACCTGCAGGCGCTGCTGGCAGAGATGCGCGCCGATGCCGCTGAAGGGCGCTGGCGCGCCCGTGAAGACGAGAAGGCGTAGCGATCGAAGTGTTGGTTACTTCTTCTTGTTGCCGGCCACGCAGCTGGCATTGTCGAACGCCTGGTCCATGATCGGCTGGTTGGTCTTGTAGACCGTGAAGCGGTAGACCATGACCGCGCCTTTGGACATCAGGTTGCGGAAACCGCTGTTGCGGCAGACGCTGTCACCCAGCTGGCTGCGTACCTGTTCGGGGTTGGCCTGCATGCGCGCGGCATGGTCCTGGCGCACGCTCAGGTGGTTGACCAGTGCCTTGCCTTCCACGGTGTAACCCTGGTCGAGGATGTCCTCGTTGATGGCTCGCGGGGTGCCGACACTGCTCTCTTTGGCCACCTTCTGCAGCATGTTGTTCAGGTCGTATTCCTGCTTGGAAGCCGCCTGGGCTGCCAGGGGCAGGGCGAGCAGCAGGCTCAGGGCGGGGACGATACGGCGCAGCATGAATCTCTCCTGGTTCGATGACTGGCGCTTTGACATGCGCGGGTCGACGGCGTTCCCTGAAAATCGCGCAGGCGCGAGGCTGGGGTACGGTAAAAAACAGCGATTATAAGGACCGCGCCGCCACCTGCACAGCAATTGCCCCCTGTTCTGGTAGACTGGCGCCCTTAGTTTTTTCCGAGTCATCCTTGTGTCCATTCCCAACCTGTCCAGAGGCCTGCCGGCATGAGCCATGCGGTAGCGCGCCTGCGCGCCGAACGCCTGGCCCGCAGCAACAAGCCCTTCATCGCCCGTGGTTCGCGTGCCGAGCGCTGCCCCGATTGCCGGGTCATCGCCACTCATTGCCTGTGCGCCTGGAAGCCGCGGGTGCAGGCCGAATCCGGCGTGTGCCTGTTGATGCATGACACCGAGCCGCTGAAGCCCACCAATACCGGCTGGCTGATCGCCGACCTGATCGAGGACACCTCAGCCTTCGGCTGGCTGCGTACTTCGGTCGACGAACGCTTGCTGGCGTTGCTGGGCGATCCGCGTTGGCAGCCCTACATCGTCTTCCCTGGCGAATTCGTTGCCCAGGAGCGGGTGGTCAGCGAGGTAGTGCGCGAGCCGGGCAAGCGCCCGCTGTTCATCCTGCTGGATGCCACCTGGACCGAAGCGCGCAAAATGTTCCGCAAAAGCCCGTACCTTGACCGCTTCCCGGTGTTGAGCCTGCAGGCCGAGCAGATGTCCCGCTACCGCCTGCGCCGCTCCAAGCGCGACGATCACTTCTGCACCGCGGAAGTCGCTGCCATGTGCCTGGACCTGGCCGGCGATACCCAGGCCTCGCAGGCGCTGGACGCCTACCTGGATGTGTTCAGCCTGCATTACCTGAGCGGCAAGCGGCGCCTGCCGCTGGACGAGCAGGACGACACCCACCAGCGTTTGCATACCTTCCTATAGTCCAAGGGGCACAACCCCTGCTTTGGTTCATAATGACCCTTACCCGAGTGCCCGACACAGAACAGGATCCCCAGATCGATGGCCACTTACGAAATCCTGATTGCCGATGACCACCCGCTGTTCCGTGGCGCCTTGCGCCAGGCCGTTACCCTCGGCCTGGGCCCGGATGTACGCCTGGTTGAAGTCGCCAGCATTGCCGAACTGGAAACCCGTCTGAGCGAAAAAGCCGACTGGGACCTGGTGTTGCTGGACTTGAACATGCCGGGTGCCTACGGTTTTTCCGGGCTGGTGCTGCTGCGCGGGCAATACCCGCAGATCCCCGTGGTGATGGTATCGGCGCAGGAAGAGGCCGCAGTGGTGGTCAAGTCCCGCGAGTTTGGCGCCAGTGGCTTCATTCCCAAGTCCAGCACCCTGGAAGTGATCCAGGATGCGGTGCGCAAGGTGCTCGACGGCGAGGTCTGGTGGCCGCCGCAGGCGTTCGAAAAGGTCGATGTCTCGGCCGAGGCCAAGGCCGCCAGCGAAGGCCTTGCCAGCCTCACGCCGCAGCAGTTCCGCGTGCTGACCATGGTCTGCGAAGGCTTGCTGAACAAGCAGATCGCCTATGAGCTGAACGTGTCGGAAGCGACCATCAAGGCCCACGTGACCGCGATCTTCCGCAAGCTGGGTGTGCGTACCCGCACCCAGGCGGCGTTGTTGCTGCAACAACTTGAATCGGTTGCCAGCAGCTGAGTGCGCGTGGCTTCACGCTTTTTTGACCCGCGCCGGTCTAGTCTGCTGGCCTTTCCGTTGTGAAGTGACTCACATGACATCGCCATTCAAGGGCCAGACCGGCCTCAAACGTATCTTCAACGCCGCCGGCTATTCGCTGGACGGCCTGCGCGCCGCCTTCAAGGGCGAGGCCGCGTTCCGCCAGCTGGTGCTGCTCAACGTGCTGTTGGTCCCGATCGCCTTCTGGCTGCCGGTCAGCCGTGCGGAGCGGGCGATCATGATCGCCGTGTGCCTGTTGGGCTTGATCGTCGAACTGTTCAATTCGGCGGTGGAAGCAGCCATCGACCGCATTTCGCTGGAGCGCCACCCGCTGTCGAAAAACGCCAAGGACATGGGCAGCGCCGCGCAACTGGTGGCACTGACCATGGTGGCGCTGGTGTGGGGTGTGATCCTGCTTTAAGCGATTGGTGGCAACACGATCTCGTCACTGCGGGTGAAGCCCGCAGTGAAGTTGCGGCACAGTTCGAGAAATTCGCGCATGGCCGAGGTCTGGTACTTCTGTTTGTGCCAGATGAAGTAGAACTGGCGCATCAGGTCCAGCTCCGGGGTTTCTACCGCTACCAGGCTACCGCGGCGGAAGGCGTCACGCAGGGCCAGGCGCGAGATGCAGCCGATGCCCAGGCCCGACTCCACCGCGCGCTTGATCGCTTCGGTGTGTTCCAGCTCCAGGCGGATGTTGAGGTTGGTGCGGTGGTGGCGCATGGCCTGGTCGAAGGTCAGGCGCGTGCCCGAGCCCTGTTCGCGCAGGATCCACGCTTCCTGGGACAAGGTCTGTACATCGGCGCGGCCCAGCTTGGCCAGCGGGTGCTGCGGCGCGCAGAACACCACCAGCTCGTCCTCGACCCAGGGCTGCACTTCCAGGTCCGGGTGGTTGCAATCGCCTTCGATCAGACCCAGATCAATTTCGTAATGCGCCACCTGTTGCACGATATGCGCAGTGTTCTGCACATGCAGCTTCACCTGGCTTTCCGGGTGCACCTGCATGAAGCTGCCGATCAGCAGGGTGGCCAGGTAGTTGCCGATGGTCAGCGTGGCGCCGACCGCCAGCGAGCCGAAACCGGACTTGCCGTTGAGCAGGTCTTCGATTTCCTTGGCCTGGTCGAGCAGGGCCACGGCCTGCGGCAACAGTTGCTGGCCCAGGGCGTTGAGGCTCAGGCGCTTGCCGGCGCGGTCGAACAGCTGGCAGCTGGACTGGCGCTCAAGCTCGGTGATCGAGGTGCTGGCTGCCGACTGCGACAGGGCCAGCACACTGGCGGCGCGCGAAACGCTCTGGTGCTGGGCCACGGCAACGAAGACTTGCAGCTGACGAAGTGTAAATCGCATATCGATATAACCGATAACACATATCTTGATAATCCAGTTAACAGATATTGTCGCTGCCCCTAAACTATCGCGCAACTGCGCGTCTTGCGCGCGCCGCGTCTTTCTTCAGGAGCCCCATTAAATGAGCAACATGAACCACGAACGTGTCCTCAGTGTGCACCACTGGAACGACACCCTGTTCAGCTTCAAGTGCACTCGCGACCCGGGCCTGCGCTTCGAGAACGGTCAGTTCGTGATGATCGGCCTGCAACAAGAAAGCGGCCGTCCGCTCATGCGCGCCTATTCCATTGCTTCGCCGAACTGGGAAGAGCACCTGGAGTTCTTCAGCATCAAGGTGCCGGACGGTCCGCTGACCTCGCAGCTGCAGCACCTGAAGGAAGGCGACGAGATCATCATCAGCAAGAAGCCTACCGGTACCCTGGTACTCGACGACCTGAACCCGGGCAAGCACCTGTACCTGCTGAGCACCGGCACTGGCCTGGCACCGTTCATGAGTGTCATCCAGGACCCGGAAACCTACGAGCGCTTCGAGAAGGTGATCCTGGTGCACGGCGTGCGCTACGTGAACGAAGTGGCCTACCGCGAGTTCATCACCGAGCACCTGCCGCAGAACGAATTCTTCGGTGAGTCGGTTCGCGACAAGCTGATCTACTACCCGACCGTGACCCGTGAACCGTTCGAAAACCAGGGCCGCCTGACCGACCTGATGCGCAGCGGCAAGCTGTTCAGCGACATCGGCCTGCCACCGATCAACCCGCAGGACGACCGCGCGATGATCTGCGGCAGCCCGAGCATGCTCGACGAGACCAGCGAAGTACTGGACAGCTTCGGCCTGAAGATCTCCCCGCGCATGCGCGAGCCGGGTGATTACCTGATCGAGCGTGCCTTCGTCGAGAAGTAAGGCGCAGGCTGATGCAAAGAAGGCGACCCTTGGGTCGCCTTTCTTGTGCCTGTGATTCATGTATCGCCAGCATTGGCCTCTTCGCGGGTAAACCCGCTCCCACAGGGGTACCACTGACCTCAGGCCTTGTGATATCCCTGTGGGAGCGGGTTTACCCGCGAAGAGGCCGGATCAGGCAAGACACAATCTATTCGACGCGCGTCTCGCCGCTATACACCAATATCTCCCGACACCGCTTGCACAGGTAGCGCCGCCCCTGGCGCACCAGCTTGTGCCGCTGCGCGGTAAACGGGAAGTCGCTCTGCGGGCACGGGCAGCGGTAGATGTAGCGGGTCACCACGCGCCGTTGCACTTCGTAGTTGTGGCAACGGTTGGGCGGCAGTTCATACACCCCGCGCATGATCAGCTGCCACTCCTCGCCATGGGCCTGGATGCGGTCGCCGAACAGCTGGTGGGCCACCAGGTGTGCCACTTCATGGGCCACGGTCTGGCGCAGGAAGTCCTCCTGGTTTTCGCGGTAAAGCTGCAGGTTGAAGCGCAGCAGGTTCTCGTGCAGGTGGGCGACACCGGCTTTTTGCCCGCGCAGCTTGAAGCTGACTTCCGGGCGCGGGAAGGGGCGTTTGAAGAAGGTTTCAGCTTGCTGGTAACAGGTTTCGACGCGTTGTCTGAGCAGCTCGGGCATGGCGGGGTGGTTCTCCTGACCGGGCATTATGCCGCAACCCCGGGCAGCCTGCCGAGCCACCGGTCAGCGCACAGCCAGAGGCCGCCTTGCGGCGGCCTCAGGTTGATGCCCCAGTGTTGGTCGAGTCTGTTCTAGTTGGTGTAGACGGGCCCCACGCCCAGTCCCCAGATGATCACCGTGGCGGCCATGATCGCCACCAGTACCACAAGGCCCACCGCCAGCACCGAGCTGGAGAACAGGAAGCCTTCGTCGGACGGTATGTTCATGAACGTCGGCAAACCGACGTACAGCAGGTACACCGTGTAGCAGATGGCGGCGGTGCCAATCAGCATGCCCAGCCACAGGTGCGGGTACAGTGCCGCCAGGCCGCCGATGAACAACGGGGTGGCGGTGTAGGTGGCAAAGGCGATGCACTGTGCCATGGACGGGTTGGCATCGTAGGTGCGAGCCATCCAGTGGATGAACGCCCCCATTACCGCCACCCCGGCAAGCATCGCCAGGTACGACATGATGCTCATCCAAATGGCGCTTTCCATGGTCAGCATCACCGCTGGCCGGTCGCCGATCACCCAGCCGACCTGGGTGGTACCGATGAACGCCGAAATGGCGGGGATCGCAGCCAGGATCAGGGTGTGCGTCAGGTACATGTGGCTGATGGTTTCTTCTTCGCCACGAATTTCCCGCCATTCCTGGTCGGGATGGGTAAACAGCCCCACAACGTGATGAATCATGCCGATCACTCCTCTCAATGTTGCCAAACGCCCCCCAGATGGAGCGCAAGCGGCCCGAGGCCCGAACACCGAAGCAAGCGGTAATGTGGCCTTATGTCGCAGTATAGGAAGCCGTTACCTGCATAAACCGAGCTTTTTAGAGCAAATTGCGCTGTAAGGCGCGCTGTTGATTACAATGAAGTCTTTATCGGAATGCCTACAGCGCCGCCGCGTTTGTGCGTAAAATAGCCGGCTTTTGTCACACCTCGCGGATCCAAGCGCTATGGGCACCCTCTCGGTCAACCAGAACAAACTGCAAAAACGCCTGCGTCGTCTCGCCGGCGAAGCCATCACCGACTACAACATGATCGAGGATGGCGACAAGGTCATGGTCTGCCTGTCCGGCGGCAAGGACAGCTACACCATGCTCGACGTTCTGTTGCACCTGCAGAAGGTGGCACCGATCAAGTTCGAGATCGTCGCGGTGAACATGGACCAGAAGCAGCCGGGTTTCCCCGAGCATGTGCTGCCGGCCTACCTCAAGGAACTGGGTGTCGAGTACCACATCGTCGAGAAGGACACCTACTCGGTGGTCAAGGAGCTGGTCCCCGAGGGCAAGACCACCTGCTCGCTGTGCTCGCGCCTGCGCCGTGGCACCCTGTACACCTTCGCCGACGAAATCGGCGCGACCAAGATGGCGCTGGGGCACCACCGGGACGATATCGTCGAAACCTTCTTCCTCAACATGTTCTTCAACGGCGCGCTCAAGGGCATGCCGCCGAAGCTGCGCGCCGACGATGGCCGCAACGTGGTGATCCGCCCGCTGGCCTACTGCAGCGAGAAGGATATCCAGGCCTACTCGGACATGAAGGAATTCCCGATCATCCCGTGCAACCTGTGCGGTTCGCAGGAAAACCTGCAGCGCCAGGTGGTCAAGGACATGCTGGTGGAGTGGGAGCGCAAGCACCCGGGGCGTACCGAGAGCATTTTCCGCGCCCTGCAGAACGTGGCACCGTCGCAGCTGGCTGACCGCAACCTGTTCGACTTCACCAGCCTGAAGATCGACGAAAACGCGACCCCGCGTTTCCTTGACGTGCTGAACATCTGAGCCCATGCGCGATTACCAGTGGTTGCACGAGTACTGCCTGAACCGCTTCGGCTCGGCCCAGGCCCTGGAGGCCTTCCTGCCGCAGCCGCGCACACCGGCGCAACTGCGTGATCTCAGCGATGACCGCTACCTGTCGACCTTGGCCCTGCGCGTGTTCCGCGCCGGGCTCAAGCACAGCTTGGTGGATGCCAAGTGGCCGGCGTTCGAGCAGGTGTTTTTCGGCTTCGACCCGGAGAAGGTGGTATTGATGGGCGCCGAGCACCTCGAGCGGCTGATGCACGACGAGCGCATCATCCGCCACCTGGGCAAGCTCAAGAGCGTGCCGCGCAATGCGCAGATGGTTCTTGACGTGGCCAAGGAGAAGGGCAGTTTCGGCGCCTTCATCGCCGACTGGCCGGTGACTGACATCGTCGGTTTGTGGAAGTACCTGGCCAAGCACGGCAACCAGCTGGGCGGGTTGTCGGCACCGCGCTTCTTGCGCATGGTCGGCAAGGACACGTTCATCCCTACCGATGACATGGCTGCGGCGTTGATTGCGCAGAAGGTGATCGACAAGCCGCCGACCAGCCAGCGGGACCTGGCCTTGGTGCAGCAGGCGTTCAACCAGTGGCATGCCGAGAGTGGGCGGCCGCTGTGCCAGTTGTCGGTGATGCTGGCGCATACCGTCAACCATTGAGATTTGTGTTGGCCTCTTCGCGGGCATGCCCGCTCCCACAGGGATCGCACCGCATTTGAGGCTTGCGCTGTACCTGTGGGAGCGGGCAAGCCCGCGAAGAATCTAACTGCCTTCGCCGGCCATGCGCCGCTCGTGCTGGAACTTCCAGCGCACATACAGCAGCCCGGCAATGAACAGCCCCAGGCTCACCAGCACTTCTACCCAGCCAAATACCGCCCGCGCCGGGTCGAACGCCGCCAGCACGCCCTTGATGAAATAGATATTCACCACGAAGCAGGTCCAGGCATGTGCGCGGGCGCTGCCTGTCAGCATGCCCGGCAGCAACAGCAGCAACGGCACCAGTTCGATCGCCAGGATCACCTCGACCCGCGCCCCGTGCAGGTTGGCGAACCACAGGTTGTTCACCACCAGCAGGGCAATCAGGCCGAAGAAGAACGCCAGGCTCAACGCCCGCGTCAGGCGCAGACGCGGTGCCAGCCATTCCAGCGCCGGCAATACCTTGGGCTTCTTAGCCACGTGCGGCCTCCAGGGCCTTGGCGGTGGTCGCCAGGCGTTGGCCAAGGGCGCGGCACAGGGCTATCTCGTGCTGGTCGAGCTCGCGCTTGCCGTCGGCGCCAGCATGATGGCTGGCGCCATACGGGGTGCCGCCGCCGCGGGTCTCGAGCAGTGCCGATTCGCTGTACGGCAGGCCCATTACCAGCATGCCGTGGTGCATCAGTGGCAGCATCATCGACAGCAGGGTGGTTTCCTGCCCGCCATGCAAGCTGGCGGTTGAGGTGAACACGCCCGCCGGCTTGCCGACCAGTTCACCGCCCAGCCACAGGCTGCTGGTGCCATCCAGGAAGTACTTGAGCGGCGCTGCCATGTTGCCGAAGCGGGTCGGGCTGCCCAGTACCAGGCCGGCGCAGTGGCGCAGGTCGTCCAGGGTGGCGTACAGCGCGCCACTGGCCGGGATGTCCGGGGCCACTGCTTCGCACTCTGTGGAAATCGCCGGCACCGTGCGCAGGCGGGCTTCCATGCCGGCCAGCTCGATGCCGCGGGCGATGTGCCGGGCCATCTCGCTGGTCGAACCGTGGCGGCTGTAATACAGCACCAGGATGTAGGGCTGGCTCACGGCAGGATCTCCAGTACTTTCTCGGGCGGTCGGCCGACCACGGCCTTGTCACCGACGACCAGGATCGGCCGCTCGATCAGCTTGGGGTGCCGGGCCATGGCCTCGATCAGTTGTGCGTCGGTCAGTGCCGGGTCGGCCAGGTTCAGCTCCTTGTACTCGTCCTCGCCGGTACGCAGCAGCTGGCGCGCGGCGATGCCCAGCTTGCCGAGCAGGGCCTTCAGGGTGGCAGCGTCGGGCGGGGTCTCGAGGTAGCGCACGATGGTCGGCGCCAGGCCGCGAGCTTCGAGCAGTTCCAGGGCGCCGCGGGATTTCGAGCAGCGCGGGTTATGATAGAGCGTGAGGTCGGTCATGTCGGGTCGCATCCAGCAGGGTGTGGCGGCTATTCTAACCGCAGCGACTGACCAATTTGCTTTAAAACTCGAGAAGGATTGACCCATGGCAAGGCGTCTGGCAGCAGTACTGGCCATCACCGCGAGCCTGTTGCTCGGTGGTTGCGGTGCCGATTATGGCGTGGACCAACACGGTAATACGGTTAAGGCCGAACAGATCGACGGGCACTGGCTGGTGCTCAACTACTGGGCCGAATGGTGCGGGCCGTGCCGTACCGAAATCCCTGAACTGAACGCGGCAGCCAAGCAGTGGGCGGCCGACGGTATCAAGGTGGTGGGGGTGAACTTCGATGGCTTGCAGGGGCAGGAGCTGAAGCAGGCTGCCGAAACCCTGGGCATCGCTTTCACCGTATTGGCGCAGGACCCGGCCGAGCGCTATGACCTGCCACGAAGCGAGGCATTGCCGGTGACCTACATCATCGATGACAAGGGCAAGGTGCGGGAACAGTTAATGGGTGAGCAGACCCTGGAAGGGCTGCAGGCCAAGATCAAGGCACTGAAGGGCGCCTGATGCATTTTGGGGCTGCTTTGCAGCCCATCGCGACACAAGGCCGCTCCTACAGGAGATCGCATTCCCCTGTAGGAGCGGCCTTGTGTCGCGATGGGCCGCAAAGCGGCCCCGGCAATATTCAGCCTTCCTCAGGCCAGAAGCGCAGCGGCTTGCCTTCGGCCGGCCAGAAACGCATCTGCTCGATAGGCGACACATCCCAGCGCTGCACTGTTTCCAGCGCCTGCAGGAAGCGCTTTTCCTGCTCCATCAACGCCGGTGCGCAGAGCTTGCGGGTCTTGCCGACCTTGCCGAAGCTCAGGTGCTCGCCGTCCAGTGTGTACGGCGCGAACCAGTGGTTGCAGCCGCCATTGCCATAGGCACGGCCATCGCTGGCCAAGGTCAGAGTCAGGTGGCTGTAGTCGATCAGCGGCCGTTCGCCAATCCACTCCAGCACGTAGCTGCGCTCCTGCTGCAGCTTGGAAGGTTCCGCGGCGCAGCCGAGCAGGCCGGTGGCAATCAGCACGCCGGTCAGCAGATTCTTCACTCGGCGCTCTCCTGGCAACGCGGGCACAGGTGTTTTTCGCCACGGCTGGCCCAGCCCAGCTCGGCAACCCGCGCGCTGGCGGCAGGCTGGCGGGCTTTCTTGCCCAGCTTGGCGTCCACCGCGAACTCGAAGTCCAGCACGGCGTCGCAGCTGTCGCACGCAACCTGCCAGGTGAGGATTTCGAGCTCGTTGAACACCGGGCCGCTGGCCACGGCAACCCACTGGCCGCGTGGGTTGATCAGGTGGCGCACGCTCTCCACTGTCAGGCGCATGGACAAGTCCTTGCTGCCCTTGAGGGTGACCAGCAGGGTGTCGCCTTTGTGCATCGAACCGCCGTTGCCGGTGACCTGATAGCGGCCCGGCACCAGGGCGCGGCACTCGATCAGGGTGTGTTGCGGGTTGAAAAGGGTGTAGCGGAAATCGTGCTCGACCATGGGTCCTCCAGAAATGCCGCGTATCCTAGCACTAACCCATCACCAGATTCTGTGGATTGCCTGCCGCCCAGCGGTTGATGTTGTCCAGCGTGGTCGCGGCGATGGCATCCAGTGCCTCGCGGGTAAGGAACGCCTGGTGGGCAGTGATGATCACGTTGGGGAAGGTCAGCAGGCGGGCCAGTACGTCGTCCTGCAGCGGCAGGTCGGAGCGGTCTTCGAAGAACAGCTGGGCTTCTTCTTCGTAGACGTCCAGCCCCAGGTAGCCGAGCTGGCCGCTCTTCAGCGCGTCGATCAGCGCCGGGGTGTCGACCAACGCGCCGCGGCCGGTGTTGATCAGCATGGCGCCGGGCTGCAGCTGGGCCAGGCTTTGTGCATTGATAAGGTGCCGGGTGTGCTCGGTCAGCGGGCAGTGCAGGCTGATGACGCGGGCTTCGCGCAGCAGCTCGGGCAATGGCAGGTAGCGCGCGCCCAAGGCCAGCAGGTCGGGGTTGGGGTAAGGGTCATAGGCCAGCAACTGGCAGCCGAAACCGGCCATGATGCGGGCAAAGGCGGTGCCGATCTGGCCGGTACCGACCACGCCGACGGTCTTGCCGTGCAGGTCGAAGCCGGTCAGCCCGTGCAGGGTGAAGTCACCCTCACGGGTGCGGTTGTAGGCCCGGTGCAGGCGCCGATTCAGGGCCAGGATCAGCGCCACGGCGTGTTCGGCCACGGCGTGCGGCGAGTAGGCCGGCACTCGCACTACGGTCAGGCCCAGGCGCTGGGCGGCGGCCAGGTCGACATGGTTGTAGCCGGCCGAACGCAGGGCGACCAGGCGCGTGCCGCCTGCGGCCAGGCGTTGCAGCACCTGGGCGTCGAGCTCGTCATTGATGAAGGCGCAGACCACCTGGTAGCCATCGGCCAGGGCAGCGGTGTCGAGGGTCAGGCGGGCGGGCTGGAAGTGCAGGTCCAGTGTGGTGCCGCTGGCGGCACGGGTGAAGCTTTCCTGGTCGTAGTGCTGGCTGCTGAACAACAGGGCGCGCATGGTGGGGCTTCCTTTGCAGTGGTCTGGAGATTGTAGTCAGCGACGTTTGCCCGCTATTGACCCATGCCGGCCAGGCACATTCTTTGTAGGAGCAGCCTTGTGCTGCGAAGAGGCCGGTGCAGGCGGCCATTAATGTATCGCCTGTACTGGCCTCTTCGCAGCACAAGGCTGCTCCTACAAAGAATGTGCTCGGGCTTCAGGCGCTCAATCTGGCCTGCGCCGCCAAGCGGTTGATTGCCGCATCCAGTTCGTCCAATGCCTGCTGTGCCAGCGGGTTTTCCTGCTTGAGCAAGGTCTCGCTGCGCTGGCACGCGGCCCGCAACTGCGGCACGCCGCAATAACGCGAGGCGCCGTTCAGGCGGTGCACCTGTTCGATCAGGCCGTTGCGGTCGTCGGCCTCGCGGGCAGCGCGTATGGCTTCGCGGTCGGCTTCCAGCGAGGTCAGCAGCATGCTCAGCATATCGGCCGCCAGGTCCGCCTTACCGGCGGCCAGGCGCAGGCCTTCCTCGGGGTCCAGCACCTTCAGGTCATCACCGTTGGCCAGTTGCTCGGCCAGGCGTTCCTGCTGTGGCGCGCCCAGGCTAAGGCCGGTCCATTTCATCACCACCTGGGCCAGCTGCCGTTCGCTGATCGGCTTGGTCAGGTAGTCGTCCATGCCACCGTGCAGCAACGCGCGTTTCTCGTTGGCCATGGCGTGGGCGGTGAGGGCGACGATCGGCAGCGGGTTGCCGCTTTGGGTGTTTTCCCACAAGCGAATCTGCTCGGTGCAGGCGCGGCCGTCCATGCCGGGCATCTGCACGTCCATCAGCACCAGGTCGAACGGCTCGTCCTGCACCGCCTGCACCGCCGCATAGCCGTTGTCGACGGCCAGCACCTCGGCGCCCAGGTCTTCGAGCAGGGTCTGCACCAGCAGCAGGTTGGCGGGGTTGTCGTCGACGCAGAGGATCTTCGGCTGGCGCTGGCCGTTGACGCTGTTCACCTCGCCCTGCGGGCGGCGCGGTTGCACCAGTTCCAGCAACAGGCGGCGCAGTTTGCGCGTGCAGGTCGGCTTGGACAGCAACTGGCCATGGCCGTTGGGCAGGTACGGGTGGTACAGCGCCTGCTCGGTGGTCGGGCACAGCACCACGCACTGGCAATGGTAGCGCTCGAGCTGCTGGTGGTAATGGCCCAGCTGCTCGGGCGACAGGTTGCCAAGGTTGGCCCCGAGCACGGCGAACTCGAACGGCAAGCCAGCCTGGCTGGCGGCCTGCACACCCTGCAGCAGCTGGTCGTAGGAGGCGAACAGGCTGACGCTGAGGCCGCAGTCTTCCAACTGGTGTTCCAACGCCTGGCGCGCCAGCTCGTGGCCGTCGACGATGGCTGCGCGGCGGCCCAGCAGCGGTTGCAGCGGCAACTCCTCGACACCATCGTGGGCCTTGGGCAGGTTGAGGCTGATCCAGAACTGCGAACCCTCGCCCGGGGTGCTGTCGACGCCGATCTCGCCGCCCATCTGCTCGATCAGGCGCTTGGAAATCACCAGCCCCAGGCCGGTGCCGCCGGGCTGGCGGGCCAGCGAGTTGTCGGCCTGGCTGAAGGCCTGGAACAGCGTACGCACATCCTGTGGCGACAGGCCGATGCCGGTGTCCTGCACGCTGATGCGCAGCTGCGCACTGTCTTCGTGCTCGTCTTCGAGCATGGCGCGCACGACGATGGTGCCTTCGCGGGTGAACTTGATGGCGTTGCTGACCAGGTTGGTAAGGATCTGCTTGAGCCGCAACGGGTCGCCGATCAGCGACGACGGGGTATCGCGGTAGATCAGGCTGAGCAGCTCCAGCTGCTTGGCGTGGGCGGCCGGGGCGAGGATGGTCAGGGTGTCCTGGATCAGGTCGCGCAGGTTGAAGGGGATGCTGTCGAGCACCAGCTTGCCGGCCTCGATCTTGGAGAAGTCGAGGATCTCGTTGATGATCCCCAGCAGGTTGTCGGCGGATTTCTCGATAGTGCTCAGGTAGTCCAGCTGGCGCGGTGTCAGCTCGCTTTTCTGCAGCAGGTGGGTGAAACCGAGGATACCGTTGAGCGGGGTGCGGATTTCGTGGCTCATGTTGGCCAGGAATTCCGACTTGATGCGGCTGGCTTCCAGGGCTTCCTTGCGCGCCATGTCCAGCTCGATGTTCTGGATCTCGATGGTTTCCAGGTTCTGGCGAACGTCCTCGGTGGCCTGGTCGATGCTGTGCTGCAGCTCTTCGTGGGCGTTGTGCAGGGTTTCGGCCATGCGGTTGATGCCGCGCGCCAGTTCGTCCAACTCATGGCTGCCCATGGCCGGCAGGCGTTCCTCGAGGTGGCCGTCTTTGAGCTGGTTGACCGCGTGCTTGATGCGCTTGATCGGGTCGTTGATGGTGCGGCTCATGCGCAGTGCCAGCAGGCCGCTGAGCACCAGGCAGGCGAGGATCAGCAGCAGGCTGGTGAACAGGTTGCGGTAGCCGCGCAGCAGGGTGCCGTCGTGGGACAGCTCGATCTCGACCCAGCCCAGCAGGCGTTCGGATTCGGCCGGCACGGCATCGGTGGCCAGGTCGCGATGGTGGCCGAACACCGGCATCAGGTAGCGTGTGGCGTCATTGCCGCTGCGCTGCAGCAGCTGGGTGCCGGTGCCGCCGCTGGGTGGCTGGTTGAGCATGCTCGGGCCGGCGTGGGCCAGGCGCGTGCGGTCCGGGGCCAGGAAGGCGACCGCACGCACATCGGCCTGCTCCAGGGTTTGTGCGGCAATGCGCTCAAGTTGCGCCGGTGCCAGCTTGGCCATGGCGGGTGCGGCCAGTGGCGCCAGTTGCTCGGCGATCATCTTGCCGCGTTGCAGCAGCTGGGTGCGCAGGTCGTTCTGTTGCAGCCAGGTGAAGTAACTACCCAGCACCAGGGCCATCAGGCCGGCCGGCAGCAGGGCCAGCAGCAGGACCCGGCTGCGAATTCCCAAGCGATCGAGCACACTCGCCTCCTGTCATGTGCCTGGACGCCGTCAAGCGATGACGGCCAAGCCGGGAAGTTACTCCGCCTGCCGCGCTATTGCACCTCTTTAGTACGTGTTTTGCGCCCTTGCAGGGGCTTTGGTCGCAGGGCGGTTGCCTGGCAGGCGCTGGATACTCAATAATTGCGCAATTGAGAATGCATGGCAGTTGCCAATGAATCCTGTAGCTATTCACAACTCCAATATCCTCGCCATCGAGGATGACCCGGTCCTCGGTGCCTACCTGCACGAAGAGCTGCAGCGCGGCGGCTTCCAGGTGACCTGGTGCCGCAATGGCCTGGAGGGCCTGGAGACGGCGGGGCGCCAGGCTTTCGACGTGGTGCTCATGGACATCCTGCTGCCCGGGCTCAACGGCCTGGATGCCCTTGCACAGTTGCGCAAGCGCAGCGCCACGCCGGTGATCCTGATGTCGGCGCTGGGCGCCGAGGCCGACCGCATCAGCGGTTTTCAGCGCGGTGCCGACGACTACCTGCCCAAGCCGTTCAGCATGGCCGAGCTGCAGGTACGCATCGAGGCCATCCTGCGCCGCGTGGCCCTTGAACGGCGCCATCAAGCCCCGCAGGCGCGTGCCGGCAGCGGCGAACTGCAATACGACGAGGCGCTGTGCGACGTGCGCCTGGAGGGTCGCCTGGCCGGCCTGACTCCCAGCGAATACCGCCTGCTCGACATCCTCAACCGCAACCTCGACGAAGTGCTGAGCAAGCCGTTCCTCTACCAGCAAGTGCTGCAGCGGGGCTATTCGCGGCATGACCGCAGCCTGGACATGCACGTCAGCCAGATCCGCCGCAAGCTCAAGGGCATCGGCTATCACGAACGGCAGATCCGCACCGTGTGGGGCAAGGGCTACGTACTCAGCGCCAGCGAGGCGGAGTGACCCATGCTCGACCGCCACTCGCTGTTCTGGAAGCTGGCGATCCTGCTGGTGGGCTTCTGCCTGCTGATGATCGGCCTCAGCTACACCTGGGGCCGGCACATGGAAACCCAGAACGCCTTCCTCTCGGAGCCGGCGCGGCAGGCCTTGCGTGGCTACGCTGCCGAGGCCGAGCAGGCCTGGCGCAGTGGTGGGCGGGCAGGGCTGGACCGTTGGGTGGCGGCGATGCACCAGCGCGAACGCGGCTGGGTTGGCGTGCTCGACCTCAACCTGCGGCCGCTGGACAGCGCCAGCCTCGACCCGCAGATCATGCAGCGGCTGACCCGCCTGCGCGGTGTCGACTGGCCGATGAGCCGGCGCAGCGTCGAGCAGCCGTGGCTGCGCATACCGTTCGCGGGTGCTCCGGAGCAGGGCCTGCTGGTGATCGAACTGCCGCAGCGCTTCAACCCCGGGCAGTACCGCATGCTGTGGCGCATCGTCACCAACGGCATCATCCCCGGCCTGTTCACCCTGCTGTTGTGCGTGGGCCTTTACCGCATGCTGATCGTGCCGTTGAACCAGTTGCGCGAGCAGGCCAATGCCTGGCGCGCCGACCAGTTGTCGGCGCGCCTCGACCCACGCACCATCGCCCGGCATGACGAGTTGGGCGAACTGGCCCGGGCCTTCGACCAGATGGCCGAGCGGCTGCAGGGTACGGTAGCCATGCAGCAGCAGTTGCTGCGTGACCTGTCCCACGAAATGCGTACGCCACTCAGCCGGCTGCGGGTGGCCTGCGATGGCGAAACCGACCTGCAGCGCCTGCGTGAACGCCTTACGCGGGAGGTGGACTGCATGCAGCAGCTGGTCGAGGACACCCTGCAACTGGCCTGGCAGGACGCCGAGCGTGCGCCGATGAACCTGGAGCCGATCGAGGTGCAGGCGCTGTGGGAGCTGCTGGCCGAGAATGCCAGCTATGAAAGCGGCTGGTCGCTGGCGCGGCTGCGCTGCGAAGTGCCGGCCGACTGCTGGGTGCAGGGCAACCTGAACCACCTGGCCCAGGCGCTGGAGAACCTGTTGCGCAATGCCATTCGTCATTCGCCGGCCGATGGTGTGGTGCGCCTCGGTGGGCAGCGTGAAGGCGGGTATTGGTGGTTGTGGCTGGAAGACGAAGGCGGAGGCGTGGCTGAAGAAGACCTGGAGCGGATCTTTGCACCGTTCTCGCGGCTGGACGGTTCGCGGCCCGGGGATGGCGGTTTCGGCCTGGGGCTGAGCATTGCCCGCAGTGCCATCCAGCGCCAGGGTGGCACCTTGTGGGCGCAGAATGGCAAGCGCGGGCTGCGGTTGTGGATGAGATTGCCGTTACATGTGCCGGCCTCACCACAGCGCTTGAATTTAACGCGGTCCCTGTAGGAGCGGCCTTGTGTCGCGATGGGGCGCGCAGCGGCCCCTAGGTTTCAGCTTCGCCGCATATATTGCCGGGGCCGCTGCGCGCCCCATCGCGACACAAGGCCGCTCCTACAAAGGCCGTGCACGCAATACACGCCGATATATAGCTTGTAGCTATATTCACCACAGATTGCGTGATATGGCCGGGAAGGGTTTGCCGGTATGATAGGCACCCCTGCCGTCCGGATTGTGAAATACGCCATGACCTTGCAGTACCCAACCATCGCCGATTGCGTCGGCAATACGCCCCTGGTTCGCCTGCAGCGTATCGCTGGCGAAACCAGCAACACCCTCCTGCTCAAGCTCGAAGGTAACAATCCCGCCGGCTCGGTGAAGGACCGCCCGGCACTGTCGATGATCACCCGCGCCGAACTGCGCGGCCAGATCAAGCCCGGCGACACCCTGATCGAAGCCACCTCCGGCAACACCGGCATCGCCCTGGCGATGGCTGCGGCGATCAAGGGCTACAAGATGATCCTGATCATGCCCGACAACTCCACCGCCGAGCGCAAGGCCGCCATGACCGCCTACGGCGCCGAGCTGATCCTGGTGACCAAGGAAGAGGGTATGGAAGGCGCCCGTGACCTGGCCGAGAAGCTGCAGGCCGAAGGCCGCGGCCTGGTGCTGGACCAGTTCGCCAACGGCGACAACCCCATCGCCCACTACAACAGCACCGGCCCCGAGATCTGGCAGCAGACCCAGGGCTCCATCACCCATTTCATCAGCTCCATGGGTACCACCGGTACCATCATGGGCTGCTCGCAGTACCTCAAGGAACAGAACCCGGCGGTGCAGATCGTCGGCCTGCAACCAATGGAAGGCTCGGCCATTCCGGGCATCCGCCGCTGGCCCGAGGAATACCTGCCGAAAATCTTCGACGCCAGCCGTGTCGACCGCGTGGTCGACATGTCGCAGCAGGAAGCCGAGGAAACCACCCGCCGCCTTGCCCGTGAAGAGGGCATTTTCTGCGGCGTGTCTTCCGGTGGTGCAGTCGCGGCCATGCTGCGCCTGTCCCGCGAGGTGGAAAATGCCACGATGGTCGCGATCATCTGCGACCGCGGCGATCGTTACCTGTCCACCGGCCTGTTCGACCCGAGCTAAATGTCCAAGAAGAAAAGCAACAGCGGCCTGCGCTTCCAGCCGGCCGGCGGCAACCGCAGCCCCCAGGTCCCGGTGGGCAAGAAGCAGCGCCTGGAAATAGAGCGCCTGGCCGGTGACGGCCGGGGTATTGCCTTCCACGAAGGGCGCACCTGGTTCGTCAGTGGCGCCCTGGCCGGCGAGGCCGTGGAGGCGCGGGTGCTCAATGCCCGTGGCAAAGTGGTCGAGGCTCGCCTTGAGCGCCTGCTGCAGGCCAGCCCCGAGCGCCGTCAGGCACCATGCCGGTATTACGAGCGCTGCGGTGGCTGCAACCTGCAGCACCTGCCGCACGAAGCGCAGCTGGCGCTCAAGCAGCGCACCCTGGCCGAGCAGCTGCAGCGGGTGGCCGGCGTGCAGCCCGAAGAATGGGCCGCACCGCTGAGCGGGCCGGAGTTCGGTTACCGGCGCCGCGCCCGCGTGGCCGTGCGCTGGGACGCCAAGGCGCGCCAGCTGGAGGTCGGCTTCCGCGCCGAAGCCAGCCAGGACATCATCGCCATCGACGATTGCGCGGTGCTGGTACAGCCCTTGCAATCGATTCTGCGCCACTTGCCGACCGTGCTGCGCTCGCTGAGCAAGCCGCAGGCGCTGGGCCATGTGGAACTGTTCAGCGGCACTGCCGAGGCGCTGCTGGTGCGCCATGTCGCGCCGTTGCCGGCTGAAGACCTGGCCAGGTTGCAGGCATTCTGCGAGCAGGCCAATGCCCAGCTGTGGCTGCAGGGCGAAGGTGAGCCGGCGCCAGTGGACCCAGCCGCGCAACTGGGCTTTGCCCTGGCGCCCTGGCAGCTGGAACTGGCCTGGCGCCCAGGTGACTTCGTGCAGGTGAATGCCCAGGTCAACACGGCGATGATCGAGCAGGCCCTGGCCTGGCTGGCACCCCAGGCCGACGAGCGCGTGCTGGACCTGTTCTGCGGCCTGGGCAACTTCGCCCTGCCGCTGGCCCGCCAGGCGCGCGAGGTGGTAGCTGTGGAAGGTGTGCAGGCCATGGTCGATCGGGCCGCGGCCAATGCCCGAAACAACAATGTGCATAACGCACGGTTTTTTCAGGCCGATTTATCGCAGCCTTTGGCAGGCGCCGGATGGGCCGCCGAGGGCTTTTCTGCGGTACTCTTGGATCCACCGCGCGACGGTGCTTTCGAGGTGGTGCAAGGCATCGCCCGCCTCAAGGCCAGAAGGCTGGTCTATGTATCGTGCAACCCGGCCACGCTGGCGCGAGACGCCCAGGTGCTGGTCGGCCAGGGGTACCGGTTAAAAAGGGCCGGGATTCTCGACATGTTTCCTCAGACGGCGCATGTCGAGGCCATGGCGTTATTCGAAGCGGGCTAGCTGACTGGCCCCTTGGTGCGGCTTTCACGGAAGGGTGGCCGCACGGTGATTGCCAGCGCACCCGCGTGGTGCGCTGTATGGAAAGGTAAAACAAAGATGGTACAGGTGAGAGTGCACCAGCCGGTCAACACCGACGGCAGTATCAATCTCGAAGCATGGTTGGACCATGTGGTAAGCGTCGATTCGGCACTGGATCGCGCAGCGCTGAAAGAGGCCTGCGAGTTTGCCCATGAAGTCGAGATAAAGGGCAACCCGGCCAAGCATTCCTGGGCGGACGGTACGTCCAGCTTCCAGGCGGGCCTGGAGATCGCCGAAATCCTCGCCGACCTCAAGCTCGACCAGGATTCCCTGGTGGCGGCGGTCATCTACCGCTCGGTGCGCGAGGGCAAGGTGACCCTGGCCGAGGTCAGCCAGCGCTTTGGCCCGGTGGTGTCCAAGCTGATCGACGGTGTGCTGCGCATGGCCGCCATCAGCGCCAGCCTCAGCCCGCGCCAATCGCTGGTGCTGGGTTCGCAGGCGCAGGTCGAGAACCTGCGTAAGATGCTTGTGGCCATGGTCGACGACGTGCGCGTGGCACTGATCAAGCTGGCCGAGCGTACCTGCGCGATCCGTGCGGTCAAGGCCGCCGACGACGAGAAACGCCTGCGTGTCGCGCGTGAGGTGTTCGACATCTATGCGCCGCTGGCCCACCGCCTGGGTATCGGCCACATCAAGTGGGAGCTGGAAGACCTGTCCTTCCGCTACCTCGAACCCGACCAGTACAAACAGATTGCCAAGCTGCTGCACGAGCGCCGGCTGGACCGCGAGCGCTTCATCAGCGAGGTGATGAACCAGCTGCAGAACGAGCTGCTGGCCACTGGCGTCAAGGCTGACATCAGCGGCCGGGCGAAACATATCTATTCGATCTGGCGCAAGATGCAGCGCAAAGGCCTGGAGTTCAGCCAGATCTACGACGTGCGGGCGGTCCGCGTGCTGGTGCCGGAAATCCGCGACTGCTACACCGCGCTGGGCATCGTGCACACCCTGTGGCGGCATATCCCCAAGGAGTTCGACGACTACATCGCCAACCCCAAGGAGAACGGCTATCGCTCGCTGCACACCGCGGTGATCGGCCCCGAGGGCAAGGTGCTGGAGGTGCAGATCCGTACCCACGGCATGCACGAGGAAGCCGAGCTTGGGGTTTGCGCCCACTGGCGTTACAAAGGCACCGACGTCAAGTCCAGCTCCAACCATTACGAAGAGAAGATCTCCTGGCTGCGCCAGGTGCTGGAGTGGCACGAAGAGTTGGGCGACATCGGTGGCCTGGCCGAGCAGCTGCGGGTCGACATCGAACCGGACCGGGTCTACGTGTTCACCCCGGACGGCCACGCCATCGACTTGCCAAAGGGTGCCACGCCGCTGGACTTTGCCTACCGCGTGCACACCGAAATCGGCCACAACTGCCGCGGCGCCAAGATCAACGGGCGCATCGTGCCGCTCAACTACAGCCTGCAGACCGGCGAGCAGGTCGAGATCATCACCAGCAAGCATGGCAACCCCAGCCGTGACTGGTTGAACTCCAACCTGGGCTACGTCACCACCTCGCGGGCGCGGGCCAAGATCGTGCACTGGTTCAAGCTGCAGGCACGCGACCAGAACGTCGCTGCCGGCAAGACCTTGCTCGAACGCGAGCTCAGCCGCCTGGGCCTGCCGCAGGTAGATTTCGAGCGCCTGGCCGAGAAGACCAACGTCAAGACCGCCGAGGACATGTTCGCCTCGCTCGGTGCTGGCGACCTGCGCCTGGCGCACCTGGTCAACGCCGCCCAGCAGTTGCTGGAGCCCGAGCGCATCGAGCAGATCGAACTGGTACCGCGCAAGCCTACCGGGCCGCGTACCGGCAAGCGTGGCGACATCCAGATCCAGGGCGTCGGCAACCTGCTGACGCAGATGGCTGGCTGCTGCCAGCCGCTGCCGGGTGATGCCATCGTCGGCTACATCACCCAGGGCCGCGGCGTGAGCATCCACCGCCAGGACTGCGCCTCGGTGCTGCAGTTGGCGGGCAAGGAGCCGGAGCGCATGATCCAGGTAAGCTGGGGGCCGATCCCGGTGCAGACCTACCCGGTCGACATCGTCATCCGTGCCTACGACCGCCCGGGCTTGCTGCGCGATGTGTCGCAAGTGCTGCTGAACGAGAAGATCAACGTGCTGGCGGTGAACACCCGCTCGAACAAGGAAGACAACACCGCGCTGATGTCGCTGACCATCGAGATTCCAGGCCTGGATGCGCTGGGGCGCCTGCTGGGGCGGATCTCGCAGTTGCCGAACATCATCGAGACGCGGCGTAATCGTACCCCTTGAGACCGCGGTGCCTGCTTCGCGGGCTTGCCCGCTCCCACAGGCAAGATGCAGATTTCGAAACCTGCATGCATCCTGTGGGAGCGGGCAAGCCCGCGAAGAAGCCACCACCGAAGGACCTGCCTGAATGACCTACACCCTCGAAGACCTGCTGCACCTCATGGCCCGCCTGCGCGACCCGCAGTACGGCTGCCCGTGGGACCTGAAGCAGAACTACGCGAGCATCGTCCCGCACACCATCGAAGAGGCCTACGAGGTTGCCGACACCATCGAGCGTGGCGACTTCGAGCACCTGCAAGGTGAGCTGGGCGACCTGCTGTTCCAGGTGGTCTACTACAGCCAGCTGGCCCGCGAGGAAGGGCGTTTCGAGTTCGACGGCGTGGTCGACAGCATCACCCGCAAGCTCATTCGCCGTCACCCGCATGTATTCCCCACCGGCGAGCTGTACGCGCCGGTGGACACCCCCAGCCTGAGCGAGGCCCAGGTCAAGTCACGCTGGGAAGAAATCAAGGCTGAAGAGCGGGCGGAAAAGAGCCAGCCCGAACAGCTGTCGCTGCTCGACGACGTACCAGCGGCATTGCCGGCGTTGTCGCGGGCAGCCAAACTGCAAAAGCGCGCGGCCACGGTCGGTTTCGACTGGCCTGCGGCATTGCCGGTGCTGGACAAGGTCCGCGAAGAGCTGGACGAAGTGCTGCAGGCCATGGCCGACGGCGATGTCGATGCGCTCGAGGATGAAATCGGCGACCTGCTGTTTGCTGCCGTCAACCTGGCCCGCCACCTCAAGCATGACCCGGAACACGCCCTGCGCCGTGCCAATCGCAAGTTCGAGCGGCGTTTCCGCTTCATCGAACAGGCATTGCGCGACAGTGGCCGACCCATCGAAGATTGTAACCTTGACGAACTGGATGCCCTTTGGGGTGAAGCCAAACGTCAGGAAAAGAACCTGCCCAGCTGCGGCTGAGCTGTTGCATAAGTGAGTGAACATTCATGAGCCTTTCCCTTCGCGACCAACTGCTCAAAGCCGGTCTGGTCAACCAGAAACAGGTTTCCCAGGCCAACAAAGCCGAGAAGAAACAGAAGCGCCTGGAGCACAAAGGCCAGGTCGAGGTGGACGACAGCCAGCAGCGCTTGGCCAAGGAAGCCATGGCCGAGAAAGCCAAGCGTGACCAGGAACTGAACCGCCAGCAGCAGGAAAAAGCCGAGCAGAAGGCCCGCGCCGCGCAGATCAAGCAGTTGATCGAAGCGACTCGCCTGCCGAAGCTGAGCACCGAGGACTACTACAACTTCGTCGACGACAAGAAGGTCAAGCGCATTGCCGTCAATGCCTTGATGCGGACCAAGCTGAGCAATGGTGCGCTGGCCGTGGTGTCGTTTGCCGGCGGTTACGAGGTGATCCCTCGTGAGGCGGCGGTGAAGATCCAGGAGCGCGACCCCAACCGTATCCTGTTGCTGAATACCCATGTCGAGGAAGCGGACGAGGACGACCCGTACGCGGCCTACAAGATCCCTGATGATCTGATGTGGTAACCACGAAAAACCCCGCCTTGGCGGGGTTTTTCATTTGAAGATGGGTCATTGCGTGGCGCGCTGGTTTTCCAGGTTTTCCAGCTCTGTACGGTACTGGTGTGCTTCATGTTCGTTGTGGAACATCCCCACCAGCTGGCCCTGTTGGTGCACATCCCAGATCCGCACGCCAGCGGTCAGGGCTTCGTGGGACATTTTCGATTCGTCGCGTTCGGTTACTTGGACTGTCATCGTTAAACTCCACTGCTTCAGTTGGCTGCGACACTGTGTCGCACAACCTCTTTATAAAGTTTGTTAGCAGGCTAAGTAAATAAAACCGGCATGAAACAAGTTTCATGATCAGCCTTTGGGCCGGCAGGTGCGCTTTTGTAGGAGCGGCCTTGTGTCGCGATGGGGCGCGCAGCGGCCCCGGCAATCTTGCGTTGAAGCAAAGACCCTGGGGCCGCTGCGCGCCCCATCGCGACACAAGGCCGCTCCTACAGGCGTCGGTGCAAGGCAGGCACAAAAAAGCCCCGCACAAGGCGGGGCTTCGGGTACTGCAGGCAGCGCTGGCTCAGTTGCCCTTCACCGGCTTGCCATCGACCGTGCCATCCTGCAGCACGATCACGTATTCCTTGCCATCGGTCTCGACCTGGCGCAGTTGCACCAGGAGGTAGTCCCAGTTCTTGGCGAACCAAAGCTCGGTGATGCGCTTGCTCTGGCTTGGGTCGCGCACGCGCTCGACCTTCACCGCATCGACCTGGCCGGTCTTGGTAGTGACCTTTTCGGTGCCCAGCACGCGGAAGTCGTAGGTGTCGATCTCGTCACCGTCGACTACCTGGTAGGTCATGCTCTTCTTGCCGGCGGCCACGTCATGCTGCAGGGCCAGCTGGTAGGACGACTTGTCCAGCACGCCACGGTTCAGCGGCAGGGTGATGGCATCGCCACGGTCGCTGCCGGTGACCTTCTTGCTGTTCCAGTCGAAGGTCAGGTCGACCTTCTTGGCCTTGCCCAGGCCGCCACGCTCGAAGTGGTACTTCTGCGGCAGCAGGGTGTCGTTGTCCAGGCGCAGGGTGCTTTGCTCGGTCAGGCTGGCGATCATCATGGAAGCCTTGAAGTTAAGGTCCCAGGTACCGTTGGCATTCTTGACCAGGCTGCGCTCGGCGGTGCCGCTCATGGGCAGTTGCTTCCAGTCTGCGGTATAGCTGGCCGAGAACGGCTTCAGATCAGCTGCCTGGAGGGGCAGGGCGAGCACGGCGAGAGCCAAGAGCAGGGCGCGACGCATAAATTCTCCTAGGATCGAATCAAGTGACCGCTGGCCGCCAGGGGCTGGCCATCCAGTAATGCACCCTGTTCGCCAAGGCGCAAGCGCCCTTCGGCGAACCAGCGCACCGCCAGCGGGTAGATCAGGTGTTCCTGGCGGTGTACCCGCTGGGCCAGGCTTTCGACGGTGTCGTCAGACGCCACCGGTACCACAGCCTGTACGACCAGTGGGCCGCCATCGAGTTCCTCAGTCACGAAGTGTACGCTGCAGCCATGCTCGGCGTCGCCTGCCTCCAGCGCCCGGCGGTGGGTATGCAGGCCCTTGTACTTGGGCAGCAGCGACGGGTGGATGTTGAGTAGGCGGCCCTGGTAGTGGCGCACGAAGTCGCCACTGAGGATGCGCATGAAACCGGCCAGCACCACCAGGTCCGGGGCGAAAGCGTCGATGCGCGCCATCAGCGCGGCATCGAAGGCTTCACGGCCGTCGAACTGGGTGTGATCGAGCACGACGCTGTCGATGCCGGCCGCCGCGGCGCGTTGCAGGCCGTAGGCATCGACGCGGTTGGAAACCACCGCACGGATGCGCACCGGGCTGTCCTGGCCTTGGCAGCTGTCGATCAGGGCTTGCAGGTTGCTGCCGGAGCCCGACAGCAGTACCACTACATTGCAGGTCTTGCTTGGCATCAGTGTGCCTTGAGGTTCTGCAGCTCGACCTGGGCAGCGCCCTCGGCGGCTTCGGCGATGTGGCCGATCACCCATGGCTGCTCGCCAGCGGCGCGCAGTTCGTTCAGGGCAGCTTCTACCTGATCCTGAGCCACGCAGATGACCATGCCGACGCCGCAGTTCAGCACGCGGTGCATTTCATGCTCGTCGACGTTGCCTTTTGCCTGCAGGAAGTCGAACACCGCCGGGCGCTGCCAGCTGGCCACGTCGATGACCGCCTGGGCGTTGGCCGGCAGTACGCGCGGGATGTTGTCCAGCAGGCCGCCACCGGTGATGTGGGCCATGGCCTTGACCGCGCCGGTGTTCTTGATCAGTTGCAGCAGCGGCTTGACGTAGATGCGGGTCGGCGCCATCAGCAGGTCGGTCAGCGGCTTGCCGTCCAGCTGGGTGTTCTCGATGTCGGTGGCGGACACTTCGAGGATCTTGCGGATCAGCGAGTAGCCGTTGGAGTGCGGGCCCGAGGACGGCAGGGCGATCAGTGCGTCGCCAGTGGCAACCTTGGAGCCGTCGATGATCTCGGCCTTTTCCACCACGCCGACGCAGAAGCCGGCCAGGTCGTAGTCTTCGCCTTCGTACATGCCAGGCATTTCGGCGGTTTCACCACCAACCAGCGAGCAGCCGGCCAGTTCGCAACCGGCACCGATGCCGGTGACCACGGTGGCGGCCACGTCGACGTTCAGTTTGCCGGTGGCATAGTAGTCGAGGAAGAACAGCGGCTCGGCGCCGCACACTACCAGGTCGTTGACGCACATGGCGACCAGGTCCTGGCCGATGCTGTCGTGCTTGTTCAGGTTCAGTGCCAGGCGCAGCTTGGTGCCGACGCCGTCGGTGCCGGAGACCAGCACCGGCTGCTTGTAGCCGGCCGGGATCTCGCAGAGGGCGCCGAAGCCGCCCAGGCCACCCATGACTTCAGGGCGTGCGGTGCGTTTTGCCACGCCCTTGATGCGTTCGACCAGTGCTTCGCCGGCGTCGATGTCTACACCGGCGTCCTTGTAGCTCAGGGAGGGTTGCTTGCTCATTGATCCAGGCCTTTAGGAGGGAGGGATTCTTAAAAACGACCATGACGGCCAAGGCCGGCTGGTAAGCGGCGGCTGCCTGAAACGTCAGTGGTCTGTGAAGGCGCGCGATTTTATCAGGGTTGCCGGGCAGCGGCCATCCTCAGGCCGACGGGCAGGGCATGAAAATAGGTAAAAAGTTGGGGGTGTTCGCCACGAGAGGTGTGGCGCTTGTGAGATCGAGCGCCGCCCGCGCGGCGCTTCGCAGCACAAGGCTGCTCCTACATTTGTTTCGGGCCAGTAACGCCTGTGCCAGTGCACGCGACCGCCTTGTTTGTCCGGCACGATATCGAGGTGGACACCAAGGGCCCGCGCGCGTCTGCCCCAGGAATAACTGGCCCGAAACAGATGTAGGAGCAGCCTTGTGCTGCGAAGCGCCGCGCGGGCGGCGCTCGATCTCGCAGGCGCCACAAGGGCCGCGCCATGCACGCTCAGGCTCTGAACCTGTTGCGGCGAACACCTGTCAGACCCATCACATCTCCCAGGCAATCTCCGCAACCAATCTTTCATCCTCGCGACTGGTTACCTTGCGCCCCCATGTATAAGGTATAGGCATTGCGGTAAATGGACAGGAATCCTCCATGCGTCTCTTCAATATTCTGGCAGTCGGTTGCCTGGCCCTGATCTCGGCCACAGCCCAGGCTGAAAGTGTCTCCGGCCTGTACCAGGTGCGCGAACCGGTATCCGGGCAGGGCGCCGAAGCCCGTGCCGCGGCTACCGTCCAGGCCCTCGATACCTTGGTTACGCGCCTGACCGGCGACCCCAAGGCAGCGCAAAGCCCGGCATTGGCCGGGCTGCGCAAGGACCCGCAGCAAATCATCAACCAGGTCGCCAGCGAAGCCGGGCCACCCGAGTCGGTGCTGGTCGAGTTCGACCCTGGCAGTACCGAACGGGCCTTGCGCAAGGCCGGCCTGGCCTTGTGGGGCAGCAACCGCCCCTCGATCCTGGGCTGGTGGCTGAACGACAGTGCCGAAGGCAGCAACCTGGTCGGTGACGGCCAGGCCAGCGCCCAACCCCTGCGCCGCGCCGCGCAGCACCGTGGCCTGCCGTTGCGCCTGCCGCTGGCCGACCTGCAGGAGCAACTGGTGGCCAATGCCGAGCAGATCGAAGGCAGTGACCCTGCGGCGTTGCGCGAAGCCTCAGGGCGCTACGGCGCCGATGCCTTGCTGGCGGTGCATGCCCGGGAAGCCGACGGCAAGTGGCAGGGCAAATGGCAGCTGTGGCTGGGCGACCAGCGTGAACAAGGCACTGCCGAAGGTGCCGACCCGGCAGCACTGGCCGACGCCGTGATGCTGGCGCTCAGCAGCCGCCTGGCGCCGCGTTACGTCACCCGCCCGGGCGCCAGCAGCCAGTTGCAGGTGCAAGTGCAGGGGATGAACCTGCAGCGCTACGCCGAGCTGGCCCGCGTGCTCGAACCCTTTGGCCCGCGCCTGCAGATGGCCGAAGGCAGCACCCTGACCTACGGCGTGACCGCCAACCGCGAACAGCTGCGCGCCCAGCTTGGCCTGGCCAAGCTGCAGGAAGTACCGGTAGAGCAGGCGCCTGCTGTGCAGCCCCCTCCAGCTCCCGCAGACGCTGCCGGCGCTGGGCAACCAGTGCCGGCCCAGCCAGCACCCAAGCCGTTCGACGGTTTGCGTTTTCGCTGGTAAGGGGAGCACACCGTGACCGACGTACGTCGTTGGATCTGGCTGGGCGTTGCCCTGCTGGTCGCCGTGCTGCTTTACAGCCTGCACAACATTCTTACCCCGTTCCTGGTCGGCATCCTGCTGGCCTACCTGGCCGACCCGCTGGTCGACCGCCTGGAGCGCCTGGGGCTGTCGCGCACCTGGGGCGTGGTGGTGGTTTTCGGCCTGTTTACCTTGCTGTTGCTGGCCTTGCTGCTGGTATTGGTGCCGCTGCTGGCCAAGCAGCTGGTGCGCCTGTACGAACTGGCGCCGCAGATGCTCGACTGGCTCGAGCACGTGGCGCTGCCCTGGGTGCAGAGCCGCCTGGGCCTGGCTGACGGCTTCTGGAAGTTCGACAAGATCAAGGCCGCCATCGGCACGCACATGGGCCAGACCACCGATATCGTCGGCGTGCTGCTGTCCCATGCCACTGCATCGAGCCTGGCGCTGATGGCCTGGCTGGCCAACATGGTGCTGATCCCGGTGGTGGGCTTCTATCTGTTACGCGACTGGGACCTGATGATGGCCAAGCTGCGTGGCCTGTTGCCGCGCCAGCGTGAGCCGCAAGTGATGGGCCTGGCGGGCGAATGTCATGAGGTGCTGGGGGCGTTCGTGCGCGGGCAATTGATGGTGATGGTGGCCCTGGGCATCATCTATTCGGCCGGGCTGATGCTGGTGGGGCTGGAACTGGGGCTGCTGATCGGCATGCTCGCCGGGCTGGCTGCCATCGTGCCGTACATGGGCTTCATCATAGGTATCGGCGCGGCCTTGGTGGCTGGCCTGTTCCAGTTCGGTGGCGATTTGTACCCGATGCTGGGTATCGTCGCGGTGTTCATGGTCGGGCAGGCGCTGGAAGGCATGGTGCTGACCCCGCTGCTGGTCGGCGACCGTATCGGCCTGCACCCGGTGGCGGTGATCTTCGCGATCCTGGCCGGCGGTGAGCTGTTCGGCTTTACCGGGGTGTTGCTGGCGCTGCCGGTGGCGGCGGTGATCATGGTGCTGCTGCGGCATGTACATGACCTGTACAAGGAATCGGACATGTATGCCGGGGATATCGACCCGGAGTTGTGATCCCGGGGCCGTTTGGCTGCACTGCCCTTTGTAGGAGCGGCCTTGTGTCGCGACGGGGCGCGCAGCGGCCCCAGGATATCTGCCCTGGCTCAGGATTGCCGGGGCCGCCTTGCGGCCCATCGCGACACAAGGCCGCTCCTACAGGGCACGTATTGCAGGCTTTTGGCGCGCAACTCGTTGATTTTACTTGTGCTATCCGCTGCCGTGATTGTGCGCCCCGCGCTGCGGGTATAGACTTTGCACATTGTTCACCAAAGGCCCCCTGCGGTCCTGTCGACCGCCCGCGAGCATGAAACCACCGATCCAGTTGCCCCTGGGTGTGCGCCTGCGCGATGACGCCACCTTCATCAACTACTATCCGGGCGCCAATGCCGCGGCATTGGGCTACGTCGAGCGGCTATGCGAAGCCGACGCCGGCTGGACCGAGAGCCTTATCTACCTGTGGGGCAAGCAAGGTGTTGGCCGTACCCACCTGCTACAGGCCGCCACCCACCGCTTCCAGCAACGCGGCGAGCCAGCCGTCTACCTGCCACTGGCGCAATTGCTCGATCGTGGCGTAGGGCTGCTCGACTACCTGGCCCAGTACGAACTGGTGTGCATCGACGACCTGCACGTGATCGCCGGCAAGGCTGATTGGGAAGAGGCCATGTTCCACCTGTTCAACCGCCTGCGTGACAGCGGCCGGCGCCTGCTGCTGGCTGCCTCGGCATCGCCGCGCGAACTGCCGATCAAGCTGCCCGACCTGAAGTCGCGGCTGACCCTGGCCCTGGTGTTCCAGATGCGTGGTCTGTCCGACGAAGACAAGCTGCGTGCCCTGCAACTGCGTGCTTCGCGCCGTGGCCTGCACCTTACCGACGAAGTCGGTCACTTCATCCTCACCCGCGGCGCACGCAGCATGAGTGCGTTGTTCGACCTGCTCGAACGTCTCGACCAGGCCTCGTTGCAGGCACAACGCAAGCTCACCATCCCGTTCCTCAAGGAAACCCTGGGTTGGTAACCCCGAAAACGCTGGGCCAGAGCGGCAAAACAAAAAAGTCACATCTTTTTCGATAAAATTTGCAAATGGTCATGATAGAGGGCATAGTTTCACCCTTCTAAAGGATTACAGACACGGTCGTGCCCATGCTGAAGCGCTTCGCACCCCTCGTGCCACTCGCACTTGTGACCCTGCTTTTTGGCTGCGCGGCCCAAGGCCCAGCTTCTCATTCAGAGTTGCAGCCCCAGGACCACTCCCCGATCGCCGCACAATCGGCGTTCAAGGCCAAAGCCTCGTCCTCGTCGGTATTCGGCGAGCCGGAAGAGCTGGCCACCGAAGATGACCTGGAGGCTTTCTCCAGCAGCAAGCCTTACCAGTTGCCAGTTCTGGCTGACAGCATTCTCGAGCGCGGCATGTCGCTGATCGGCACCCGCTACCGCTTCGGTGGTACCTCGGAGAAGTCCGGCTTCGACTGCAGTGGTTTCATCGGCTACCTGTTCCGCGAAGAGGCGGGCGTGACCCTGCCGCGTTCCACGCGTGAAATGATCAACGTCGATGCCCCGAAAGTGGCCCGCAACAAGCTCAAGCCAGGTGACCTGCTGTTCTTCAGCACCAATGGTCGCGGCCGCGTCAGCCATGCCGGCATCTACCTGGGTGACAACCAGTTCATCCACTCCAGCAGCCGCCGCAGTGGTGGCGTGCGCATCGACAGCCTCGGTGACCGCTACTGGAGCAAGACCTTCATCGAAGCCAAGCGTGCCTTGGCCATGGCGCCGACCACCAATATCGCGCGCAACTGATAGCAAAATGATATATCCTGCCGCGGCGGCGATGCTTTGAAAAAAGCTCGCCGCCGTGCGCATTTATAGAAAGCGTCTAATCTAAATTCTCAATTCTTTTCGGCTGCGGCCCAGCGGACTCAGACAGGATGTTCTGGCCATGGTAAAGATGGCGCGCTTCGCATTTATCTCCTTGGCAGCCTTGCTGGCTGCCTGCTCCAGCCGTGCGCCTGCGCCGGCCCCTGTGGTACAGCCGCAGGTAACCTATAGCCAGCCCAGCCCTTCGCCGATTGCCGATGACGTGCTGATGCGTGCTATCGGCCTGGTGGGCACGCCTTATCGCTGGGGCGGCAACACGCCGGACTCCGGTTTCGATTGCAGTGGCCTGATCAAGTACGTCTACCGTGATGCTGCCGGCATAAGCCTGCCGCGTTCGACGCGTGAGATGATCGTCATGCGCGCGCCAACCGTGGATGCCAAGGCGCTGCAGTCCGGTGACCTGGTGTTCTTCGCCACCAGTGGCGGCTCGCAGGTCAGCCATGCCGGCATTTATGTCGGGGAAGGGCGCTTCGTGCATGCACCTTCCAGCGGTGGCACGGTGCGCCTGGACTACCTGTCCAACAGCTACTGGGCCAAGGCTTACCTGCAGGCCAAGCGCGTCATTCCGCAAGGGCATCTGGCGCAGAACCCCTGAGGACAGGCGGGGCTTTGCTCACCCGCCAGACCACATTGCCGACATCATCGGCTACCAGCACGCCGCCACGCCCGTCGGTGATTACGCCGACCGGGCGCCCTTGGGCTTTGCCATGCTCATCCAGAAAACCGGTAAGCAGGTCTACGGGCTTGCCCGAGGGCTTTCCTGACGGGTCGAACGGCACGAAAATCACCTTGTAGCCACTGTGTGGCTTGCGGTTCCACGACCCGTGCTGGCCCACGAATGCCCCTTGTTCGAAGGGCGTTGGTAGCCCATTCGGTTCGGCGAATGCCAGCCCCAGCGATGCCGTGTGTGGGCCCACGGCGTAGTCGGGCACCAGCGCCTGGGCTACTTTTTCAGGCGCTGGCGGTTGCACGCGCTCGTCCACGTGGCGGCCGTAGTAGCTGTAGGGCCAACCATAGAAACCGCCGTCCTTCACGGAAGTGATGTAGTCCGGTACCAGATCGCTACCGATCTCGTCACGCTCGTTGACTGCCGTCCACAACGCGCCGCTGTGCGGCTCCCAGGCCAGGCCGTTAGGGTTGCGCAGGCCGGTGGCGAACAGGCGGTGCTGGCCGCTGGCGGGGTCCACTTCCCAGACCGCGGCGCGTCCCTGTTCCTTGTCCATACCGTTTTCGCCTACGTTGCTGTTGGAGCCGACCGTCACGAAAAGCTTCTTGCCATCGGGGCTGGCGATGACGTTCTTGGTCCAGTGGTGGTTGAGCGGCCCGCCTGGCAACTCGACTACCGGCTGGCCTTCATTGCGAATTTGCATGGCGCCGGGCTCGTAGTGAAAGCGCAGCAGCCTGTCGGTGTTGGCGACGTAGAGGTCCTTGCCGACCAGGGCCATGCCGAACGGTGAGTTGAGCTCTTCGATGAAGGTCGTGCGGATTTCAGCCACGCCGTCGTGGTCGGCATCACGTAGCAGGGTAATGCGGTTGGCGCTGGGCACGCCTGCACCTGCCCGCTTCATCACCTTCTTCATGACCCAACCGCGCAGGCCCTTGCCATCTTCGGGTTTGGGCGGGGCATTGGTTTCAGCTACCAGCACGTCTCCGTTGGGCAGCAGGTATAGCCAGCGAGGGTGGTCGAGCCCGCTGGCGAACGCTTTCACCTGAGTGCCTGGTGCTGCTTCGGGCTTGGCGTCCTTGTGCCAGCCCACTGCCGGGGCGATATTCACAGTGGGGAGGGTGGTCTTGACCGGAGCAGGCAGCTGGGGGGTTGGGCCACTGCCGTCGAGTACATTCAGCAGGGCGGTTTCGCCGCAGGCAGTCAGGCTGGCGGCCAATAGCCAAGGCATCAGGTGTTTCATGGGCGGCATCCTCCTAAGAAGGCCTATGGAACTGAGAGGTCGGCGACGTTCGCCGGGTTCCCGGGAACCATCCAACTGCCGTTGCCGTTGCCGTTGCCGTTGCCGTTGCCGTTGCCGTTGCTTTTGCTTTTGCTTTTGCTTTTGCTTTTGCTTCTAAGCGCGCGGTAGTTCAGGCACCGCCGATTGCGACTTCAGGAGGCCGAGCGAAGGGACTGCGGAGGGAGGTGACGGGCATGGATGCCCGTCA